>LSLI01000044.1 GCA_001577345.1 Candidatus Gallionella acididurans
TGGTTGAATTTCGGGATTGTTGAAAAGTGGAAGTGGCAGTGGTTTAAGCAGGTTGATACGGTGTCCACCCGGATTTGCCGTCATGTTCGGAAGGGTTTTCAGGTAACGCACAACGATTTCAGTGACATCCAGAGCATCGCCTTTTTCGTCCCTCACTACGGTGATGTTTCCCTTGGGTAGCGGCAAGGACTTGTTGTCTTGGTTCGCAGGGGTGTCCGCTGAAGTTGAACAACTCCCGCAATTGTTGATGGTATCGGGATCATCCGTAAACCAGTATCCGGCAACGGAATAGGGTTTGGAAGGCGCATGAGGAGCTTGATATTTGCCGTGATCATTGGGATCAATCGCTATCCCGCCGATTTTGATGTTCGAGCCGCGAGAGCCGTAAGGGGCATAGATATCCAGATCGAAGCTGACATTGCTGTAACCGAACATCCAGCCTCCCGTCCATATCCAGGGCGTTGTATCGAATGTTCCCCTGGAAGAGTTCTCAATCTGGTCCTTCAGGTTGCCGCCGTAAACGGGGTAAACCTTCGCGACGCGCGCTCCTACGGGAAGAAAATGATATATGTCTTCCATGGTGATTGGCCCCGGCTTCACTTGTGTGCCGTAGCGAAAGCCGCGCAGGGTCGCAAAGTCGGAGCCGGCTGCCCACCGCATGGCGTCGGCGATCAGGTCGTGGGACGTGCCTTCTATGACTCCGGGATTGTCGGTTTTGCTGTCAGTGAAATTCGAGCGGTGCAGGGGAACCGCCGTGTAGCCTACAACAGTATCTACCGGGCGCAGCAAAGTGCTGGTGTTTCCACCTATCGTTACTTGCTGCCCGGTGACAAAGGTGCCAGTCAGAAAGGGTGCGCGCACCACGGCGATCTTGCTGGCAACTACAGGGTCTTCTTTGATGTCATCGGTGATGATATGCGGCGTCCACTTCCATGCCAGCTTGCCATCGCCGGGCACCTTATGATTTTTGCTCACCTTGATGCTGATTTCCCCGAGCATCGTGCCATCCTGCCCTTCTTCCACGAGCACAGTGCCGGATTTGACGACAATGGGCTGGATAGTCCGTTCGTGCATGTCCGCATTCAGAACGAAATCGACACCAGGGAATCGTTGAGTCAACCTGACGGTTCTGGCGAGTTCAAGTTCAGAAATCATGACAATGATGTCGACATGCTCAACACTACGCAGGCGATGGATGTAATAAGGCAATTCCATGTTGCCATCGGTATACACGAAGCCTTTGGTGACTAGTGGCCCGATTGAGCGGATACCGCGTTGGGTGGTCATGCCCAGAATGCCCACCTTGACACCGTTGACGATTGCCACACGATAGGGGGGGAGCGGTCGTTTTCCGGCCAGTTTCCGGTAGGGAGTGTCCGGATCCACCCATGGAAAAACAATGTAGTTGGGTAAGTCAGGAACCTTCGGGTTCACGCCCAGCGCGGGGCGGTCCGAGACTCCAGTTGTGCTCGAAACTGTCGCCGGGCACAGTGGCTTCGAAATTCCCGGGCAGGCATAATAAAGATTTGCGGCAACTGATTTGGTGGAGAGTAGGGACGGGGTATTGTTTGTACCTGCAAAAGTCTCCAGCCACCTTTGAGTGCCATAAAGATAGTCCCAATTTCCGGGTTCGTCGAAATCGGGCTTGATTAGATTCATCACATCGATGAGCGCCTGTCCGCGGGTGAACATGGCTTCGGCCGAACCTTGCAAGGTATCGCCAGTGTTGAAGTAAATGGTTTTGCCCGGGTTTGCTGCGCGTATCTGTTTAATGACGGTGGCTATTCTGGCGAGGCCGCCCTCCATTCCATTTGCCGTGTCGCTGCGCACGTTAGGCCTTGGAACGAGATGCCCATGAATGTCGCCGGTATGAATTAGTACGATCTCACCGCTTCCGGCAAAGGCTGCACGTGAAAAAAAACAGACTGTTAGAATAGCCAGTCTCTTGCTAAAAGAAACTCTCCCCATTTGGACTTATCTTTATTATTTATAATAAGGCAATTTGTCTTAATAACGACACCTGTGTCTATAGTTAGGATGGGTGAATAGATATACTTCCAATGGATTACACCTACGGGTTATAGGCCCGATAATTCGGACAGCCGGATCAGTGCCAGTTTTGCTCAACCCAAGCTGCGCAAAGTACCGCAAACCGGAAAGAGAGCAAGCGCATGCATGATAAAGGACAGGGACATGCATTGTGATTCACGGCTGCTGAGAATGAGCACGAAGAAATGATCGGCCCATAAACGTGAAGCGTGACTGGAATAGTCAGTCGGTTGCCGTTTGATAGCTGTCATGTATCCACGCAGATGAAGCAGATAGGCATCGACAGCCTAACAGCGGCAAAAGGCACGCAGCTTATCAGCAGGTGGGGGCTTTGTAATTCAATGGCTGTTCAGCATAACCGTAATTCAAACTCATGAATAGGCAAGGCTTCACCGAACAAAAAGCCTTGGAATGCCATGCAATCATGATGCTTCAGGAATGTCAGTTGCGCTTCGGTTTCCACTCCTTCAGCAATCACATTCAAGCGGAAATTGGTCGCCAGGTCGATGATAGTCTGCACCAACATGGCATCGCTTCCATCCATCGTAATTCCCTGAATAAATCCCTGGTCAATTTTGAGCTGATCCAGCGGCAGCCTTTTCAAATAGGACAGCGATGAATAGCCGATACCGAAATCGTCCATGGACAGACTGACCCCGAGTGCTTTAAGCGCGTGCATTTTATCAATGGTAGCAGCCATATTTTCCAGCATGACGCTTTCGGTTAGTTCCAGTTTAAGTCGAGCCGGATCAACTTCGTGCTCCTTCAATATTCTCGCTACATTATCCACAAAATCCGGGATGGCAAATTGTTTTGCGCTGACATTAACAGCCAGTGTCAAACGGCGCGTTTGTTCATGTCTAGCCCATAAGGCTAATTGCTTGCAGGAATTGTCGAGAACCCAATGACCGATGTCGAGTATCAGATTGCTTTCTTCTGCAATAGGAATAAAAATGTTGGGCAACACCAAGCCGCGCACCGGGTGAATCCAACGCAACAAACACTCTGCCCCTGTTGGTTGGTGATTTTTGTCTACCTGTATCTGATAGTACAAGTGCAATTGTCGTTGAGCAATTGCATTGCGTAAATCGTGCTCCATTGAGGCGTGCAGCGCAACTTTGTTTTGCATGACAGGATCAAAGAACCGGATTGTGTTACGCCCGGCGTCTTTGGCTTGATACATCGCCATTTCAGCCTGGTGAATTATTACATCTACCGATTTTTCATTCCCGCCATATAAGCTGACACCTATGCTGGGCGAACTGAGAAGCTGCTGCCCTTTGCAATGATAGGGGAGTGCCAATGACCCGCGAATTTTTTCGGCGACCAGCCCAACCTTGCGTGAAGCATCATCCTGATCATCACTGGCATTTTCAATAAGCACGATAAATTCATCCGCACCTAATCTTGCCACCGTATCCATTTCTCGCACACAGGCACGCAGCCGGCTTGCCACTTCAATCAATAACAAATCCCCGCATTCATGGCCTACCGTGTCATTAAGTATTTTGAATCGATCCAAATCAATAAGCATTGCCGCGCCATAACTATTCAGGCGGAACGCACCAGCCAAGGCTGCACTAAAGCGGTCCACAAACAAATGACGGTTAGGCAATTTGGTAAGCGCATCATAAAAAGCAAGGTTGCGGATTTCCGCTTCGCTTCTTTTGCGTTCGCTTAGGTCGTTGTAAACGGCAACATAATGAGTGACCCGCTGATGTTTGTCTTTTACAGCTGTAATTTTTGCAAATTTAGGATAGATTTCACCATTTTTACGCTTGCCAAAAATTTCCCCTGACCAAAAACCGACTTGAAGCAATTGTCGCCACATCTCATTATAAAAAGACTTGTCATGTTTTTCCGAACTCATTACCCGTGGATTTTTTCCAATGATCTCGTGTGAACTGTATCCGGTGGCATCCAAAAAAGCCTGGTTGACCCGAATAATATTGCCATCGGCATCAGTAACCATAACGGCATCGCTGGTCTCAAAAGCAACAGCAGAAATTCTCAAGCCTTCGTCAATTTCGGTTGAGACTTGCATGGTATTAGTATTGGTTAATTCCATAATCAGGCTCCTATCTCCATAATTTCCGTGACGGGAAGTGCTGCGATATCGTTTAGTTTTTCATTTCGTACCGCATCATTTAGATAAGCCAATTCTGAAATTCGCGAATAGAATGCCCCGACAACCACTTCACGCCCCTCAGCATCCTTGCGACGGATTCCAAACTTCACGCGTTGCCGTTCTTTCGCAGGCAGTTTCCCGAGCAAGTTTTTGGTGGCCCAGATCGCACCACCCCGCGAAAAGTCGGACAACCGTGCGGCGTGATTTATGGTATCGCCGAGAACAGTGAATTCCACCTTGGTTTCTATGTGGAAAATGCCCAGCCATTCATGCCCTTCGTTCAAGCCCGTATTGAGATATAACTCATTCATCCAATTCTTGCGCAATTGCCACGCCTTGCTTATTCTGCGCATGGCGGCTTTCATTTCCTGTGCGCACATCAGGGCATTGAAGATATAGTTGCAATCAGGCTGGGGAAAAAAATAGTAAACCATGCCATCACCGACATGCTTGCCGTGAGTGCCGTAGTATTTTCTGAATATTGGTTCCATTGCGGCCCATATTTGATTGATGAGCTCAAAGTATTCCTCCGGCGGCAATTCGGTGCAGATGCGCACTGAACTTTGCAAGTCCGCAACCAGCACAGCAACATCTGTCAATACGGGTAGGTGTTTTTTTAGCAGGTTGCGGATTACTTCGTCACGCCTCTCGAGCAAACCCAGCAAACTTTCGCTCTCGGCATGACTGGAAAGATGAATGAACAGGATACCTTCGCGGTAGTAAGAGGCGTAGACGTTGTAGTGAGCCAGCTCATTGTTTTCCAGGCGCAGGGTAAGCGGCAGTTCCACAAGGGTGCCATTAGGACGCAATTCAGCCAAAGACTCTTCCCTTTGTTTTGGCGTGGCATCAGCTTGGCCAGTGAGTATATTCATCAGTTCATTTCGCGAAAAACGGCCTTTGCCCAAAAGAAGATAAAATTGAAGCAACTCTTCACGATTGGCACCATCTCTGCCCAGTCGCCCCTTGAGCAGATAAGTCAGTGCATTACGCTCTTTGATGTCCGCAGGCAGGTGCTCGAATGCCCCCAGCAGCTCGGAACGCGCCTCCTCGTTAAACCAAGTAATTTCAAAATTGTAGTTGACCATATAGGCAGGGTAGGGAATATGGTCAATAGTTAATCTAAGCAAATTTGACTTCGATGGCATGACAGTTCGTGGAATATTGTTTGAACCTAGTGTTATGTCTTCCACAGACTGCCCTGTGCTTGATTCGTATGATTTGCTGGCATCGTGCGGAGCAGTCATTTTTAAAGGCACCTCAAAACCCTCTGCCTCCAGCTGACTGGCGATTTCTGCCATCGCATATCCTTCTTTTTTCAATTCACTGATACGCTCCAAACGTATTAATACCTCTTCAGGAAAATACCCGATCTGACGCGCACTTGTTGGAGTGCCCGGCTCCGGATTTTTTACCAAGGGGCGTGGCAGCAAACCTTGTGAAATGTAATTGTTAAGAGTCGCTCGAGAAATGTTCGCAGCCTCAATCACTTCAAAACTGGTTAGCATAATTAGACAGTCCACTAATTAATTAGACAGTCTTAATTATATATATTAGACAGTCCGTGTCAATATATTTATTTCAGGAAATAATATTGCCTATTTATAATATTTAAACATTAATAGTCAGTATATTATATGTTTGTTGTGGGATTGTGATTTAGCATATTGTTCTGTTTAATTATAAAAACTTATACTGTCTAATTAATTATTTTAAATTAACAGTTTGGTTGATTGAGTCACCAAACCTACCACTGGGTATAGTGTGGGCTCGACGGGTTGCAGAAATTCGGCAATGTCCAACTTGATGACGTTGCAATCGGTTGCTCAGGGCTGAACTAAATTATCTATGGGCGTCAAGCTTGTGGCATGCTATTGGCAAGGTGCTATATGCTCGATACTCACGGCGGCATCGCTCGTCGTGCCCCAGGTTTTCCCTTTTTTGGAATAGAAAAGGAGCTGCAATGATCGATTTTTATTATTGGCCCACTCCGAACGGCCACAAGATTGCAATGTTTCTTGAAGAGGCTGGACTCGAGTACCGGATCATCCCGGTAAACATAGGTGCGGGGGATCAATTCAAGCCTGAATTTCTCAACATCAGCCCCAATAACAAGATGCCGGCAATTGTCGATCTCGCCCCATCGGATGGGGGCAACGCAATATCGGTCTTCGAGTCGGGCGCAATCCTGGTCTATCTTGCCGAGAAAGCGGGGAAGTTGTTGCCCAAAGATCTGCGCGGAAGGAAGACAACTCTGGAATGGCTATTCTGGCAAGTTAGCGGCCTCGGCCCGATTGCCGGGCAGAACCATCACTTCTCCAAATATGCTGCAGAGAAGATCCCCTATGCAATAGATCGTTTCGTGAAAGAGACCAACCGCCTGTATGGTGTGCTTGATCTCAGGCTTGCCGGACGGGAGTTCATTGTGGGTGATGCCTACACGATTGCGGATACTGCATGCTACCCATGGATCGTATCTTGGAAGACTCAACAGCAGAATCTGGACGACTTCCCAAACGTCAAACGCTGGCACGACGCAATTTTCAATCGGCCGGCCACGGTTCGCGCTTATGCAAAAGCCCAACCATATTTAAACCAGCCACCAATGACCGAAGAAGCGAAGAAGCTCCTGTTTGGCCAGACGGCCGCAAGTGTCCGTGAGCTGGCTAATCGGAAATGAAAACAGACGCAAATACCTAAATCTAATCTTTGTAAGCCAGGCAGGTTGGGTTTTATAACACTTGAACTATTCTGATACAAGCGTGAAAAAGGGCTATGTCAGACAATTAGTTCCGAATTAGTCATAGGAATTAGTTCCACGGACTTCAGGGGATTGGAGGCAAAATCATACCGGAAACTATTCCGCCATTGCTTCCCCTGAAATACGCATAATGTATATTATGTCAAATATACCCATGGTTTCTGTCGTCGCGCAAAGACATTTTCGCTAACGCCTGAGTATACTCAGATAGAAGCTGTTTCAAGGAAAACCTCCACTCCCAGCTTCCAGTATCATGGCCTGGGAAGTTCATGCGGTGGTTACCGGATAGCCCGAGCACATCCTGCATTGTGAAGATGACTATATTTGCCTTTGACTTGGAAATGGCGCTCATCATCTCCCAATGAATATTTTGGCCATCGGTCTTCAGATAGCTTTGTACAAAAAACCTTTCATGGCCAGACAAGGTATTCCACCAGCCAAGAATAGTGTCGTTGTCATGCGTTCCGGTATAGGCAACAGTATTGGGCACATAATTATGGGGCAGGAAGAGGTTTTCATCCCCTTCTCCAAATGCAAACTGGAGGATGCGCATGCCAGGCAGCCTGAATTTATCGCGAAGTTCGATAACGTCAGGTGTGATCAGTCCTAGATCCTCAGCTATGATAGGCATGAGAGGAAACGCCTTTTCGAATGCATCAAACAATTTTTCCCCTGGCCCGGCTACCCACTTTCCATCAATTGCGTTGGTAGCATTTGCCGGCACCTCCCAATAGGCAACAAATCCTCGAAAATGATCGATGCGAACTAGGTCAGCCTGCTGAAGTGCATTTCTGAGACGAGCTATCCACCATGCGTAATGGCTTGCCTCGTGTGCATCCCAGCGATAAAGGGGATTTCCCCAAAGCTGTCCGGTCTCGCTGAAGTAGTCGGGTGGTACGCCGGCTACCACCGTTGGGCAGCCATTTTCATCAAGGTCAAACAATTCCTGATGCGCCCATACGTCAGCACTTTGATAAGCAACAAATATTGGTATATCACCAATAATCCGAACTCCATGTTTGTTGGCATATAGTTTTAACTGCGACCATTGGCGATCAAAACACCATTGGCAGAATTTCCAAAAACCTATTTTGTCAGAACAGTCCTCTCTAATTTTGCCTAGCGCATGAGGTTCCCTGCGGGAAAGTTCATTAGGCCAATGACTCCAAACAGAATTAATTTCCCGTTCAGCGATTGTCATGAATAATGCATAGTCATCTAACCATTCATCTTGACGGTTACAGTATTCAGTGTACGAGCGCAACATATCGATGTTGCCGCTGGAAAAAAATTTCTTTGCGGCACGAAGGAGTCGCTCCATTCTGAATGGGCGCACGAGCAAATAATCTACGCGGTCAGACTGAAAATTGGGATTTGGCGTTAAATCCTCGTTGTTGAGCCAACCGTGATTTGATAATTCAACGAGATCAATCAAAAGGACGTTTCCCGCAAAAGCAGAACTACTCATGTACGGAGAATTTCCTGGCCCTGTTTCGCCAAGCGGCAGAATTTGCCAATATGTCTGACCGGCAGTTGCCAACCAATCGATGAACCGGTATGCATCAGAGCCGAAGTCACCAGATCCAAATGGACCAGGAAGTGAAGTTGGGTGCAACAATATACCGCTGGCGCGACCAGTTAACATAAGAAATCCAGCAAAAAATCTATTCGGCTGCGCGGCGCATCGCACCGCCCACTTCAATATCCACTACACTTCCCTGGCTGATGGGTTCGGATAAATTTTGTGGGGCAGGTAATTTTAGCAAATGGTAAAGTTCAGTCAGATTATGGCGGAAAAGCCGGTCAAAACTGACAACTGCATGAGAAGGATTGTAATCACCGAACCACCAGAACCAGTCAGAGCTTTCGCAAGAGAAAAGTTGCTTTTCGGCTGCGGCTTGTTCATCCTGGCTGAGTCGCCCGCTAGCCATAACCATATCGTAACTTTGCTTGGCTACGCACAGCAAATCCCACGCGCGGTTTTTATCCTTGGAACCAATCCAGGTGGAGAAATCGCCATATACCCAACTCCCTGCAACGATGCCAGGCAGGCTGATCGCTTTGGCGACGTCAGAACGTGCCTGGCTGAGTTTCAGGTATTCTCTATAGGTGCTGGTGTGAATATCGGGATGAGCTTCAAGCGCGGAATACAATTCATCAAGAAAATAAAAACCATTATACGGATAGTATTCCCAAGCGTTTTCACCATCGAGAATGACACTGACAACTGGTGTTTCACCAGTTGGTGCATTATTTGCGATCGCCAATATTTGCTCTACGAAATTAAGTGCCGCATCTTGACCATGCCAACGCGAATATTCGAATCCAATCAAATCGGACAAGCGGTCATCCCGAAAAAAGCAAGTCAAGCCTTCAGCTCCCTTTTCAAGCTTGTAGGGGCGATACAGGTATTGAGCGCGATCCGGGATTTCATGCTGTGACTGGTGCAAACTGTTCACCAATACACCCTCCCCGCTGGCTGCCCACTGGCAGCCCTGCTCTGCCAGCACTTCCAGTGTGCTGGTCGAGATGGATCCTTCTGCAGGCCACATTCCGGCAGGCTCACTGCCAAAACGAGCGGCATGACTTTTTTTGGCCTTGTCGACATGTGCGGCAACGCGTATTTTACCTGCGGGATAACGGATGGCCTGTGGCATGGGTGCGTCTGGCATTGCTTCTTTGGCACACGCGAAATCGATCAGCAACGGAGCCAGAGGGTGATAATATGGCGTGGCGGAAATTTCTATCTGCCCTGACTCGGCCAGTTTGCGATAGCGCGGAATAATGCCGGCAATCAGCTCGCCGAGGAGATCGAACAATTGTTTTCGATCTTCATAGGTAAAACCTTCGGCCTTACTCATCAATCGCACCACCAAGGTGTGTTCCCTGCGCACACTTTCACCGCACCAGGCAAGGTGGTACCAGGTCAGCAAGTCCGCCATAAACTGGCCTGACAAATAAGAAAGTGCGGCTTCACCGTCAGTCTGCAATCGGTTGAATAATTCATGAAGTCGTTTATAAGCCGGATACGGGGCAACCATTCTGGTGTGGTTGCTGCGGAAGCAGGCATCCAAAATCAATTGCCTCTGCTCGGCAGACAAAGCGCAGGAATCCTCATGTACAAGCATGCGTAGCAGCGGATCGCGCAACTGTCCGGACGCAAACTGATCTGCGTAGTCTTCCAGTTGTTCGAGCAGGATCGGCACGAAGTTGACCACTGCGCACACTTTTGGATGGCGCTCAAGATGGTAGGCCATATCTGTGTAGTCCTTGATGGCGTGCAGATAAGTCCATGGCATCACGAAATCACCGTTTGAGTAATCACGGTAATCGGGTTGATGCATATGCCAGAGAAAAACTAGATCAACGGGTTTCTTCATAATTTAGAACGATTCCCGTTCTCGGGAGAAAATAAAATCAACGGCTGCGATGAGATTTTTGCCCAAGCATATCAGGAGTAATCAGTGTCACTCCATTCGGGCTGACATGAAAACGCTTGCGATCTGCTTCCGGATTCAGACCGACCTGCAGTCCGTCTGGAATCTTGCAGTTCTTGTCCACGATGACGCGCTTCAATACAACGTCGCGACACACATCCACATTGGGCAATAGCACCGAGTCTTCTATGACGCAATGGCTGTTCACACGGACATCAGAGAATAGCAGCGAACGTCTGACTGTTGAGCCGCTGACGATACAGCCGCCTGAAACCAGCGAATCTACTGCCATACCTCGACGGTCATCATCGTCAAATACGAATTTTGCCGGGGGCAACTGCTCCTGATTTGTCCATATGGGCCATTCCTGGTCATACATATTCAAATCGGGAATCACTTTGGTCAGCTCCATGTTGGCTTCCCAATAGGAGTCGATGGTTCCGACATCTCGCCAATAAGGCTCATGGCCATCATCTCTGCCCACACAGCTATGTTCGAAGCTCTGTGCGAAAACGCGGTATTTTTTTATCATTTGAGGGATCAAATCCTTGCCAAAATCGTGGCTGGAATTCGGGTCATCTGCATCGCGAACCAGTTGTTCATAAAGAAAATCTTTATTGAACACGTAAATGCCCATGCTGGCCAGTGCCATGTCAGGCTTGCCGGGAATGGAGGCCGGGCTGGCCGGTTTCTCGGCAAATTCGACGACGCGCGCATGTTCATTTACTCCCATCACGCCAAATGCAGTTGCATCTGCGATGGGCACCTCAAGGCAGGCCACGGACATATCAGCCTTGTTTTCCACGTGGAAGGCGAGCAGTTTGCCGTAGTCCATCTTGTATACATGGTCGCCCGCGAGTATCAGCACGAAATCCGGATTCGATTCGCGCAGGATATCCAGATTCTGGAACACCGCATCAGCCGTACCTTTGTACCAATGATCCTCGCTGATGCGCTGTTGCGCCGGGAGCAGGTCAACAAATTCGCCGAATTGACCATTCAAGAACGACCAGCCACGCTGAATGTGCTGTATCAGGCTGTGCGACTTGTATTGCGTCGCTACACCGATGCGGCGAATGCCGGAATTCACGCAATTGGACAGCACGAAATCAATGATGCGGAATTTGCCGCCGAAGGGTACCGCGGGCTTCGCACGCCAGTCCGTCAATTGGTGCAAGCGCGATCCTCTCCCCCCCGCAAGCACCATCGCGTAGGTATTTTTTGTGATGCGACTTACAAAGCGCGGCGCGGGATCCCCTACCGCAACATGATATTTTTTTTGCAGGTAACCCAGCTCGGCATTCATGGTCGGCCATTCCTAACAAATCTTATAAAGTGGCAGTATTATCGTTTACAATCGGCATACCAGACAAGAAGAATAGGTGTTACAAAGTGGAGAAGATGATCGAACCATTGTTACAATCGCGTCTCTTTGATCCGTTTGCTTTGCTCGGTTTGCATCAGAAAGGCTCGGAGTGGGTGATTCGCATATACGAACCCCATGCAACACAAGTCTCTCTACTCAATGTAAAGGACGTTGAGCAACTTGAAAGCATCCATCCATCAGGTATTTTCGAGTGGCGTGGCAAAATAGAGCCTGTCCGTCCTTACCGCTTGCGTTTGCACTATGGCAGTGTGACACACGATAAATTCGATCCCTACCAATTCCCTTCACATATTTCGCAACAGGATTTATATTTGTTCAGTGAAGGCAGGTTGCACCAGGGTTATCGCTTGATGGGGTCGCATGCGATAGAAATGAACGGGGTGAAAGGTGTGCGGTTCACCGTTTGGGCACCAAATGCAGAGCGCGTCAGTGTTGTGGGTGAATTCAACAACTGGGATGGGCGCATACATGCTATGCGTTCGCACGGCTCCAGCGGTGTGTGGGAATTGTTCCTGCCCGAGATCAAGCAGCACGCGCTGTATCGCTACGAAATACGCAACCGCAACACAGGTCATTTGCTCACCAAGACCGATCCCTATGCGCAGGGGTATGAATTGCGTCCCGGCACGGCCGCACTGGCAGCTACAGCCAACCAGCATCAATGGCAAGACTCGGACTGGATGGCACAACGCTGCAAATGGGATTGGTTGCACGGCGCGATCAATATATACGAGGTCCATGCCGGTTCCTGGAAGCGCCACCCGGATGGTCGTTTCTATACCTACAATGAACTGGCAACCGACCTTGTACCGTACGTCAAAGGCATGGGCTACACGCACATTGAGCTGATGCCCGTTTCCGAGCACCCTCTGGATGAGTCATGGGGTTATCAGGCCACCGGTTATTTTGCGCCAACCAGCCGTTTCGGTTCGCCCGACGAGTTGCGCCACTTTGTTGACACATGCCACCAGTCCGGCATTGGTGTGATCCTTGATTGGGTGCCGGCGCACTTCCCCCAGGATAGCTGGGCATTGGCACGTTTTGACGGCACGGCGCTGTATGAACACGAAGATCCCCGACTCGGCTTCCATCAGGACTGGGGTACGTATATCTTCAATTATGGGCGCAACGAGGTTAAGTCTTTCCTGATGTCGAGCGCGCATTACTGGCTTTCTGAATTTCATTTTGACGGCCTGCGCGTGGATGCGGTCGCATCCATGTTGTATCTCGATTATTCGCGCAACGCGGGCGAATGGATACCCAACAAATACGGCGGACGTGAAAATCTTGAGGCAGTGGATTTCCTGCGCGAATTGAATGTGATGGTGCATGGGGAGTTTCCAGGTGCCCTGACCATGGCGGAGGAGTCCACCGCGTGGCCCGGCGTATCACGTCCCGTCTATCTTGGCGGGTTGGGATTTTCAATCAAATGGAACATGGGCTGGATGAATGACACGCTGGGTTATTTCAGCCACGATCCCGTCCATCGCCGCTATCATCATAACGAGCTTACCTTCGGCCAGCTTTATGCCTATACCGAAAATTTCGTGATACCGTTTTCTCACGACGAAGTCGTGCATGGCAAAGGATCGCTGCTGTCCAAGTTGCCCGGTGATGCCTGGCAGAAATTTGCCAACCTGCGTTTGCTTCTAACCTACCAGATGACCAGTCCTGGCAAGAAACTCAACTTCATGGGCAACGAGTTCGCTCAGGGACGCGAATGGCAATCCAAATGGGAACTGGAATGGTGGCAATTGGGTAATGAATTGCACCGCGGCGTGCAAAATCTGGCGCATGATCTCAACCGCCTGTATCGCAATCTGGCGGCATTGCATGACCTGGATTTTCAATCCGAAGGATTTTCCTGGATTGATTGCAACGATGCGGAAAAATCGGTGCTGTCGTATCAACGCCTCGCCCGGGATAGTTCCAGCGCCATTATCGCCCTGAACCTGACTCCGGTGCCACGAAGCCACTATCGTATCGGACTGCCGTCGCAAACCAGGTATCGTGAAGTGCTGAACAGCGATTCCCAATATTATGCCGGCAGCAATATGGGCAATGCCGGGCTGATCAATGTCGAAACGATCCCGTGGATGGGCCTGCCCTACTCCGCCGAGATTGCTTTGCCTCCTCTGGCCGGCGTTATTCTTGTACCGGAATCATAATCTTTTGCTATTGATTTATTAACCACAATGTCTAATCTTACCCATTCTGCCGCATGGCAAGCGCTCCTCGCGCATTTCGCCGCAATCAAACCAGTCGAAATGCGCCAAATGTTTCAAAATGATCCTGCGCGCTTCGATAAATTTTCATTGCGACTCGACAGCCTGCTTTTCGACTACTCCAAGAACCGCATCAACGAGGAAACCATCAAACTGCTGGTGAACCTTGCCCTCCAGTCGGGAATGGCCGCACGAATCCAAAGCATGTTTGCAGGCGAGAAGATAAATTTCACCGAACGGCGCGCGGTGCTTCATACCGCACTGCGCAACCGTTCCGAACAACCGGTGCTGGTGGACGGCAGGGATGTGATGCCGGACGTGCGTCGTGTGCTGGGGCTGATGCGCAATTTTTCCAATGCCGTGCGCAATGGAAAATATCTCGGATACACAGGTATGCCTATCCGGGACGTCGTCAATATCGGCATTGGCGGTTCAGATCTCGGTCCGCTGATGGCGTGTGAAGCGCTTAAACATTATGCAAGCCCGAACCTGCGCGCGCATTTCGTTTCCAATGTGGATGGCACGCATCTTGTCGAAACCCTGAAGCAGCTTGAAGCAGAAACAACGCTGTTCATCGTCAGCTCCAAGACCTTTACCACTTTAGAAACCCTGACCAATGCCCGCTCGGCACGCGCCTGGCTGGTCGAGCAATTGGGGGATGAACAGGCCGTAGCGAAACATTTTGCAGCCGTCTCAACCAACCTTGTCGCCACTTCCCAGTTCGGTATCAACCCTGACAACGTGTTCGAATTCTGGGATTGGGTAGGCGGGCGTTATTCCCTGTGGTCGGCGATAGGTTTGCCGATCGCGCTGTTCGTCGGCATGGATAAATTCGAGGAACTGCTTGAGGGTGGTTATGCCATGGACCAGCATTTCCGCAGCGCACCGATGGAAGAAAACATTCCGGTATTAATGGGGCTGCTCGGCATCTGGTACGGCAACTTCTTCGGGGCAAGCTCGAACGCCGTGTTTCCTTACGACCAATACATGCACCGTTTCCCGGCCTATCTGCAACAGCTGGAAATGGAAAGCAACGGCAAGGATGTTGATCGCGACGGTAACGCGGTGGATTACGATACCGGCATGGTGATGTGGGGAGAACCCGGCACCAACGGTCAACACGCGTTCTACCAGCTCCTCCATCAGGGCACGCGGATGATTCCGGCGGATTTTTTGGCACCTCTGCACAGCCATAACCCTCTGGGTGAACATCACGCGATCCTGCTTGCCAACTGCTTCGCGCAAACCGAGGCATTGATGCTCGGAAAATCCGCCCAGGAAGCCCGCGCCGAACTCCTTGCGCAAGGCTTGCGCGGTGATGCACTGGAAACCTTGCTGCCGCACAAAGTATTTCCCGGCAATAAACCTACCAACACATTGTTGTTCGACAAGCTCGACCCGCGCACGCTGGGCATGCTGATAGCGCTTTATGAACACAAGGTATTCGTGCAAAGCGTGGTGTGGAACACCAATGCTTTCGATCAATGGGGTGTGGAACTGGGCAAGCAGCTGGCGGGGAAAATCCTGCCGGAACTTCGCGACAAAGCTTCCGCCCTAAGGCACGATACATCAACCAGCGGGTTGATCGGATATTTCCGCGATCACAGTTAGCCTGCCTTCGAGCCTGAAAAGATCAGATCGTTGCACCATTGATACCCATATCCGCGGCATAAGGTTCGCCCGGATATTGGAAGGCGACAGGTCCATCCGGTTCAGCATGAACAAATTGATGGACGAATGGATCCTTGGAGTCAAGAAGCTCGGCTGCCTCTCCTTCTGCCACTACTTTGCCATCGTGGATGAAATATACATAATCGACGATCTTGAGCGATTCAGACATGTCATATGTCACCACGACTGAAGTTACGCCCAGCGCGTCATTCAGCCGGCGGATCAGACTGGCGATAGTGTTGAGCGAGATCGGATCTAGACCCGCGAATGGCTCGTCGTAGATGATCAGGGCGGGATCAAGGGCAATCGCGCGCGCCAAAGCCACGCGGCGCTGCATGCCACCCGACAGTTCACCCGGCATCAACGTATGTGTACCACGCAAGCCCACAGCTTGAAGTTTCATCAATACCAGATCGTTGATCATTTCTTCCGGAAGATCGGTATGCTCCCGCATCGGGAAGGCAAGATTATCGTAAACGGACAAATCGCTGAACAGGCCACTTACTTGAAACATCATGCCCATTTCCCGGCGCAACGAGTACAGTTCATCACTGTCGAGTTCGTGGATCACCTTGCCCATGATTTTCACGCTGCCGCGCGATGGCCGTAGCTGTCCGCCAAAATGGCGCAGCAACGTACTCTTGCCACTTCCGCTGACACCCAGAATGGCGACAATTTTTCCGCGCGGGATGTTGAGGCTGATGCCCTTGAGCACCTCTCGTTTGCCATATGCGAAATGCAGATCGCTAACCTCAACCAGGTTTTCCGGTGCTTTATCCAATTGTTTCACTCCTGTAAGGTATTTCACGCGTTAAAATGCTACCACTGATTTGAGATGAAGCCGATACATTTCTGGAATTGCAGCCCCTGTCTTTAAATCACTCCGCCCTGAACTGCCATGACACTCCGTTCCGCCCAGCAAATACTCCATGACGTATTCGGCTACCCCGCTTTCCGCGGTGAACAGCAGGACGTGATCGAATACGTTACGGCCGGCGGAGATGCGCTGGTGCTGATGCCGACCGGGGGCGGCAAATCACTGTGTTATCAAATCCCTGCCTTGCTGCGCCGGGGAACCGGCATCGTGGTTTCGCCGCTGATCGCACTGATGCAGGATCAGGTCGATGCGCTCTGCCAGCTCGGGGTGAAGGCTGCCTTCCTCAATTCCAGCATCGCTGCCGAGGCCGCCCGCGAAGTGCAAAGCAAACTGCTGCGCGGCGAACTGGATCTGCTGTATGTCGCCCCGGAACGCCTGCTGATGTCTGGCTTTCTTGCGTTGCTGGAGCAGGTCCAGGATGACTCCGGTCTGGCCCTCTTTGCCATTGACGAGGCTCACTGTGTCTCGCAATGGGGTCACGACTTCCGGCCCGAGTACCGCGCGCTGACAATATTGCATGAGCGCTTCCCGGATGTGCCGCGCATCGCGCTCACCGCAACGGCAGATACACCGACGCGCGGGGAAATTATCGAAAGGCTGGCCTTGGAACAGGCGCGCCAGTTCGTCTCCAGCTTCGATCGCGCCAACATCCGCTATCGCGTCACCCTGAAAAACAATGCGCGCAACCAGTTACAAGCGTTTCTTGTGGCAGAACATCCGGACGATGCAGGCATCGTGTATTGCCTGTCGCGCAAGAAGGTCGAGGAAACCGCAACATGGCTGAAGTTGCGCGGTTGGGATGCCCTGTCCTATCACGCCGGGCTGGATGCCGCGACGCGCAGCAAGAACCAGAGCCGCTTCCTGCGCGAAGAAGGCGTGGTGATGGTGGCAACCGTGGCGTTCGGCATGGGCATAGACAAACCCAACGTGCGCTTCGTGGCTCATCTGGATTTACCCAAGAGTCTCGAATCCTATTATCAAGAAACTGGCAGGGCTGGGCGCGACGGCCTGCCTGCCAATGCCTGGCTGGCCTACGGCCTGGGTGATGTGGTTGCTATGCGTCATATGATAGACAGCGGCGAGGCTCCGGAAGAACGCAAGCGCCTGGAGCGGCGGAAGCTCGACGCCCTGCTCGGCTACTGCGAGTCCACCACCTGCCGCCATCAGTCCTTGCTGCGTTATTTTGGTGAGGAGCATCCCGGCAACTGCGGTCAATGCGATAACTGCCTCGAGCCCGTAGATACCTGGGATGCGACGCTACCGGCGCAAATGGCGCTGTCCTGCGTGTACCGAACCGGTCAACGCTTCGGCGCGGGACACCTGGGCGATGTGCTGACCGGAAAGGCCACTGAGCGGGTCGAACAATTCAACCATCACATACTTTCAACCTTCGGCATCGGCAAGGAACTAAATGCCGCGCAATGGAACAGCGTGTACCGCCAACTGGTAGCGGGCGGCCTGCTGGAATCAGATATTGAAGCCTATGGCGGACTCAAACTTACCGAGGCCGCGCGCCCGGTGCTGCGTGGGGAACAATCCGTATGGCTGCGCCGCGACGCCGATCCGGCGATTCGCAAAACTGGGCGCAAAGCGCAACGAACAGAGCTCAATGCCCAGGGGAAAGACAAGACGCGGGGACCCTTTGCCGGTGCGAATGACGATCCACTGTGGCTTGCCCTCAAAGCCCAACGTCTGGCGCTTGCCCGTGAACAGGGCGTGCCGCCTTATGTGATTTTCCACGACAGCACCCTGCTGGAAATCCTCAACCGGCGTCCCGCCACACTGGAAGAAATGGCAGAAATCAGCGGTGTCGGGCAAGCCAAGCTGGCGCGTTACGGAGTGGTGTTTCTTGATGTCCTGAATAATAAGTAGCGATTGAGGGCGGACCGCCGGTAGCGGAAGCAGCCTATCGTCCCAATACCTGCAAATAAACCGCGCGATAAGCCTCCGCGCTGTTTTGCCAACTGAAATCTTTTGCCATGCAGTTTTTGCGCAGAACTTCCCATTTTTCCGTGTCGTGGTACAGGCCGACTGCGCGCTGTATCGCCGCATACAAATTTTCAGCGGTCATGCCGTCGAACATGAAGCCGCTGGCGGTTCCGTCCTTGAGGGTTGCGGCGGTGCAGTCCACCACCGAATCCACCAGGCCGCCGGTGGCATGGACGATGGGCGGTGTGCCGTAACGCTGGCTGTACATCTGATTCAGGCCGCAGGGCTCGAAGCGCGATGGCATGACGAACATATCCGCCCCGGCTTCGATCTGGTGCGAGAGTGCTTCGCTGAAGCCGATCACCGCGCCGATCTTGCCTGGAAAAAGGTGCGACAAATCGCGCGCGGCTTTCTGCATTTGTGCATCGCCACTGCCGAGCATCGCCAATTGCACCGGAAGCTTGCTTAGCCGTGGCGCGATTTCCAGCAACAAGTCCAGGCCCTTCTGATCGGTGAAACGGCTGACCACGCCGAGCAACGGAGTATCCGGTTCTAAATTGAGGCCCATGCTGCTTTGCAGTGCTTCCTTGTCGGCGGCTTTGCCGGACATGTTTGCGCTGCTGTATGGCCTGACAAGGTGTGGGTCGGTCATCGGATTCCACTCGTCGGTATCGATACCGTTGAGTATGCCGGTGAGATGGCCGCTGCGGCTGGTCAGCAGTCCTTGCATGCCGAAACCAAGTTCCTCTTGCTGGATCTCTTTGGCGTAATTCGGGCTGACGGTGGTGATGTGGTCTGCGTAAAACAAACCGGCTTTGAGAAATGACATGTTTCCGTAAAACTCCACACCGTCGATGCCGTAGCATGACGGCGGCAAGTGGAGTTGCTGCACGGTTTCGGGCGGGAAATTACCTTGGAACGCCAGATTGTGTATCGAGACAATGCTGGGTACCGCGCCGGGCGAAAAGTGCAGGTACGCAGGCGTCAAGGCGGTTTGCCAGTCATTGCAATGCACCAGATCAGGGTGCCAGGCAAGAGGTGACGTGCTGCTGCCCAACTCAGCGGCCACCTTGGACAGCATGCCAAAACGCAGCGCGTTGTCTGCCCAATCGTGTCCCTGGGTATTCTGATAGGGCCCGCCTTCCCGCTGGTATAAGCTTGGACAGTCGAGCACAAGCAACGGCATGCCATTTGCCATCGTGCCGGACAATAGATGCGCGAAAGGAAAACCAGGCAGATCGGCGAAGGTCGCCACGACTTGATAATTCACCAGTTGCGCAATGACCTGGTTGTAGCCAGGCACCAGCACTCTCACGTCTATACCCATGGCGCGCAAAGCAACTGGTAATGCGCCGCTGACATCGGCCAAACCACCCGTCTTGATCAACGGCGCGACTTCGGAAGTCGCGAACAGGATTTTCAATTCGGCCAATGCTGACTCACTTTCCGACGAGATATGGGTAACGGGCTGTCTGCTTACAGCCAGCGCATCATACCCAACTCGAACGGATGAGTCAGCATTTCGTGAAACGGATAAGCGCGAATACGATATTCAAGCTTTCCGCATTGCTCCGGTTGAATCTCCAGCGCAAATATATTTTCACCGGCCTCGGTCATTGTACCGGTAGCTTCGAAGCTGTAATGATTTGTATCCTTGAGTTTCTCGCGCTTGGTAAACAATCCGATCAACATTTCGACGACCACGTCCTTGGGATCCAGGCCGTTCAACCTGACAGCAATTTCAAACTTCAGGTTTTCACCGAAGTTTATATTGCCCTGCTCAATGCCCAAACGACGTAGCGCAACTCCCGACCAGGCATTGCGAATACGAGCTTTCCATGCGGAAATGGCAAGGGAATTTTGGTGGTTATTTTGCTTGTATAAGCGGTGTTGCCTGCTGGCAGGCAGGTAACACTTGGCAAGATATTCTCCCACCATGCGTTTGGAATTGAAGCGGGGCATGATGGTTGCCATTGAGCGCTTGGACATTTTGACCCAGTCGGGCGAAAACCCCATTTTGCTGTGCCCATAGTACAAAGGCACAACCTGATCCTGCAACAACTCATACAAGGTGCTTGTTTCCTCACGTGTGCGAACTTCCTCGCTCAATGCTTCGGATACCGGCTTGATCGCCCAGCCATTTTTGCCGTCGTAGCTCTCCCCCCACCATCCGTCCAGGACGGACAAATTGATCGCGCCGTTGATTCCGGCTTTCATGCCGGAGGTGCCGCTGGCCTCGAGGGGATAGAGCGGGTTGTTCAACCATACGTCAACTCCGGAAACAAGTTTGCGCGACAGGGCGAGATCGTAACCTTCCACGATCAGTATCTTGCCTACAAACTCAGCCATTTTCGAAATCTGGGTGATACGGCGTATCAGATCCTGCCCGGGAATGTCTGCCGGATGGGCCTTGCCCGCAAAGATGAATACCACGGGGCGATCAGGATTGTGCAGGATTTCCCGCAGCCAACCCAGATCACCAAACAGCATCGTCGCGCGCTTGTAGGTCGCAAAGCGCCGAGCGAAACCGATAGTCAGGATATTCGGGTTTTCAGGGTTGACGTATTTGAGCAGACGATCCAAATGAGCTTCGGATCCCTGATTCCTGAAATGTTGCTCACTGATACGTTCGCGGACCATGATCAGCATCTTGGCTTTCAGGGACTGGCGAACGCTCCAGAACAAATGATCGGGAATGTCCTCGATACCTTGCCAGAAGTCCACGTCATTCATGCGTGCACTCCATTCTATTCCCAGATGTCGCTCCAGTACCTCTATCCATTCAGAGGCCAGGAAGGTCGGCGCGTGGACCCCGTTGGTGATATAGGTCATCGGGTTTTCCTGCTGCTCGATCTCCGGCCACATGTCACCACAAATATTTGACGACACATCACCATGGATTCGTGACACGCCGTTGTTATAACGTGTGCCACGAATTGCCAGGGCAGTCATGTTGAAATCTGGACTATCCTTGGCGTTACCCAGGGCCAAAAATTCATCACGACTCAGCTTGAGTTCAGAATAATAATGTTCGAAGTAGGATCCCATCATTCCTGCGCTGAAATGGTCGTGTCCGGCCGGCACCGGCGTATGTGTGGTAAAAATGGTGTTGACTGCCACATATTCGAGCGCGGACGAAAAATCCATCCCCTCATCGCTAACCTTTTGACGAATCCGTTCCAATACCAGGAACGCAGCATGCCCCTCGTTAATGTGCCAAACGGTTGGTTTAAGCCCCAGTATCCGCAATGCACGCACGCCGCCGATACCCAGCACAATCTCCTGTTCCAATCGCATCACCTTGTCTCCGCCATAGAGGCGATGGGTGATGTCGCGGTCATGCGGACTGTTGCTCTCCAGATCTGTATCCAGCAGGTAGAGCGTGATGTGTCCAATTTTGGCTTGCCATATCTTGAGGTTTAGCTTGCGACCGGGCAAATCTACTGAAGTGTAGGCTTCTGAGCCATCAGCCAGAGTTGCCGCCTTTATCGGCAAATCCTCGAAATGGGAATCGCTATTTGTTGCGATTTGATTGCCTTCACCATCAATTGTCTGGTGAAAGTAACCCTGCCGATAAAGCAATCCCATGCCAACGAATGGCAAACGCAGATCGCTGGCTGCCTTGCAATGATCGCCTGCTAAAATTCCCAATCCGCCGGAATAAATCGGGAAGCTTTCATGAAAGCCGAATTCAGCGCAGAAATAGGCGATCAGGTCCTCTTTATGCAGCCAATCCGAACCGGTGGCCGGTAAACGTACATCATGATAGGTATCATAGGCCGCCAATACCCGGTTAAAATTACCAATAAACACCTGATCCTCGGCGGCATCAACCAGACGCTGTTCGTCAATACGCTTCAAAAATGCTTTCGGGCATTGCCCTGTGGCCTTCCATAAACCAGGGTGCAGACGCGCAAACAATGCTCGCGTGGGACGATCCCAGCTATACCAGAGGTTGTTTGCAATCTCCTCAAGGCGTGCCAGGCGAGCCGGTATTATTGGGCGCACTTGAAGAATAAATGGGGTGCTATTTTTCATGATCCGGATGCCCGTTAGATATTAAAAATGTTGGTATGTCAGGCTGCAAATTATAGCGCATGCGCTCTCGTTCGCGCTGCGATTGGGACAGACGCAAGCAAGTGAGATGCCAGTTGGTCAAAGTCGGCTATTGGATGCATGCAAAGCAGGCCCGTACAGGGCTGCCCGGTCATTAAGGATAACTTTGACCGGCATCGCATCCAGCAATGGGCGCATACGTCCCTTGTTGAAAAAGGCGTCAAGAAAGGCGCCATTTTGCAGGCGTGGCAGGATTTTTGGGGCAATACCCCCACCCAGATACAAACCGCTACGGCTCATTACCTTTAGTGCAAGGTTACCCGCCTCCGCACCATATAAGCGCACAAACCAATTCAGGGTTTCCGAGGATAACTCATCGCGTTCACTTAGCGCAGCTTTGGCTATCGCTGACGCCGCATCACCCTCGTGCATCTCATGTTGCAGCCAATCTGGTATCGGGATGCCGCGGTATAGGCTATGAAATTTGTGCAGGCTGACCAAGCCGGGCCCGGAAACAATACGCTCCCAGCTGACATGGCCATGATCTTGTTGCAAGTGTCTCAACAATGCCACTTCCATTTCATCACTCGGACTAAAACTGGTGTGCCCTCCCTCAGTGGCAAAAGGCTGGTATTGTTGTCCATCCCAATACAAACCCGCCTCGCCCAACCCTGTTCCTGCCGCAATGACTGCGGCATTGCCTATGGAGTTTGGTGCACCTTCATGCAAGGTCAGCAGATCCTCCCTGCCCAGCGCTGGCAAACCACAAGCGGTCGCTTCAAGATCATTCAGCAGTTTGCATGATTCGATGCCCAGTTTTTTTTGTATCGCATCGGCATCAATGTGCCACGGCAAATTCGTCGTTTGCGCCACCCTGCCTTGTACCGGGCCGGCAATCCCGAAGGCTGCACGTTGCGGCACATCAGAGCCCAGCAGAAAATCTTCCAGCAATTCGTCAAATTCAGCATAATCCCGGCTCGGATAGCTTTGTTCACGCTCGGTATGCAATTGGATGCCATCTACAATAATAATGGCAAGGCGGGTCTTGGTTCCGCCAATGTCTCCACTCAATACTCGAATCGGGCTGGATTGCATCTGATATGACCCCCTGGATTAGCAAAATAGCATCTAAACCAGCCGAGAAATTCTGAACGTGTTGGAGGAGAGACCCAGAATCGAACTGGGATAGGCGGATTTGCAATCCATCATTTACTCTACAGCACTTTCCTTATTTGAGGCGGGTTTTAGCGCCTGACATAATTCGACAAATGAGTTTCGGGCGCAATTTTGGCGCAGTTGCACAACTTTTAAAACTAATTTGATTATGGCTTATATCCGCGAAAAAAGGAATAAATGGCAGGCCTCCGTCCGCAAAAAAGGCTACCCGCAGCAGTCCTCAACACATCCGACTAAGGCTGAAGCTGAAGCCTGGGCTGCTGTTATTGAGTCTGAGA
>LSLI01000045.1 GCA_001577345.1 Candidatus Gallionella acididurans
TGGTGTTGTCGCTCAGCACCTTTGTGGTGGCATATTCGACAGGCCAGCACCATTTGTATTACTCCGCCGGACTGACCTTGCTGCTCAAGGTGCTGCTGTTGCCGTGGCTGCTGCATCGCCTGATGCGCAAGCTGAACGTCAGATGGGACGTGGAGACGCTGATCAACATTCCTGCCACGATGCTGGTCGGTATAGGTCTGGTGATCTTTTCATTCAACCTGGCCGCGCCGATTTCGCAACTCTCCGAAAGCATCACGCGCGGCCTGATCGGCATCGCGCTGGCCAGCGTGCTGCTGTCCATGCTGATGATGCTGACGCGGCGCAAGGCCATCCCGCAGGTGGTCGGTTTTCTGGCGATGGAAAACGGCCTGTTCTTCGCCGCAACCAGCGCAACGCACGGAATGCCCATGGTGGTGGAGCTGGGCATTGCGCTGGACGTGCTGGTGGCCACTTTCATTTTCGGCATCTTTTTCTTCCAGATCCGCGAGACCTTCGACAGCCTGGACATTTCCAACATGGAGAGGCTCAAGGATGATTGATTTGGAACTCATGGCACTGCTGCTGGCCCCGCTGACGGGCGGCCTGCTGCTGGCCGCATTCGGTTCGCGCAGCTGGGCGGCGGAACTGAATTCGGCGATGAGTTTCTGCACCTTTATCGCGGCCGTGGTGCTGACGATACGCGTGATCGATGCGGGTCCGCAAGTCGCATTCAGCGAGGAATTTTTCATCGACCAATTCAACGTGTTCCTGGTCGCACTGACCGCGTTCGTCGCGTTCACCACCTCGCTGTTTTCGCGCCCCTACATGCGCATCGAGCAACATCACGGCAAGCTGACCACACCGATGCTGCATCTGTACTACAGCATGTACCAGTTGTTCACGCTGGCCATGCTGGTGGCGCTGACCTCCAACAACATGGGCATCATCTGGGTGGCGATGGAGGCAGCCACGCTGACCACCGTGCTGCTGGTCAGCCTGTACCGCACTCCGTCCAGCATCGAGGCGGCGTGGAAATATTTCATCCTGTGCGGCGTGGGCATCGCGCTCGCGCTGTTCGGCACCATCCTGTTGTATTTCGCCGCCGAGCGCGTGCTCGGCGAAGGCGGTACGGCACTGCTATGGACACATTTGAACCAGGTCAAGGCCGGACTCGAACCGACGGTGCTCAAGCTGGCCTTCGTGTTCCTGCTGGTCGGCTACGGCACCAAGATCGGACTGGTGCCATTGCACAGCTGGCTGCCCGATGCCCATGCGGAAGGACCGACGCCGGTCTCCGCGGTGCTCTCCGGTCTGCTGCTGAATGTCGCGCTCTGTGCGGTGATGCGCAGCAAGGTGTTGGTGGACGGGGCTCTGGGCAGCACGGCCAGCAGGCACTTCGCCGGCAACCTGATGATGGGATTCGGCCTGCTGTCGGTGGTGGTCGCCGCATTGTTCCTGTCGCGGCAAAAGGACATCAAGCGCATGTTCGCCTATTCCTCGATCGAACACATGGGACTGATCACTTTCGCCTTCGGCATGGGCGGGCCGGTGGCCACTTTCGCGGCAATGCTGCACATGACCGTGCACTCGCTGACCAAATCGGCGATCTTTTTCGCGGTCGGCCATGCGGTGCAAAAAGCCGGCACGCAGCAGATGGAAAACATACGCGGCATGATGCAAATCAGCCCCACGGTGGGCTGGGGACTGATGCTGGGCACGCTGGCCATCCTGGGCATGCCGCCGTTCGGCGTGTTCGCCAGCGAATTCCTGATCATCACCACGGCCATGCACGACTATCCGTGGACCACACCGATACTGCTGATCGCGCTGGGCATCGCGTTCGCCGCCATCTTCGGCAAGGTGCAGCCCATGGTGTTCGGCGAAACCACGGCGCGCCGCCTGCCGCACCAGCCGGCGTTGATCCCGGTGTTTGTGCACCTGCTGCTGGTGCTGATCCTCGGGCTGTATATGCCGCGCTATCTGGCCGACTGGTATAGGCAGGCGGCGGCTTTGTTAGGCGGATAAAACATGGGAACCTCTATAAATTCATTTTTCGGGCGAATCGCGGCGTCACGTGCTCGCTCATTCCTCGTCTATCAATCATGATATGCCTCGTCATTCGCTGTGCGGCTCCTTGCGGTGCTCGCGCGACACGGTGGGGTGCAACCCTCCGGTGCGGGAGCGCGAAGCAGCAGGTCTGCCCGCCCCAAATGCTTCGCATCGCCGTGTCCAGCCTGCCATCCCGAAATTCTGAATTTTTAGAGGCTCCCTGATGCCCATCAACCATCCCAATCTTCACCTCACCCAACTCGCGGGCGCGATTCCCGCGTGGTCGGGAAATATCAAACCCGACGACCTGCAGCCGATCTGCCGGAACGTGCATGACGGCGGTGGCAGGCTGGTGGCATTGTGGGGCAGCGATGATCGTGAACAGGGCAATGGATACTCATTGCATATCGCGCTGGTCAATGAGGCGGGCCTGATCTGTCTGAGCGTGCCCCTGCCCGCCGGACAACCCGGCTATCCGGATGTCAGCAGTATCTTTCCGGTGGCTAACCGCATGCAGCGTGCGACATACGACCTGCTCGGCATTTATGCGCACGAAGGCCAGGATCATCGCAAATGGTTGCGCCACGGCGCATGGCATGGCGGCAGCTTTCCGTTGCGCAAAGATTTCGATGCGGCACAAAGTCTTACCGATGATGCGGATAACTACCCTTTCGTGCAAGTGGAGGGACAGGGCGTGCATGAAATCGCCGTGGGGCCTGTGCATGCGGGCACCATCGAGCCTGGCCACTTCCGCTTTTCCGTGGTTGGCGAAAAAATGCTGCGCCTTGAGGAACGTTTCGGTTACACCCACAAGGGCATCGAAAAACGCTTCGAGAGCATGAGCCTGCAACAGGGTGCAAAACTCGCCGGACGGGTGAGCGGCGACAGCACGGTCGCCTATGCCTGGGCTTATGCGATGGCAGCGGAGAGCATCGCCGCCGTCACGCCGCCGGAACGCGCACTGTGGTTGCGCGCGCTGTTTCTGGAACGCGAACGCATTGCCAATCACCTGGGCGATCTCGGCTATCTCGGCAACGATGTCGCGCTGTCGTTCGGCTTCACGCAGTTCTGGATTTTGAAAGAGCAGGTGCTGCGCAACAATGGCGCGTTGTTCGGGCATCGCTACCTGATGGACAGCATCATTCCTGGAGGCGTTGCGGCGGACTTGACGGAGCCGGGCAAGCGTACACTGTTCGAGGAATGCTCCCTGCTGGAGCGCGAGGTGCGTGTGCTGCGCGGCATCTACGAAGAGCATGCAGGGTTACAGGATCGCTTCATCGGGGCCGGGCGCATCGAACCCAGGCTGGCTGCCCAACTGGGCTTGTGCGGCCTGGCCGGACGTGCCAGCTCACAGGCATGGGATACGCGCGTGCAGTTCCCCTGCGCCCCTTATGACCAGTTGGACGTGCAGATGGCGACCTATCGCAACGGAGATGTGGCGGCGCGTGTGATTGTGCGCTTCGACGAGCTGTTCGAATCGCTGCGTTTGCAGCGCGAAATTCTGGGCAGGCTGATGCCCGGCGGGGAGCTGTCGCTGCCGCTGGAAAAACTGCCCGCGCTGGGTTTCGGCGCGGGCATGGTGGAAGGCTGGCGCGGCGAAGTGCTGGTGGCAATACACACCGATACGGACGGCAATCTCGCGCGCGTGCATCCGCATGACCCTTCCTGGCAAAACTGGCCGGCTCTGGAACATGCCATCCTAGGCAACATCGTGCCGGATTTCCCGCTGATCAACAAATCGTTCAATCTCAGTTATTCAGGACAGGATCTGTAGAGGCTCCCAAATGTATCAACTTATTAAGCAGATAATAAAAACGGGCATCAAGACAGATGCCGCGCCGCTGCCGGACGAGGCACTGCGTGTAACTACGCAGCGGCTGCATGAGGAAATCCTGCATGTATTTGGCAGCGCGCTGAACATCCGCCATGTCGATGCCGGATCGTGCAACGGATGTGAGCTGGAGATCCATTCGCTCAGCAACGCCTATTACAACATCGAGGGGCTGGGCATCAAATTCGTCGCCAGTCCTCGCCATGCGGACATGCTGCTGGTCACCGGCCCGGTGTCGCGCCACATGGTGACCGCGCTCAGGCGCACTTTTGACGCCACACCTGAACCCAAGCTGGTGGTCGCGATCGGCGAGTGCGCCTGCAATGGAGGCATCTTTTGTAGTAATGACGGGTCTCCGGATGGCGGGGGCGAAAGCTATGCCAGCTGCGGGCGTGTCGCCAATGTCATTCCTGTGGATGTGGTGGTCGGCGGTTGCCCGCCCACGCCCACTGCAATACTGCAGGGCATACTCACCGCGGTCAGCGCGCAGAAACAATAATTTCCCTGATTTGAAATATCGGCGGCGCGATACCCGTTCCGTGGCGCATCACACACGCACCACCAGTACCGGCCTGTCGGAAAGCCCCACGATCTTTTGTGTGGTACCGCCAAAGGGCGTCCTGACCACATTGCTTTCGCCATGCCGGCCAACGACGATCAAATCGGTTCCCAGCGATTTTGCGGTTTCGAGTACCTGTTCAAAGGGTTTGCCGAGCAGAATAAGGCTTTTCACCCGGGCCCCGGCAGCGGCAGCCACGGCAACGGTGTGACTGATCGTTCTCTCAACTTCCATATGCAGTGCCGGCGTGTCATGCTGGATGACGCTGATGATGGTGAGCGGCAGATTGCACTGAACCGCGATTGCTGCGGCTACTGTGGCGACATGTTCGGCGGCCATCGAGGTGTCAATTGCCGCCATTACACCGTGCGACCACATGCCCGAAGCCCGCGGCACAAACATCACGTGACATGGCGCGTGGCCGACGACCTTGCTCACCGTCTCGCCTATCAGCAGGTTGGACAGGAAACTGCGCTTGTCGCGCCTGTGAATGACGATAAGATCTGACTTGCGCTCGGAGGCTTCATCGACGATTTCCTGGTAGGGTTCTTCACCCCGCCGGGCAAGAATATCCAGCCGCACGCCCTGTTTTTTTGCGCTGGCGCGCAACTCGGCTATCTTCGCAGCTGCCTCGCGTTCGGCAACAACTGCCAGTTCCGGCGCGACGATTTCATATTCCGGATTGCTCACTACCGGCACGACTGCCGCCAACGGAACACCGCATATGCGCGCCATCTCAAAGGCAACGCGCTCGGCTCCGCTGTCGAACTCGGTATGTTCGGTAGCAAGCAGGATGTGATCAAACGGATGTTTCATGGCAGTTTCAATGTGCAGTAAAGAAGCCGGAGGCTGAAACAACCAGCACGGCCACCTCCAGGGTACAGATCATTAGATAGGTGAAGTTCCTGCTTTTTGCATAGTCGGGCATGACAGCCAGAATGCAGGCGATGGAGCAACCGGACAGCATGGCGATGCCGAGCAGGCTGGCGGAATCACCCTTGCCCATCATGAACAGCCAGCTCCAGCCGGTCTGCGTGCCGGTCGCCCTGAGGAATTCGGAAGCGGACAGCCCCCACAGTTGCGGCAGTTGCTGGAGCGGGATGTTCGCAGGCAGCCAGCCGAACATGTAGACGACAAAAGTCGCGATCAGCACGATGAAGCCGGCCAGCGTGCTCCAGTGCAGTACCGTGGCATAGTGCAATTGTTCGGGATGGGGTTTGTGTCTGCTTTCCATTTTTAATTCATGTCCAGATGCCGAGGCCCTTGAGCAGGGTGCGCACGCCGGCGAACAGCAGGATCGCAATAACCATGTTGCGGATCACGGAAGCCTTGAGTATCGTCAGCAAGTGCGCGCCGATGCGTGCGCCTATCATCATGCCGATTACCGAGGGCACTGCAATGATCGGCAGTATCGCGCCATTGTCCAAATAATACCAAGTGGCGGAAGAACTGGCCATCGACAGGATCATGCTGGATGTGCCTGCCGCCACCTTGAGCGGAACACCCATCAGCAGATTCAACCCGGGCACGTTGGCCCAGCCGGCGCCTACACCGAACAGTCCACCCAGAAAACCGATGACCAGGAACAGCACCAGGCCCGCGGGCGTGCGATGCACCTGCCAGGATATATCCTTGCCGGAGATGCCGTCGTGGAATATGCCATGAATGCCCAGCGCCGCGGACCACGAGTCGGGCTGAGGCACGTGGGGAAATTCTGATTTCCTTGCCGAGACCATCAGGACAGTGATACCGAGGATGGTGACACCTAGGGAGGTTTGCACGATGTTGTCCGGCAACGCCAGGCCAAGCTTGGCACCGGCAATGGAACTGATGGAAGCGGCCAGCGCAAGCGGCATCGCGAGCCGCAGGTTGGCCATGCCGTTTTTCAGCAGTGATGGGCCTGCCGCCAGCGCGCTCGCCATTGCCACCAGCAGTCCTGCGCCGCGCACGAAGTCCAGATGAAAAGGGAAAAAGCCGCCGACGATGGGCACAAACAACACGCCCCCGCCAACCCCCGCAGGAACCGCGATGATGCCGAGAAAAAAACACACGACAAACAGGGCGAGCGGCCAAATCCACCAGGCATCCGGATCGACAACAGGTATTGCACTGGCAGCCTCAGCCGGAGCCGCGCTGCAGAACAGGGCAAAGGACACCAGCCAGAACAGCAGCAGGACATAGCTCAGGTTTGGGTGGTGCCCGGAATTCGGTTTTGCCATGTCAGCTTATGGACCTGTGTTGGTAATTTTTAAGTCACTCGGGTGACATTATGGTTGATCTTCGGCAGGGTCGACAGTATGAGCAACTACCGCCCGAAACATCCATAGCTGCAATGAGCTATCACCTTATAGCCCGTAAGGGTTATCGTGATTTGGCGGCGAAAGTCTTAGCATTGCATCACGTTAATGGGGTTATTCCAGCAATTTAAGATGCCCCCGCAGATTAAGTCGTGTGAAGAATTCGGCAATTCCACATCAGCATAAATGTGCAATCAAATATTTGTTTGCAAGGCTACATCTGGAATTAAATCTGAATCCTTGGAGCGGCATTTAAAGAATAATAACTGCTGAAAGGAAGATTATCATGTCACTCGTAAAACCACACGGAGGGGGCAACCTCAATCCTTTGTTGCTCGAAGGAAAGGCGCTTTCGAAAGAGCTTGAGCGGGCTCTTTCAATGCCACGAATCAAAGTCAGCTCACGTGAGAAAGGCGATCTCGTGATGATGGGGATCGGCGGCTTCACCCCGCTTGACGGCTTCATGTCCTTTCCCGACTGGCAGGGAGTGTGTGCCGGCATGAAAATGGCCAACGGATTGTTCTGGCCCATCCCGATTACCCTTTCCACCGACTTCCTCACGGCAAACGATATCGAGACCGGCGGCGAGGTCGCCCTGGTCGATCCGGAAGACGGCAGCATTCTGGCGACGATGCGCATCACTGAAAAGTATACCATCGACAAGGCGCACGAATGCGCAACGGTTTTCAATACAGTCGACATCGAGCATCCCGGCGTGAAAATGGTCATGGCGCAGGGCGATGTCAACCTCGCCGGCCCGGTCAAGGTGCTTTCACTGGGCGGTTTCGATAAAAAATACGGTGGGTTGTTCATGACGCCGCGTGAAACGCGCGAGCTGTTCGAAAAGATGGGATGGAGCAAGATCGCGGCGTTCCAGACACGTAATCCGATGCACCGCTCGCACGAATATCTGGCCAAGATCGCCATCGAAATCTGCGATGGCGTATTGATCCACTCGCTGCTCGGCAACCTCAAGCCGGGGGACATTCCCGCCGAGGTGCGTACCGAAGCCATCGGCACGCTGGTCGAAAAATATTTCGTCAAGAACACCATTGTTCAGGCCGGCTACCCGCTCGACATGCGTTACGCCGGCCCGCGCGAAGCCTTGCTGCACGCCCTGTTCCGACAGAACTATGGCTGTTCCCATCTTATCGTGGGGCGCGACCATGCCGGTGTCGGCAATTACTACGGCCCGTTCGATGCGCATCACATTTTCGATGACATCCCCAGGGATTCGCTGGAAACGCAGCCGCTCAAGATAGACTGGACTTTCTGGTGCTACAAGTGCGGCAGCATGGCATCGGCGCGCACCTGCCCGCACGATGAAAAGGATCGCTTGCTGGTTTCCGGCACCAAGCTGCGCAAATGGTTATCCGAAGGCGCCGAAGTACCCGCCGAATTCAGCCGGCCCGAGGTACTGGAAATACTGCGTACCTATTACGCAACTATCGAAGAAAGTGAAAAAGTGGTGGTAAAACTCAGCGGTCACTCGGGACGCTAGATGACAGCCCTCCCCTTTACACCCGCAGGAGGTAGGCCGTGGTTGCACAGCCGCTGCAGCGGCAAAAACCTCGCACATTGCGGAGGGCTGTAAGCAGCGACTTGGCTGGCGTTTTTTTGGCGGCCCAGTCGAATGGCTAGTAGTTTTATCAGGAAGATGGTGCGTTCTTTTTTGACCCCATTTTTAACAATTTTTGTTCGGGCTGATTAAGTAAAGTAATGGTGGTGGGTTCAAAGTAATGGCGGTGGGTCTGCAGGGTGAAGAATTTTTGTGCGGGGTAACTTTTACCATACTCGACGGCCAACCGATTTAAGGATAGTTTTGCGTCTAATTTTTTGAGGAGAACCTGATGTTCACGAGCAACCACTTTGCCGAACTTTCGGCATCAATTCCAACCGTCGTCATGCAGGGGTACATCATTTTGATGGTCTTGCTGGTCATAGTCGGGACCATACTTGACATGATGCACAAGAAAAGCGCGCAGTATTTTTTCGAGAATGCGAAAAAAGCGAAGAAGAGCGCAAAACGGTCAGTGGGTGCTGGAGAAAAAGCATCGATTGCCGCTTCAGTGCTGGTGAAGGAAGTATTAACTTCCGGCGAATTCAGCAATCCAAGACGCAGGCTTTCCCATCTGTTGACCATGTGGGGAACCATTATTTTCATTGTGACTACCGCGATCATGATTTTTGGCTATCCGACGCCGGCGACACCCACACCTGCCATCCTGCCACAGCTATGGCATATCGGCGCACTGATGCTGGCCGTTGGTGGATACTGGTTCTGGTTTGCTATCCGCGTTGATGTGTCTGCGGAAGGCCTGCCATGGTTCCGGTTCGAGCGTGCGGATTTGTTTATCCTCTCGCTGCTTGCCACCTCGACTTTCGCATTGATCTGGTCATTTACCGGCGGTGGATTGACTGTATTCTTTGCCTTGTTCATCCTGTCAAGCACGGTTCTATTTGGCGGCGTATATTTTTCCAAGTTCGCCCATATGTTCTTTAAGCCTGCTGCGGCCTACCAGAAAAAAATTACCCGTGCCGATGGTTCCCGGGAGAATTTGCCTCCTGACTATGATTTGACGGATCCTGCCGTACAAGCAAAATTCCCGGATATCCCTATGTATATGGGCAAAAACCCGCCAAACATGGGGCTTTGTATCAAGGCCGAAAGACCAAACCACTACTAGCACTGACTTGACCAATTTACTATAAAAAATAGAGGAATATATTATGCCAACCTTTGTATATATGACGCGTTGTGATGGTTGTGGAGAATGCGTTGACATCTGCCCGTCCGACATCATGCACATCGATAAAACCCTTCGACGTGCTTACAACATTGAACCCAGTATGTGCTGGGAGTGTTATTCCTGCGTAAAAGCCTGTCCTCACCAGGCGATTGATGTACGCGGTTATGCCGACTTTGCACCACTTGGACACAGTGTTCGAGTGCTCCGTGATGAAGAGAAAGGCACGATTGCGTGGAGTATCAAGTTCCGCAACGGTAAAAAAGATATGGAGCTGTTGGCGCCTATCACAACCAAGCCCTGGGGCTCGGCGACACCCAAACTCGCAGACGTGCCTGCTCCAAGCAAGGAAATGCGTGACAGCCAACTGTTGTTTAATGAGCCTAAATACATCCGTATGGATGACGGCGGATTGCATACACTGCAATCCAATGGCTTGGAAATCAAAAAAGGGGTGCAATACTAATGAGCTACTCGACAATTATTGAGGACAGTATCGATATCCTGGTTGTTGGTGCGGGCCTGGGTGGCACCGGTGCTGCATTTGAAGCAAGATATTGGGGCCAGAACAAAAAGATTGTTATTGCAGAAAAGGCAAACATCATGCGTTCTGGTGCGGTAGCCCAGGGCCTGTACGCGATCAACTGCTACATGGGTACACGATTTGGCGAGAACAATCCCGAAGATCACGTGCGCTATGCACGTATCGACCTGATGGGTATGGTTCGGGAAGACTTGCTGTTTGACATGGCGCGTCATGTTGACTCCACGGTGCATAACTTTGAAGAGTGGGGTCTTCCCATCATGCGCGACCAGAAGAAGGGTTCATTTTTGCGTGAGGGGCGCTGGCAGATCATGATTCATGGTGAATCTTATAAGCCTATCGTTGCCGAAGCGGCGAAGAAATCAGCAGACAAGGTATTCAACCGTATCTGCGTCACCCATCTGCTGATGGATGAATCCAAACAGAACCGCGTCGCGGGTGCGGTAGGCTTCAATGTGCGTACGGGTAACTACCACGTATTCAAGTCCAAGACCGTGATCTGCGGTGCCGGTGGTGCTTCCAACATCTTCAAACCGCGTTCAGTGGGTGAAGGTGCGGGTCGCGTCTGGTACGCGCCATGGTCGTCGGGGTCTGCCTATGGTCTGATGATCGAAGCAGGCGCGAAAATGACACAAATGGAAAACCGTATCGTACTGGCTCGATTCAAAGATGGTTACGGTCCTGTCGGCGCCTACTTCCTGCATCTCAAGACCTATACCCAGAATGCCTACGGTGAAGAGTACGAGTCCAAGTGGTTCCCGGCACTTCAGGAAATGGTAGGCAAGGAATACCTGGATCCGGAAGTTTCTCACAGAACTCACAGACCCATTCCGACTTGTCTGCGTAACCACGCAATAATCAATGAAGTGAATGCCGGCCGCGGCCCGATTCACATGGTGACCATGGAAGCTTTCCAGGATCCTCACCTTGAAGAGATCGGCTGGCACAACTTCCTCGGCATGACCGTTGGTCAGGCGGTACTTTGGGCGGCCACGGACGTTGATCCGAAATACGAAAACCCTGAACTGACCACTTCCGAGCCTTACGTCATGGGTTCGCACGCAACGGGTTGCGGTGCATGGTGCTCGGGTCCGGAAGACGTATCTCCGCCGGAATACTACTGGGGCTATAACCGCATGACCACCGTTGAAGGCCTGTTTGGCGCGGGTGATGCCGTAGGTGGCACACCACACGCGTTCTCATCGGGATCTTTCACTGAAGGTCGCCTGGCTGCCAAGGCTGCCTGTAAATATATTGATGATGGCAAGGCAGAAGGAATCCGTGTTTCCGACAAGCAGATCGAAGACCTTAGAACCAAGATCTACAAGCCATTGGAGACATACGCCGTATATAAAAACGAAGTCGTTGCCGGATCGGTCAATCCGAACTTCATCAATCCGAGACAGGGTCTGGATCGTCTGCAGAAGTTGATGGATGAGTACTGTGGCGGTTTTGGCGTAAACTACATGACCAACGATAAGCTCCTGAATATCGGCCTGAAGAAGATGTCGATTCTGGGGGAAGATCTGGAAAAGGTTGCTGCGTCAGATATCCATGAACTGCTGCGTGCATGGGAGCTGAAACATCGTTTCCTTACCTCCGAAAGTGTGTTCCATCATACGCTGTTCCGCAAGGAAACTCGCTGGCCGGGATACTACTACCGTGGTGATGTAATGAAGCTGGACGATAAAAACTGGCACGTGCTGACTGTTTCCCGCCGTGATCCCAAGACAGGTGAGTATACGATGGAAAAAGCACCGCTTTACCATCTGGTAGGTGATGTAGAGAAAGCAATTCCAGAAGGGCACTAAGCAAATAGTGGCTTGATTTTTACAGGCCGGGAAATATATTTGTGAAAAAGGACTGACATGTCAGGTGTTGGTCCTTTTTTTGACTACCCGGAGAGCGGATTGGCCAGAGAGTGCCGGTCCTCGCCATGGATAAAATTATGAAACACTATGCAGGTGAAATATTTTATGAACATTCTTGAAAAAACAGATGAAGAGATTTTAGAGCTGGCCAACCCGATGTGGGCTGATCTTATCAAGTACTCCAATGAAGGAAACTACGGTGCTTTCACGCGCAATTTTTCGAGCTCTTTTATTGCGGGTGCCAATGAGGTTGAAATGGGCAAGCAGTTTGCGAGAAGCGACCTTGCGAAAAACCTGTCGGATGATTATTCATATCTTGGCATGATACGCCGCGGAGAATATGTCACTGTTTTATATAAAGTGATAAACAAAAAAATAAAAGTGAATGGCTGGGCAGACTGGTGCTGGGTTATGAAAAGGACAAGGTGAAAATCTTCGGCGCTACGCTGTTCTAATAAAACTCTATCATTACCAGGCCTTTCCAGTCATGTCAGATACCATTGAAGACGAAAAATTCGTCGAGCTAAATTACAAGGTTGTCGATAGCAAAACCGGCGACATACTTGTCACTGTAGATTATCCGCTGGCTTATGTTCATGGCGTGAATGATGTCATGTCTGAAGAAGTGACCAAGGAACTGTATGGCAAGAAAGTGGGCGATATCATCGAAGTGCCAATAGACACCACAAAGTTATACGGTGAAAGAGATGAATCACTAGTATTTACCGATCGCATAGAAAATGTCCCGGAAGAATATCGGGAAATTGGCATGACCATCACGATGGAAAATGAAAAAGGCGAGCCCAGAAACTTTATCGTTACCCGATTCGATGACAAGACATTAACTGTCGACGGCAATAACCCCCTTTGCGGCAGAGAAGTCACTTTCATGCTGGAGGTCTTGTCTATACGTGAAGCTACCGGTGAAGAAATCGAGCTTGGCGGAGCGGTCGGCGCAGACCCTGACTTAAATGAAATACTCGGCCAGGCAAAATGAGATTTTCAACGAATTATATACTCTACCCCCGCAACAAGGCCCTGGAACAGGCTTTGGCAAATTCTTTAGGCAGGCTGGGCGATGAATGGGTTAAGGCGGCTACGCCGGATACCAGGGTCGCCGTCGCTGATAATTTTCTGCATACGAGGGGGAACTATGAACAGCATCGTTTCAGCTCCAATATCCTTGAGCGTGTGCGCGAGGCACTTGAGGGGTCGCTGACAGCCACTCCTGTTACAGTTACCCCGGCTCCAAACATAAGCCGCGATCAGGAGCCATTGGCCTGGGCTGAGACTCAGAATAGTCTTGGAAATATTCTGGCGGCCCTGGGACAGCAGCGCAGAGATACTGAATTGTTTGAACGGGCCATCCAGTGTTTTAGCAATGCACTAGAGGAGTTCAGACAAGAAGATTCACCTTTGGAATGGGCAGTTACGCAATATAACCTGGGCACGGCTAATCAGGCGCTTGGTCGGCTGCTTGATGCTACCAGGCCGTTCAGTAACGCGGTAGATGCTTATACCAAAGCTATGCTGGTTTGGACGCGAGATAAATATCCGGAAGACTGGATGTTTACGATGCATCAGCTTGGCGATACTCTCCATGCGCACGGAAAACTGCTTAAAGGTAACCGTCAACTGCAAAAGTCCGTTGTTGCCTATAAAAATGCGCTTGCCGTACTCGATGCGGATAATTATCCATTGGAGTTAACGGCTACGCATAATAACCGTGCTGCTGCATTACATCATCTCGGCGAGTCTGAAGAAAATCCTGATCGTTTAAAGGAAGCGATAAATTCATATGAAAAGGCGCTGACGGTGAGTATGGAGCAGCAACTTCCTATTCATCTGGCGGTACTATGCAGGGTAAACAAGACGACAGCACAGAATGTACTGGCAGAATTAACCAGCGATACCGGGCTTGCAGAAGAAGTGGCCGATGAGTTTGAAGTCATTATCGAATGTTTTTCGCATGCCCTGCAGCCGCTCTGCTTAAGGCATTGCGAGGAGCAAATGAGCAAGGCAAGATCGCTAACGCTTGCCAATAGCGCAAGCCGCTGATGAGGGGAACGAATTGTCGGCCGTAGAAATAAAAGGAAAAAAACGGGATCCGAACGATCCATGCCTGTTCTGCAAAGATCCGCGTGGCGTATCTCTGGAGCATGAACTTGCTTACAGTGCGCGTGATACCTACGCGGTGAGCCCGGGCCATACCCTGGTTATCCCGCGTCGCCATGTAGCCAGCTTTTTCGACCTGACGCCCGAAGAGATCAATGCCTGCATGGGGCTGATCACCGAGGAGCGCGTGCGACTGGACGGGGAATTCAAGCCTGATGGTTACAACATCGGCGTTAACGTGGGACCGGCGGCCGGGCAGAGTATCTTCCACGTCCATATACACATCATTCCGCGCTACCAGGGTGATGTCGAGAATCCCCAGGGCGGTGTGCGCCATGTGATTCCAAAGAAGGGACATTACACGCGCTAGACAGTATAATTTAGTCAGTTAAGTGGGAGGGGCTGGCAACCTGTTGCAATTGATATTCCTCCCGTTTTCAACCAGCAAGGAGATCTGATTATGAGTGATGTCAAGAAGCCTTTTATCCGTCCCAAGGTTCCAGATGGCCACGCATTCCGCGTGACAACCCGTCAGAAAGAAATTGTCCCGGGGCAGTTTTTTGTTGGCTATGAAACTATCTGGGAACCGCACCAGAAAGAAGTTCCATACACCACGCCCAAGAAACCCTGACAAGAATATTAAGGCAATCAGCTGCGCGGCACTTTGCCAGATGGTCGATGGGATAGATGATCGAAGGCCGCGCGGATAGCTTTAAACAACTCAAGGCTGGATTTTGTTTATGAAAAGCACGCTTTTATAGCGTGCTTTTCTTTTTAATATAATGTGCTCTAAAGCTTATATACGCTCAGAAAGCTGGTAATCCACATTAATAAAAGCGCCGATATCGGCCAAAAAACGAATCGTTCTGGCGCCGAAACCCACATCCGGACAGGTTTCACTTTTATCAACAGACAGCACCAGTGCTACGCAGATTCTGGGCGACAAGTTGTGGCTTTTAATTACTTGCAGGATTTTTTCCTTGGCCGGTTCTATTTTTTTAACAATGATGTCCGTCATTTTATAAACGTCAATATTGTCCATCATCGTTTCCGTTGATAACTCCCATGAACTGATCACGGGTTTATCCAGGGCACTGTGCGCACCGGATGCATCAACCGAGGTAGGTTCTATGCCAAGCAGACGCGTGATGTCATCAGGATCGAAATGATAACCACTGAGTGTGAAATGGACGCGTGCCTTATTTGATGCCAAGTTATTACCCTGATCAATTGATTGTAAATAGTACGGGGGATTATAGCGTATAGCGACTTGAATAAAATTGGCACGGCACTGTGAGACCATGCGTATTTTGTTCGATCAATCGGGTCAGCGGGATACTACCGGCAGGATGGACACCGCATTAAACACGGGTTTCGGAATGGAATCGACCGACATCATCAGGCTCATGGCCAGGACCATCACGATGGAATAGCCAAAAGACTTTCGCGCCCAAAGCCTGTCATCAGCGCACTTGCGGTCACGCCATGTCGACCTTATCCAGGCCGAGCCCAGAAAAAGCATCACCGCCAGATAACTCATTCCGGTGTTGCGGGTGAAGGACAGGAGCAAGGCACACAGGGGATAAAAGCAGCTACATAGGCGGGCATGTCGAGTTTTACCCGGGCAATTCCGCGAACCAAAGGCAGCACCGGTATGGAGGCTCGCTCATAGTCCTGCAAATGCAGAATGGCGATAGCATAGGCATGGGGAAATTGCCAAAAGAAATATATGGCAAAAAGGATCAGCCCTGCAGTGTCCAATTGCCCGTTCGCGGCACAATAGCCCGCCAGTGGCGGAACCGCCCCCGATAAACTGCCTACCCAGGTTCCGTACGGGCTGCGTTTCAACCACAGGCTGTAGAGCACGACGTAATCCAGAAACCCGGCCAAAGTGACCAGTGCTGTCAGCATATTGGTGAACAGCGCCAGCAGCGAAAGTCCGGAAATGGCCAGCAGCAGGCCGAGTATCAGGGCATGAACCGCAGGAATCCTGCCCTGTACCAGGGGGCGGTTCCGGGTACGCAACATGAGCGCATCGATATCACGGTCGATGAAATTATTGAGTGCACAGCCCCCGCCGATAACCAGTGCGATGCCGGTTAGCGACGCACAAAATATTTGTCCGCTGAGCTGTCCGCGGCTGCCCAAAAAAAGGCCCCCCGCCACGGAAATCAGATTGCCAAGGATGATGCCCGGTTTGGTGAGCCCAAGGTAATCCCTGAAAGTGCCCATGCTCAATGGGGCATGGGCATCATGCGTATGCCTGTGTTGTACATGATCCAGAGTGTTCCCACCACCAGAAAAACAATGATGATCAGGGTATAGATCAATATCATCACATTCCAGCGCTGTGCAGGCGAATTATCCAGATGCAGGAAGAAATGCATTTGGGCAATGATCTGCAGCACGGCTAATGTGACGATGACAGCCAGGGTCAGCGATGCCGGAATCTTGCCGCTCATCACCATGGCGAAGGATGCCAGGGTGAGCAGCAGCGAGAGTATGAAGCCTGTCGTATTGCCGCGGTATGAACCGTGTGCTGTGCTGCTCCCGTGAGCCGGATGAACTTGCATTTTAAAGGACTCCCATGAGATAGACCACTGTGAACACCACGATCCAGATGATGTCCAGAAAATGCCAGAAAAGACTGAGCCTGAGCAGGCGCGACGTGATGGCCGGCGTGACGCCCTTGAAATAGAGCTGCCACATCATCACGCCCATCCAGATCAAGCCGATGCTGACGTGGGTGCCATGCGTTCCGACCAGCCCGAAAAAGGCCGAAAGGAAACCGCTCCTGTCAGGCCCGTTGCCTTCCATGACCAGGTGTGTAAATTCGCGCACCTCCATCCCGACAAACCCCAGTCCCAGCAATGCGGTCAGCAGCAACCATTTCAGGGTTGCCGAACGTGAACGCCGGTGCATGGACAGCATGGCGAAACCGTTGGAGAAACTGGAAAAAAGCAGGAACATGGTCTCGATGAACACATAGCGCAGATCGAACAGGTCCTTGCCGGTGGGGCCGCCGGCATAGTTGTGGCGCATCACGGCGTATGTTGCAAACAGGGAGGCGAACAGTATGCAGTCGGTCATCAGGTAGACCCAGAAACCGAACAATGCATTATCCTCGCCCCCATGATCAGGGTGTTGCGCATGATCCGGGTGCAGCATTTCAGGGGACAAAGTGTTGGCGCTCATCAGATTTATCCTTGGGTGATCGGTTTAAAGTCGTTGTGACCGGCGGTCGTGTGTGTTGCCGGTTGCGAGGTATTTTTCTCGCAGCGGGCAACTTCCTCGGCGCTCAGCATGTAATCCACGTTTTCGTCATTGGCACGCATCACAACCAGAGCCAGTATGGCCAACGCGCTTGCAGCGGCTATCCACCAGATATGCCACACCATCGCAAATCCGAAGGCAAAGGTAAACGCGCCCATGACCACGCCCATCCAGCTGTTGCGAGGCATGTGTATCGGACTGAACGGTGCCTGCGCGCGGTGGAGAATGCCGTGTTCTTTCATGTGTGCAAACGCATCCAGTGATTCCACTTGGGGCAGCTTGGCGAAGTTGTAAAAAGGCGGGGGCGAAGCAGTCGACCACTCCAGCGAATGACTGCCCCAGATATCGCCCGTGGCGTCACGAAGGGCTGCGCGGTTGCGTATGCTCGCCACCAGTTGGGCTCCCTGGCAGAAGATGCCGTAGGCGATCAGGAAAGTGCCCGCAAGCGCCACCAGCAGGTAAGGCTGCCAGATCGGATTGTCATAATGAACCAGGCGGCGCGGCATGCCCATGAAGCCCAATGCATAGAGTGGCATGAATGCAAGATAGAAGCCCGCCAACCAGGACCAGAAGGCGCGTTTACCCCATTTTTCATCCAGGCGGAAACCGAACATTTTCGGAAACCAGTACGAGTATCCCGCGAAATATCCGAACAGCGCACCCGGAATCAACATGTTGTGGAAATGGGCAACCAGGAATTCGCTGTTGTGCAGCATGAAGTCTGCACCGGGAACCGAGAGCAGGACACCGGTCATGCCGCCGACAGTGAAGGTCACTATGAAACCCAGGCTCCACAACATGGGCGTGGTAAATTCGATCCGGCCGCGATACATGGTGAACAGCCAGTTGAATATTTTCACGCCCGTGGGCACTGCTATGACCATCGTGGCGATGCCAAAAAATGCGTTTACGTCGGCTCCCGCTCCCATCGTGAAAAAATGGTGCAGCCAGACCACAAAGGAGAGCACGGCGATGGCAATGGTGGCATAAACCATCGAGGTGTAACCAAAAAGCCGCTTGTGGGAGAAGGTGGACACAACTTCAGAGTAAATGCCGAAGGCGGGCAGGATGACGATGTAAACCTCGGGATGACCCCATATCCAGAACAGGTTGGTAAACATCATCTGGTTGCCGCCCATGCCACCGGTGAAAAAATGCATGTCCAGATAACGGTCCAGCGTAAGCAATGCCAGCGTGACGGTGAGGACCGGGAATGACAGCATGATGAGTACCGTGGTCACCAGTATGGTCCAGGCAAACACCGGCATTTTCATCAGTGACATCCCTGGTGTGCGCATTTTCAAAATGGTCACGAAAAAATTGATCCCTGTCAGCAACGTGCCGATTCCGCCCAGCTGCAGGCTCCATATCCAGTAATCCACACCAGGCCCGGGACTGAACTGGGTTTCCGAAAGCGGCGGGTAGCCGGTCCAGCCCGCCTGGGAAAAGTCTCCAACGGCCAGGGACACCATCACCAGCAAGGCACTGGCCGCGGTGAGCCAGAAACTCACGGAGTTAAGGAAGGGGTAGGCAACATCGCGCGCGCCGATTTGCAGCGGTATGGCGAAATTCATCAGACCGATAAAGAACGGCATCGCGACAAAAATTATCATGATCGTGCCGTGGGCGCTGAAAATCTGGCTGTAGTGCTCCGGCGGCAAAAAGCCGTGGCCTGTTCCTTCAGACGAAGCCTGCTGGATACGCATCATGATGGCGTCTGAAAATCCACGCAGCATCATGACGACGGCCAGAACAATGTACATGACGCCTATGCGCTTGTGATCCACGCTGGTGAACCACTCCCGCCAGAGGTATCCCCATTTACCCAGATAGGTGACCCATACAAGCAACAATATACCCAGAATTGCGGACATGCCCACTGCGCCCATGATGATGGGATTATGGTAGGGGATGGCCGACAGGGTCAGTTTGCCAAGAAGTTCAGATTCGTACACGTTGATATCCCCTTATTTTTGTGCCTGTATCAGGCGGGTATCGGTCTCAACAGATGCAGGTATCAGAGATGCAGGCATCCGGGGCTGCGCGTAGGCTGGCGCAAATTTATGCAGGATCGATTGAAAAAGCCCGGGCTGAAAGCTGGAAAAATAAACCGGTTCATCAATCTCGCCCGGCATTTCCAATTTCTTGAAGCGATAACTGTCAAGGCCGGGGCCGCCGGTTTTTGTTTCCTTCAGCCAGCGCTGAAACTCCTGCGGGGTGGTCGCTTCCACCTGGAAATGCATGGCAGAGAATCCATCGCCGCTGAATTGGGTGTTCAGGCCACGGTAGGTGCCTGCAGTGTCGGCAAGCAAATTGAGCTCTGTTTGCATCCCCGCCATGGCATAGATCTGACCGCCCAGACTGGGAATGAAAAATGAATTCAGGACGGTATCCGATGTGATGTGGAAATCGATCGGCGTCCCGGTTGGTATGACCAGCCGGTTGACCGTTGCAACTCCCTGTTCCGGGTAGATGAAGAGCCATTTCCAGTCCATCGCGACAACTTCCACGACCATGGGCATTACCGCGGAGACCAGTGGTTTTTCCGGGGTCAATTCATGGGTGGAACGCCACACCAGAACACTGAGTATCAGTACGATGGCCCCGGGTACTGTCCAGATAACCGCTTCTATTTTATGGGAGTAGTCCCATTTAGGCGCATAGCTCGCCTGCTTGTTGCCCGCCCGGTACTTCCAGGCAAACATGAAGGTCATGATAATCACGGGTATCACCACGATCAGCATCAGACCGAAGGCCGTCAGGATGAGATGTTTTTCATCTGCGGCGATGGGACCCTTGGGATCCATAAGCGTCCACGGACTTTTACTGCAGTCCCCTGCGCAGGCGAATCCCAGTCCGGGAAACAGGAGTAAAGGCGCAAATATCAGCCACAGTTTTTTCATTGGATTCACAATATCAATTAATAAAAAATTGGGGTGCCTGGTAAATTAGCTTATCGTCATAAGCTGATTTACCAGACACCCCTCTGTTTACTTTGACCAGTCATTTCAATATATGAATAACGTTATGCGGCACTGCCACTGCCAGAATTTCAAATTACCGAACTGTTATGTTGACTAATCTGCTCAGCTTAATCCTTGATCGCCGTTAAGTTTATTAAATATATTTCACGAACCAAAAAATGCAGTTTGGTTAGGGCAACCGCTAAACCGGATAGGCGGCATCCCCGGAATTTCCTGCAACGAGGCCGGCGCTATTTTGCAGCCGCAGCCGCCACCGTGCGACAATTGGGTCACTCTGATTTCCGGCATTGCCCCGTGCAGGGATTACCCGGACTTCCGGCACGTACCACTCATCGACTTTAAAAAAACTTTTCAGGCTAAATGCTTTTTAGAACCGCAAACCTGTCACATCTGGGCGACTTTGACGAAGTCATCGACGTGCGCACGCCGGCTGAATTCGCCGAGGATCATATTCCCGGGGCGGTCAATTGTCCGGTGTTGTCCAACGAGGAGCGCATCACCGTCGGTACGCTATACAAACAGGTATCGCCGTTCGAGGCGCGCAAGGTCGGCGCGGCGCTGATCTCAAAAAACATCGCCCACCATCTGGAAACGCGCTTCCACGATTATCCCAAGTCATGGCGCCCGCTGGTCTATTGCTGGCGCGGGGGACAACGCAGCGGCGCGATGAGCATCATCCTCGCCCAGGTCGGCTGGGCAGCGCACAAGCTGGAAGGCGGCTACAAGGCTTACCGGCGCGACGTGCTGGAAAAACTGGAGACACTGCCGCAGAGTCTTGCGTTTCGCGTGATCTGCGGCCCGACCGGATCGGGCAAGAGCCATCTGCTCAATGCACTGGAGAAAAGCGGACATCAGGTTCTCGATTTGGAGATGCTGGCGAAGCATCGCGGCTCGGTGCTGGGCAGATTGCCCGAACAGGCCCAGCCCTCGCAGAAATGGTTCGACAGCGCGCTGCTGCAGACTCTGCAAAGACTCGATCCTTCACGTCCGGTGTTTGTGGAAGCAGAGAGCAGCAAGATCGGGCTGATCACCCTGCCCCCGGCCCTGATCAGCGCGATGCATGCCAGCCCATGCCTGCTGGTGGAAACGCCGCTGGCCACGCGAATCGCCGGGCTACTGGAAGACTACCGCCATTACACCGAGAATCCGGAAATTTTTATCGAGCACCTGAAACCGCTGCACCGCTTTCACGGCTCGAAGCAACTGGAACACTGGAGTTCGCTGATCCATGCCGGAGATTTCACCACCATGGTCGGAGAGCTGCTCACGCAGCATTACGACCCCAGCTATTTTCGCGCGACAACCAGACATTACCCCAATCTCGACAAGGCACAGCGCGTCCCGCTAATTGATTTGTCAGGCGATGCGCTGAAAGAAATCGTGAAAGGTTTGCAGGAGCATTAAAAGTAGGCAATCTGCTATTGCTGAAGCAGATGCAGAATTGTCACCGGGCCGTGCCCGCGATTGCTTCTTGTTCGCGGGCATGGCCCGCTCCTACATGGCATCGAACAACCACGCATCCATCGCCAGAATTCCATACGTCATCACATTATTCAGACGCTGCGCGCCTGATAACCTGTCCGCCGCACCGAGTGCCACGAACAGCGGCAGCAGGTGTTCATCGGTGGGATGGTTCTGCACGGCGTGCGGCGCACGGCTGCGATAGTTGCCGAGCGCATCCAGATCGCCTGCCGCGATTTTCTCCGCGATCCAGTCGCAGAATTCCGTTACCCAATCGGGTGCGGGTGCGCCCCGGGGATGCCTGAACAGCGCGTGCAGATTGTGCGAGATCGAGCCGCTGCCGACGATCAATACACCCTGCTCGCGCAACGGGCGCAATGCCCGGCCCAGCGCGGTGTGCCATGCCGGGTCTCTGTCAGGCTGCAGCGAGAGCTGCGCGACCGGAATATCCGCCTTCGGGTACATCAGACTCAGTGGCACCCATGCGCCGTGGTCCAGGCCATGCGTATCGTCCAGTTGCATCAGGATGCCCGCCTGTTGAAGCACAAGCGCTACAGTCTGGGCCAATTCCGGCGCACCAGGCGCGGGATATTGCAGCTTGTACAGCTCGGCGGGAAAGCCGCTGAAGTCGTGTATGGTTTCGGGCTGCACCGCGCGGCTGACAGTCGGGATGCGCGACTCCCAATGTGCGGAAATCATCAGGATTGCGGAAGGCCTGGGCATCTGCTCGCCCAGCTTGCGCCATGCAGCCCCGGTATCGCCCGGCTCCAGCGGCAATGTGGGGGCGCCATGTGAAACGAACAGGACAGGCATTTTCATGTGCTAAATTCTAAACCCATTTACTGCGAAACACTGATAAAACTGCCAGCCATTCCACCAAGCGGCCAAAATTCACTTGGCAAGTGGCTGGCTGACGGAACATACCGAAAAACCAAGGCGTGATGTAGTGTTAATCCCAGATAGTTCATTAGCCCAAAATCCGTTCGCCCTGATGGTTCGACGCGTTCAGCACAGGGTACGCAGAGCGTGTCGAAGGGCTTGCTCAAGTGGTTCGATACCTCACCACGAACGGTCTTCTACACCCGACTTCTCCTAATGGATTATCCGGGTTAATGCCATGTCGCGAATTCAAATATGAAGCGCAACGCCTGACTTGAAGAATACCTGATTGGGTGTCTGGTATCCAAGTCGTTTTCTGGGTCGGTTGTTCAATCTCTCCATCGCTGTATCTATCTCCTGTTGTGTAATCGTGGTGAAGTCCCGGTTTTTCGGGAAGTACTGTCGTATCAATCCATTCGTGTTTTCGTTGGTGCCTCGCTCCCATGACGAGTAAGGGTGCGCAAAGTAGAAGTCAGCCTTCAGCTTGTTAGCGATCTCCTCATGCCCAGCAAATTCCTTTCCGTTGTCTGACGTGATCGTGTGCACCTTTTTCCGGTGCGGTTTCAGTAATACGATCATTGCCTGGCTGACTGCTTGAGCTGTCTTGCGCTCGACCTTCCGGATCAGCGTGAAACCCGTCTTGCGTTCCACGATGCTCACGATCGCTTGACGGTGATTCTTGCCAATGACGGTATCGGCTTCCCAGTCACCTATACGGCTGCGTGTTTCAACAATCGCGGGGCGATCATCGATGGAAAGCCTATTGGGTATCGTGCCGCGTCGTTCCGCCTTGCCGTATCGCTTCCGGAGTTGCTTCTGACAGCGCAGGTTCTTCCATAGCAATCCGCCTGCTCGCTTGTTCGCATAGACTCGCTGATACACGGTCTCTGGACTAATGGCGGCGTGCCCGCTGATCTGCTCCGGACTCCATTGCTCCAACAACCTTTCTTGTGCGAATTGCCATGTTGCATCGTCTATCGTCCGAGCGTTGATCGACTGCCGTTCCACAGACTTGCTGTGTGCCTGTCTCGGGCGGTAGCCGCGTCTTCCACAGTTCCGTGACAGCTCTCTGCTGATGGTTGACTCGCTTCGTTCCAACACGTTGGCTATCTCGCTTTGTTTGTGTCCTGCCTTCTTCAAGGCGTAAATCTGGTATCGTTCTTCTCGGGTGAGGTGTGTGTAGTTCATTTTTGCAATTTCGACTTGCCGGTCAAAGGGCACGGATGCTACCGCATCTCACCCACCTGACCTGCGTTACTCAAAATTGCACTTCATCCTAGAATCCGCCTGTTAAAACAATGGTTAAATAATAATTTAAATTTAAATGCATGTACCCAAA
>LSLI01000046.1 GCA_001577345.1 Candidatus Gallionella acididurans
CCTGTGTGCCTTGCGCTCGGTGATGTCGATATGCGACCCGATATAATGGGTAACGCCCCCATCGCTGCCCTTGACCGCACTGATGGTGAGCAATCCCGGGTAGATTTCCCCGCTTTTGCGCTTATCCCAAACCTCTCCGCGCCATCTTCCGGTGCGGACTATGGTCTCCCACATTGTTCGATAGAACTCGGCGTTGTGGCGGCCGGACTTGAGCACGCGCGGCGTCTGGCCGACGATCTCATCGGCCGTATAGCCGGTATTTTCGGTAAAGGCCCGGTTGACCCGAACGATCACACCATTGGCATCCGTGATCATCATGCTTTCGTGCGATTCGAAAGCGGCTGCAGTGAGGTGCAGGTCCGATTCGGCCTGCTTGCGCTCCGCAATGTTCATATGAATACCGGCCATTCTTGCGGGTTTTTGCGCATCATCCCACTCCACAACTTTCCCGGATGAATACATCCATAACCACTCGCCGGATTGGGTGCGCCTGCGGTATTCGGTTGCAACAGGCTTGTTGGAAGACAGGCATACATTGACGCTTTTAAGGACAGCGTCACGGTCATCGGGATGAATGTTGTCGATCCAGTTGCGCAAGGAAGTCTGGAAGGTGGCCGGGTCAAATCCGAGCATGCCGGGGTATTCAGGGCTGACGCGAATCTCGCCGGACTTGATATTCAAATCGAACCAGGCCAGGTTTGTCGCAGCAAAAGCGAGCGCAAACTGTTCTTCATTCTCGCGCAGTGCCTCGCGGGCGCGCCGGGTTTCGGTGACATCCTCAAGGATATGGACAGAGTAGAGATAAGTTCCCTGCGCGTCCTTTATCGTGGAGTTGCGTGAGCGGTAGATTCTGCCGTCCACCACTACTTCCTCTGCCTCGTTTTTTTCCGGCGCATGCAGAGCGCCAGGCAAGGGGGCATGGCTTTTTGGGAAAACTTCATGGTAAGGCTTGCCGAGTAGCTTGTGGTACGCAACCCCGGCGCAGCGCTGGTAAGCCTTGTTGCAGCGCAGTATGCGGAAATCCTTGTCGTGCAGGAAGATCGGGTCGTCCACCGAGTCCAGCGCACTCAACCATTCGCGGTGCGCCTGCTCGATTTTATTGTGCAAACCACCAAGTTCAGCCAGGCGGGTGCGCATCGGCCTGAAAACCAGAAACAGAAGCGCCGGTGAAACGAGGATGACGAGCAAGGCCGGGCCGGCGAACTCAAACAGCATTCTTGCTGTATGGCCATCCCTGAGAATGGTCCTGGGGAGATGTTCGATCAGCGCAGCGATCAATAACGCGGCCAGCAGTATGACTGCTCCCACCGCGATCACCGCTCCCGAGGGCTTGTTCAAAAATTTCAGTAATTGCTTCATGGTGTGTTTTGAAAAAATTCCGGCAAGTTGTGCATGGTTCAATGTGTGGCACCAGGATTCATGTTGATATTTGAAACACGAGAATAAATTTGCCCTTCCTGCTTACAACAAGGCATTTCCTCGCTTTGTTTTATAAAGAGCCTGGTCTGCCTGGGTAAGCAGGGCGTGCATGGATTCGATGTCGTCCGTGTAGTGTGCAATGCCGGTTGAAATGCCAACGCTGACGGTGTCGCCTGTGGAAAGGGTGACAGGTTCCGACACCGCCTCAAAGATGCGTCTGGCCAGAAATTCGGCTGACTCATCGGGGCTTTGGCGAAAAAATATGCCGAACTCATCACCGCCCAAACGAGCCACCAAATCCTCGGCACGTACCTGCATAACCATGCGGCGGGCGACCTCGCACAGCACTTCGTCACCTGCGGCGTGGCCGAGGGTGTCATTGACTTGCTTGAAGTCATCCAGGTCCATGTAGAGCACACTGAATTGCTCGCTCGTGCGCCGTGCATGGGCCATTTCGGATTTCAAGGTGCGTTCGAACTGTGCCCGGTTAGCCAGGCCGGTCAGGTGATCGGTCATCGCGAGACGGTTTAACTGGATGGTGCGTTGCCGGTTTTCCAGAATCGAGATCACCAGTTTGGAAAGATCGCCCAGCAAAGTGCGCAGATCATCGCTGAGCACGCGTGGCCGGGTATCCACCACGGCGATGGTGCCCAGAGCGTATCCTTGCTGGTCGATGAGGGGGCTGCCGGCGTAAAAACGCAGGTTGGGCGCATTCACCACCAAAGGGTTATCCCGAAAACGCGGATCCAGCCGCAGGTCTTCCACAACAAATATTTCGCCGGGCCGCATGATGGCGTGCGCGCAAAATGCAATTTCGCGATCGAGCTGCTGCACCCCAATTCCCAGTTGCGACTTGAACCACAGCCTGTCCGTGTCCATCAATCCGATGACTGCCGCCGGCGTGTCAAAGGCATGAGTCGCCACCCTGGTCAGGGTGTCGAAATCAGCCTCCGGCGGAGTGTCAAGGATCCCGTAAGAATGAATAGCCTGCAGGCGCTGCGCTTCATTTTCGGGCAAGGGGCATTGCATGGTTGGGTCGGGCATGATTTGATCCTGAAGTGAATAACGGTATTTCTGGGTTGCTTACCAACCATAACCATGCGCAATTCTCATGCCACGAACATCGCAGCGGTGTTTGTCGCAGGAAGCAAGCCCTGCAGCCAACCGGATGTGCGGCAGCCCATGCAATAGTGTCAAGGTATCGTCTCGCACTGTCATTTTTAAGTCAGCCCGGCCGGGAGCCCTGGTGCCGAAAAGCCGGCTACGCCATTCGAAGATGCGCTCACTCGCGGGAGTGAAAACCCGAATGCGGGAGATGGATCAGGGTGTTCATCTGAAATGCTGCGCAACAAACTTGATACAATCATCAGGCGGTTATTCATTGAATGAACAGGCGGGCATGGATAGAATCCAGCCATCGAAATTTTGCACTGCTGTTGAATTAAGAATTCAACAGCGAACCCGGGAAATCATTATCGTGAATTTAAAACCTGCAGCTCCCGTTAGCGGCCGGATACTTGCCGCGCTGGTCATTGCATCAGTGCTGGTGTCGTCGTGCGGCGGAGGCGGTGGTGGCAGTCCGACACCTTCTGCGCCTTGTGTTGGCAGCGTACCAGGAACACAAACGCCACCCGCGCCGAACGGAAGCAATATTATTCCTGTCGTGATTGATGCGGGGCCGGTATCGGGAACCAGGGAAATCAATGTTGCCTACGTCTCGGTTCAGGTATGTCCTCCCGGCACGTCCCCGCCAGCGAGCACTTGCCAGACAATACATCACGTGCAGCTGGACACGGGTTCATCCGGGTTGCGCCTGCTGGGTTCCCAATTTACCAGCACGAACTTCCCGCAGGTTACAACTACTCCGGGTGGGCCGGCGATTGGCGAATGCGCTGCTTTTGTGATCGGCACGACCTGGGGCTCGGTGCGCTATGCGGATATCTACCTCGGTGGCGAGGTCGCGAAAAATGTGCCCTTTCAGGACATAGGCGATACCACTTGGGGATATAGTACTCCCCCACCCGATTGTTCAAACATGGGCGTGATACAGAACACACAGGCATCAATGGGTTCAAATGGATTGCTGGGTGTTGGACTTTTCAAGAATGATTGCGATGCCTGCATAACCGCTGCCCCCCCCATTCCTGCCGCCTATTACACTTGTGCCTCAACAAGCTGCACAAGTACTATGGTGACTGCCAATCAGGTTGTGCAAAACCCTGTGGCCGATTTTGCACAGGACAATAACGGCGTTCAGATTAATCTGCCTGCGGTTCCATCCGCAGGCACGAACACCATCCTCAACGGCTCCCTTATTTTTGGCATCGGTACGCAGACGAATAACTCGTTGCCCGGTACGGCGTCCGTATTTGACACCGATCAGTATGGCAACATCATCACCACGTACAAAGGGACAAGCATGAACGGCAGCTATTTAGACAGCGGATCGAATGCGTTGTTTTTTAACGACGCCACTATTGCTACATGTTCAACAAATTACTGGGCGTACTGCCCCACACCTTCACCGCTGGCGTTGAGCGCGATCAACACCGCAGCAAGCGGTAGTCCATCCGGTACGGTGTGTTTTAGTGTGGTCGGTCTAGATCCGATCGGCGCTAACGTTGTTGCTGCAAATATCGGCGGCCCTGGAACCAACAACACTTTTGACTGGGGGCTGTCGTTCTTTTTCGGCCGACCGGTATTCACGGCTATCTCGGGTGCAATCACGCCGGCGGGTACCGGGCCGTACTTTGCTTACTGACATGCACTCGATTCAGTGTCATCAGCCTCAGGGGTTAATATGAATATGCTCAGTTCGACCATGAACAAACATGCCATCATCAAAACCGCCGCATTTCGTTTGCTCGTCACGCTGCTTGCAATGTGTTCCGCTACTGCGGCCCATGCGTCGCTGGGCGGCAACAGCGCCAGCGTCGAGGCCGACCGGCTGCACATGAACGCGGCCGCCGCGGTTTATATGCCGAAAACTCCGCCGAAAACTCCATCGGCAGGCAGCTACACCGTGACTGAAACAGTGCTGCTCTCGGGCACGCGGGTTCGGCAATATGTGTCGGCTGCGGGCGTGGTGTTTGGCGTTGCCTGGGCCGGGCCATTCATGCCCGATCTGCGCCAGCTGCTGGGGCCGAGTTTCGACACGATGGTCGCCCGGCAAGCCAATCAGAGCAATGCCGGCCATCGCCACTTCGGCGTGCATGAACCGGGCCTGGTGATCGAATCGGGCGGCCATCCGCGCAGCTTTGCCGGGCGCGCCTACCTGCCGGCCTCAGTTCCGGCGGGGGTCAATGTGCAGGACATCCAGTAGGGTGCAGGATATCCGATAGGGATTTGATCAGGCGCGCATGCACGGGTTGAACGCATGGTGCGTGTATCCCGCAGCAGGGCCTGTGATAGGCGGCGGGTGCAGTGTCCGTTGCTGTGCGGGGGGCATGCGCCCGGCTATTTGGACCAGCCGAGTTTATCTCCCTCTGTAGCAAGCTTCATGATTTCGGCAGTACGGTTAAAGCCGTTAGCCAGTGCAACCTCCATGGCTGTCAGGCCGGCCGGATTCATTGCACTCAAATCCGCGCCGTGACTGATCAGCGATTGAATCACGTCTGTGTAACCCTTTTCGGCCGCAAGAATAAGGGGCGTAACCCCATCCTCGGAAAAATTGATTTCAACGTTGGCGTTCAGCAACCAATGCAGCTTGGTGAGATCACCTTTTGAAACGGCTGCCAGAACCGCTTTGCGGGATTCATCGGTGTCATGCTTCTTTTCGACTTTCAGGGTTTCAAACTTCTTGAACACCGCGTTCATCTGCGAAATCACCACCAGCAACACCAGAAAAGTCAGCATCACGACGGGGCTTACGCCCAGTGTATCGGCCATTTGATCGGGCAGGTTGGCGCCAACTGCAAGGGCTACCACGCACAGGAAAAGCAGCAGGTTGAGATAATAAAACAGCGCGATTACGACAACGGCCGCCAGCACTATCAGCAACAGTTTCTGGTCGACCAGGTCCGCCAGCATCTTGTGCGGCAAATTCGCGACCAGGCTGATCAAGGTCACTATGGACAGGAGAAAAATCTCGCGTTTCTTTTCCTTGAATTTAGCTTTGATATCCATATGTCCTCAATGAGCGCGGGTTGTGGGTACAGGAATATTCCGGATATGGATGAGCAAGTAATCAGGCGGATTCATTTAATTTAATTCTGTCGGTTTAAATTATGATCCGCGATCTGATCCTCTGAACTGTTGGGTAAAGATATTAGGATTTTCTTCCATTGTCCAGACAATTACGCGGCGTTGACAAATATTACACTTCCGGCCTGGCCTCCTGATTTGCGGTTCAAGTGCCGCACAAGCGCCGCGCGGGCACGTAAGAGGCATTTTAATTATTGAGGTATCCATATTTGATGACAGTGACACATCTTTCTGAATGCGGTAAGGGGAAACTAAAAAACTGGCACGTCATTCCCGCGAATTCGGGGAATCCAGAGTGTCTCGTCATTGCAACAAGGCGTCAGCTGCGAGCGAAGCGCGGCAGAGGCGAAGCCGACGCGGCAATCCAGATGGTTTAAAAAAATGTATCTTGGTCTTGCTGGATTGCTTCACTTCGTTCGCAATGACGGCAAGGGTGTCGTGAATTATGGAAGCATCAATAACTATTTAATCGGATTTCTCCGACGCACACCAGGCAGCAATACGCCAGGCGTACGATTAATCGCAGCCATATTCAGCAGCCAATAATGTCCAAAACAACGTCAGCTTGATGTATGCTTCTGCGCGTCAAATTTAATGGTAATGGAGTTATTTCATGCGAATCTCGCTTTCTGCGATCCACAGTCTGATGGCAGGCTACGCCGACACGAGTGGCTTTCTCGCCCTCAAGGGGCTGTTCACCTCCCACGTAACCGGAAACTTCGTGACTCTCGGCTCCGCACTGGTACTCGGTAGCAGTGGCGCACTCGCGAAAATTCTTGCCCTGCCGACCTTCTGCCTCGCCGTGCTTTCCATCAGGCTCATCGGCCTGCGCCTGCGAGACGCGGGACGGCCGGCACTGCGCAGCGTTCTCACACTACAGTTCGTGTTGCTGATCGTGGCCGCAGCCATCGCGGTTTGGGCGGGGCCGTTTGACGACCCCGATACCGGCGCTGCGCTCGCCCTCGGAATGGTCCTCGTGACGGCGATGGCTATGCAGAATGCCGCTCATCGAGTGCATCTGTCGCACACACCGCCCTCGACCGTGATGACAGGCTCGACGACGCAGATCATGCTCGACCTGGGCGACATGATCCATGGCTTGCCCCCGGAAAAGGCAGCGACCATCCGCGCACGTTTTAGGGCGATGACGACGAGTATCGTCCTGTTCGCCACTGGTTGCGGTCTCGCAGCCCTTTTGTTCGCAAAAATCAGCATGTGGTGCTTCTGCGTGCTGCCTCTTCTCGGGGCCTTTGCGCTGATGAGGCGATCGGAGATTGTGGATGCGCGCGCCTAGTCGCCGTCCAGCCCGCCTGCGTCAGCAGTGCGCGGTCGGCTGGGTTGGCTCGATGCTCCGGAACAGGCCCGGGCTGTGAATTCGGGGTCTGAGCGCCGACGCCCCACTCGCTGCCAAGCGGGTCTGTGAATTTTTCAGTTGCAGACTCCAATTTTCCAACAGGCCCGGAAAACCTGCGTTCAACCGCTCTTTTTGCGCGCCTTTCGCATGGCAGAGGATCGGCACAATACTTTCTGTGCGTCGGCATACATCAGGCAGGCATGGTTCGGAATATTATCGACATGCTGAATATGGCTGCATCTGTTCGTGCACCTGGCGTGATGACCCAATCAATTAAACAGTCGGCACAGTCCTCTCGCCACTGTCGAAGAACTGGTGTTGAGTATTGCAGGCATCCCACGTAAAATCGCCAGCCTTGCGGGTGTAGTTCAATGGTAGAACGGCAGCTTCCCAAGCTGCATACGAGGGTTCGATCCCCTTCACCCGCTCCAAAAACGATTTGGGTAAAATCCCTGCTTATTTCAGCGCAACATCCGGCACAGTAGCATGCCGATCGTGCATCACGATGCGCGCGACAAACATTATCGCCAGCATGTTTCCAGTTATCGCGACATAACCCACCAATCCGTAGCCGGCGATCTGACCCGCATCATTTTGCGTGATGATGAACCCGGCCAGCGTGGTGGCCAGCCCCATCGCGAATGACTGTACCGTTGCATTGAGCGACATGAACGTGCCGCGCAGTTTTGGTTGTGCGGCCGAAGTGATGATGGCCATCGCCGGGATCATGCGCCCGGAAACCAATACGAAAAATCCCGTGGTGCAAACCAGCCAAAGCCAAAGCGGCGAGGCCCCGATATGGGTCACCACGAACAAGGGCGCCAGCGCAGCAAAGGCAACCCGCCGGTAAATTTTTATTTTTCCGCCCAGGTCGGCAATATGGCCTATCAGCCTGGCGGTGACCAGCGTTGCCGCGCCGCCCGCGAGGTATATGAACGGGATATCGTGTTGCGGAATGCCGACGTTGCCCACCGCATAGATGGTGATGTAGGGGATCACCGTGAAGCCGGAAAAAATGAGCAGCGCGGAAAACACCAGGGCGCGCCGATGGTTGATATCGCGCAATACCTCGAACATCGCGGAAAACGGATGGGCGCGTTTCGCCTGTCCTGAGCTTGACGAAGGGCTGATGTGATAGCGCAGTTCGGGCAGGACTCGCGCGCCGATGATGATGAACAGCACCGTCAATATTGCGATCAGGATGAATGGCGCGCGCCAATCGAAGCGGTTGGCCAGCCATAGGGATAAAGGCACACCGGCAACCGTGGAAAGAGAGAAGGCAGTTGAAATAATGCCGGCCGCCCTGGCGCGCCGTGCGAATGGAATCACGTCGCCGACTATGGTTTGCACCATTGCGCCCATCACGCCGCCGAAAGTGCCGGCCAGGCCGCGCGCAACGATCAGCGTGGCATAGCCGGGAGCCAGCCCGCACGCCAGCGTGGCCAGCCCGAACAAGCCGAATATGATCAGCAGCAGGCGCTTGCGTTCGAAACGATCGATAAAGGTTGCGGCAAACAGGCCGGACAGCGCGGCACTGAAGCTGTAGGACGCGACCAGCAGGCCGAATTCATGCGTGCTGATGCCAAAAGCCGCTATCAGGATGGGGCCGAGCGGCATGATGATCATGAAATCAAGGATGTGGCTGAACTGGATGCCTGCAAGCGTGAGCAACAGATAGCGTTCGCGTTGCGGGGTCAGCGTGTTGGGCATGGTGAAAGGCTTTGATTACAAGGGCGGCATTCTATCAGCGCGAATTAGAAAAAAATTACGTTTCAGGCAATGCTAAAATTGACGCCTGGATTTTGCGAGCTTTCGGCTAACGCCGAAATACCTGCCAACCTCACTTCAGCTTTCCATCATGCCGCAACCAACCTTTGTCCATCTCCGTTTGCACAGCGAATATTCGATTTCGGATGGCATGGTGCGCGTGGACGAGGCGGTTGCCGCCGCAAAACGCGACGCGATGCCGGCGCTGGCGTTGACCGACCTGAATAATTTCTTCGGCTTGGTCAAGTTTTACAAGGCGGCGCGCGGCGCGGGCATCAAGCCGGTTGCCGGTTGCGATGTGTACATCAGCAACGACGCCGATCAGGACCGGCCCTATCGCATGCTGTTGCTGTGCCAGTCAAACGCGGGTTACCTGCTGTTATGCCGTTTGCTCAGCCGCGCTTATCTGGAGAATCAGCACCGCGGCCGCGCCGAGCTGCGGCGCGAGTGGCTGCATCAGGACAGTGACGGCCTGATCGCCCTGTCCGGCGCACATCTTGGCGATATCGGCAGCGCGCTGTCATCCGGCAATGTCGCGCAGGCACGGCTGTTCGCGCGTGAATGGTCGGGGGTGTTCGGCAATCGTTATTACATCGAGGTGCAGCGCACCGGGTTTCCCGGCGAGGAACATTACCTTCATGCGGCCACGCAACTCGCCGCGGAATTTGATTTGCCGGTCGTTGCCACGCACCCCGTGCAATTTCTCGGTGCAGAAGATTTCAAGGCTCACGAAGCACGGGTGTGCATAGCCGAAGGCTATGTGCTTAACGACAAGCGCCGTGCCAGGACCTTTACCGCCCGGCAGTATTTCACGACCCAGGCTGAAATGGCAGCGCTGTTCGCCGATCTGCCGGAAGCATTGCAAAACAGCGTGGAGATTGCACGCCGATGCAATCTGTCGCTGGTTCTGGACAAGCCGCGTCTGCCGGATTTCCCCACCCCGGACGGTCAGGGGCTGGACGATTATTTGCGCGAGCAGGCGGAGCTCGGCTTGCAGCAGCGCATGGTGCTGCTTTATCCCGACCAGGCGGAGCGGGCCGGCAGACAGGCGCAATATCAGGCGCGGCTGGATTTCGAGATCAATACCATTATCAAGATGGGCTTCTCCGGCTATTTCCTGATCGTGGCGGATTTTATCCGCTGGGCGAAACACAACGGTGTGCCGGTGGGCCCGGGACGAGGTTCCGGCGCCGGTTCGCTGGTGGCGTACAGCCTGGGCATCACCGATCTCGACCCGTTGCGCTATGCCCTGCTGTTCGAGCGTTTCCTGAATCCGGAGCGCGTTTCGATGCCCGACTTCGACGTGGATTTTTGCCAGGACGGGCGCGAGCGCGTCATTGACTATGTGAAGCAGAAATACGGTGCGGCCAGCGTGGCGCAGATCGCCACCTTCGGCACGATGGCGTCCAAGGCGGTGATACGCGATGTCGGGCGGGTGATGGATTTCCCCTACGGCTTGTGCGACCGCCTGTCGAAGGCAATCCCGCTGGAAGGCGTCAAGCCGGTTTCGCTGAAAAAAGCCCGCGAGCTGGAGCCGGAAATCAACAGCATTGCCGAGAGCGAGGAAGGTGTGCCGGAGTTGCTGGAATTGGCCGGCCGACTGGAAGATTTGACGCGCAACGTCGGCATGCATGCGGGCGGGGTGCTGATTGCGCCGGGGCAACTTACCGACTTCTGCCCGTTGTACTGTGCCGACAGCAGCACCAGCGTGGTCAGCCAGTTCGACAAGGATGACGTCGAATCGATCGGTCTGGTGAAGTTCGATTTTCTGGGCCTGCGCACGCTGACCATACTCGACTGGGCGATGCGCCATATCAAGAGACTAGAGAAACAAGGACTGAGGACTGAGGTCGGAGGACTGGGTGAAACCACCAGTCCTCAGTCCTCAGTCCCCGAGCCTCAGTCCTTTACGTTAGAAACACTGCCGCTGGATGATGCCGCAACATACGCCCTGCTGAAAAAAGGTAACACCACAGCCGTGTTCCAGCTTGAATCGCGCGGCATGAAGGACATGCTGGGGCGCGCCAGGCCCGACTGTTTCGAGGACATCATCGCGCTGGTGGCGCTTTATCGCCCCGGCCCGATGGATTTGATCCCGGATTTCATCCGGCGTAAGCATGGCGAGAAATTCGACTATCCTCATCCGGCTGTCGAACCGGTGCTGAGTGAGACCTACGGCATCATGGTCTACCAGGAGCAGGTGATGCAGATGGCCCAGCTGGTGGGTGGCTATACCCTGGGAGGGGCCGACCTGCTGCGCCGCGCGATGGGCAAGAAAAAGGCCGAGGAGATGGCCCAGCAGCGCGAAATATTCATTTCGGGCGCGCTGAAGAACGGCACTTCGAAGGAGGTGGCCGGAAACCTGTTCGACCTGATGGAGAAGTTCGCCGGATATGGTTTCAACAAATCGCACGCCGCTGCCTACGCGCTGGTGGCTTACCAGACAGCTTATTTAAAGACGCACCATCCCGCCGCTTTCATGGCGGCAACCCTGTCCGGTGATCTGGACAATACTGAAAAAGTAAGCATCTTCTACGCCGATACGCTGCAACAGAACATACGCGTACTGCTGCCGGATGTGAACAGCTCCGGCTATGTGTTCTCGCCGGTGGACGAGGCTACCATTGCCTACGGGCTGGGCGCGATCAAGGGTACCGGCGAGGCCGCGATAGCCAGCATCGTCAAGGCGCGCGCAAGCGGCCCGTTCAAGGACCTGTTCGATTTCTGCCGGCGCGTGGACAAGCGTATCGTCAACCGGCGCACGATCGAAGCCCTGATCAAGGCGGGCGCATTCGACAGCATCAACGACCACCGCGCCGCGCTGATGGCCAGTGTGGATGCGGCTTTGGCAAGCGCCGACCAGCACGCCCGCGCGGCCAACCAGAACAGCTTGTTCGGCAGTGAAGAATCCGATGCGGTGCTGATCGTGCAGACTGCCGATGTTCCCCGCTGGCGCTTGCGCGAACAGCTGGCGCATGAAAAATCCAGCCTGGGAATCTATCTCGGCGGGCATCCGTACCAGGAGTACGCCGGGGAATTGGCCAACTTCATCAAATTAAAGCTGGCCGATCTGACGCCGAAATTCGTCGGGCAAACGAATGGTTCGGGCAACGGCTCCGGACATGCATCGAGGCGGGGCGTGCCCGTCGTGCTGGCAGGGATCGTTTCCGGTTTGCGCATCCAGCAAACCAGGCGCGGGCGCATGGCGGTGGTCACGCTGGATGACGGCAGCGCGCAGGTGGAGCTGACGGTGTTCAATGAAATCTACGAGGCCAGCCGTCCGTGGATACGCGAGGACGAGTTGCTGGTGGTGCGCGGCAAAGCCAGCCTGGATGAATATTCGGGAAACGTGCGGGTGACCGGCGATGAATTGTTCGATTTCGCTTCCGCGCGCTCGCATTTCGCGCAGCAACTGGCATTGCACTGCAATGGCAAGGCCGGCATCGCGCAACTCAAAAAATTATTCACTCCATATCGCGATGGCAAATGTCCGGTGCGGATTCATTACCATAATGATAATGCCAGCTGCCAGTTGCGCCTGGGCGATGAATGGCAAGTGACACTGCATGACGATTTGCTTCGGGACCTGCGCGAGTTGCTGCACGAGGAAAACGTAAAAGTGGTTTACGCTGCGGTTCCTTGAACGGGGTGCTTTAAAAACTGATTTGAGGAATGCCACTTAAGACGGCCAGCTTGGCCGGTGCCGAAAGAATCCTCTGCAGAAATCACTTCTGCCGTTTCACCTGAAACATGCCGTTCAGCAGTTTGTCGCAGCCGAAAGAAACAGCTTGGGAGCGGCTTTCAGGGATTTATCAAATTTCACCCGCAGGCAGCTGACCCTGGCCTTTCCATTGATTTCCGCCGACACCCTGAAAACTGTCACCGCTTCGGTGGACATGACGAATGATTCAGTATCATTTGCGCTGATATTTTTCTCTGTCCACTGGTCGGAGATTGTTATGCAGTGCAAATAGTCCTCGCAGAGAGCCAGCTTTGCCGGGCTCCCAAGGTCGTTTGTCACATTAACTTTCAAGATATGCGTTTCGGGCTCGGAACAGGCCGTCATCAGGGATAGCAGAACCAAACAGGACAGAAAAATTCTTGGTGTGCGTTTCATGCCAGCCCCTTGTTGTTGCAATTCATCACTAAAAGTTTTGCTCATGTTCCTGTTCAGCTGCCGGTTGCGGTGATTATTTGATTCGCATGCCGGGTTGTGCGCCGTCGTCCGGGCTGAGAATGAATAATCCCGGGGTTTCGCCCGAAGCTGCCAGCACCATGCCTTCCGACAGGCCGAACTTCATCTTGCGCGGTGCGAGGTTGGCGACCATCACCGTCATACGGCCCTTGAGTTTTTCCGGATCGTAAACCGACTTGATGCCCGCGAACACCGTGCGCGGTTGAGCCTCGCCGATGTCCAGCGTCAGTTTCAATAATTTCTCCGCACCTTCCACATGCTCGGCATTGACGATGCGCGCGACGCGCAAATCGATTTTCGCGAAATCCTCGATGCTGATGAATGATTGCATATCTATCTCCGCCTGCGCGGCCTCCTTGGCCACGGTATGCTGCTGATGCTCGGCGTGGCGCTGCCGGGATTCTGCCGCCGGCTGCAGGCTTTCCTTGTTGGCTGCAACCATCGCCTCGATCAGCTTGGGATCGAGGCGGGTCGCCAGATGCTGGTAGGGATTGACACGCGTCGGCAGAACAGAAAGGTCATGCCAGGTGAAATCACGATTCATGCCGAACAGCTCCCTGGCAACGCGGGATGTCAATTCCGGCAGAACCGGCCGCAACAGGATCGAGAGTACATAAAAGCCATGCAAAGCCCTTGAACAGATATCGTGCAAGGCTGCGCGCCGGGTTTCGTCCTTGGCCAGTATCCACGGCGCCGCGATGGCAATTTCGCCGTTGATTCTATCGGCGATGCCCATGATGTCGCGCAGCGCGCGGGCATAGTCGCGGGACTCGAAAGATTCGGCAATTGTCTGGCCACTGCCGACGGCGCCGCCGAGTACATTTTCCATTTCGCCAAAAGCGAGTTTGCCATCGAAGAATTTGGTCAGGAAGCCCGCGCAGCGGCTCGCTATGTTGATGTATTTTCCGACCAGGTCGCTGTTCACCTTCGCCACAAAATCTTCAAGGTTGAGATCAAGGTCTTCCATCGTGCCGTTCAGTTTTGCGGCATAGTAGTAGCGCAGGTACTCGGTGTTGCCCACGTGATCTACATAGCTCTTCGCGGTGATGAAAGTTCCGCGCGACTTGCTCATCTTCTCGCCGTTCACGGTGAGGAAGCCGTGCGCGAACAGTTTGGTCGGCGTGCGGAAACCGGCATGCTGCAGCATCGCCGGCCAGAACAGCGCGTGAAAATATAGTATGTCCTTGCCGATGAAGTGGTACATCTCGGTCTTTGAACCGGCCTTCCAGTATTCGTCGAAATCCAGTCCCTTCTCGTTGCACAACTGCCTGAAGCTACCCATGTAGCCTACCGGCGCGTCCAGCCACACGTAAAAATATTTACCCGGTGCGCCGGGTATCTCGAAACCGAAATACGGCGCGTCGCGCGAGATGTCCCAGTCGGTCAGCTTGTTCTCGCCTTCCGCACCCAGCCATTCCTGCATCTTGTTGGCGGCTTCGGGTTGTAGCGATCCGCTGCGCGTCCATTCGCGCAGGAATTGCTGGCAGGTGTCGGCGGAAAGCTTGAAGAAATAGTGGTCGGAAAAGCGCAATTCCGGTTTCGCGCCGGACACCGCGGAGTAAGGGTTGATCAGGTCGGTGGGCGCGTAGGCAGCACCGCACACCTCGCAATTGTCGCCATACTGGTCATTGGCATGACACTTTGGACATTCGCCCTTGATGAAACGGTCCGGCAAGAACATGTTCTTGACCGGGTCGTAGAACTGTTCGATGGAGCGCTTGGCTATCAAATTGGCCTTGTCGAGCCTGAGGTATATTTCCTCGGCATATTGCTTCGTCTCGTCGCTGTTGGTGCTGCCGTAGTTGTCGAACTCGACCAGGAAGCTGTTGAAATCCGCTTTATGCTCGTGCCATACCCGGTCTATCAGTTGTTCCGCAGTGATGCCTTCCTTCTCGGCGCGCAGCATGATGGGCGTGCCGTGGGTGTCGTCCGCGCATACATAATGCACTTCATGGCCCTGCATCTTCTGGAAGCGCACCCAGATGTCGGTCTGGATGTACTCGACCAGATGGCCGAGGTGGATGCTGCCATTGGCGTAGGGCAGGGCGGAGGTGACCAATATTTTTCTTGGTGCATCGGGGTTTTTACGGGTAGTCATCAAATTGCCGAAACGCTATAAAGGCGCGGATTTTAGCAAATCGCGCGCGACAGCGGCGAATTGGTTAAAATCGCGCCCTTGCGGATTGCGGTATGAACCACTTACAAGAGGAATAGCGATGAGCATCAAGTCGGACAAATGGATACGCCGCATGGCGGAGCAGCACAAGATGATAGAACCGTTCGAGCCCAACCAGGTGAAAGAGGTCAACGGCAAGCGCATCGTGTCCTATGGTACCTCGAGTTATGGCTACGATATCCGCTGCTCCAACGAATTCAAGCTGTTCACCAACATCAACAGCACCATCGTCGACCCGAAGAACTTCGACCCGAATTCCTTCGTCGAGGTCAATGCCGATTACTGCATCATCCCGCCCAACTCATTCGCGCTGGCGCGCACCGTCGAGTATTTTCGCATTCCGCGCAGCGTGCTGACCATCTGCCTGGGCAAATCCACTTATGCGCGCTGCGGGATCATCGTCAACGTCACGCCGTTCGAGCCGGAATGGGAAGGCTATGTGACGCTGGAATTTTCCAATACCACGCCTTTGCCCGCCAAAATCTACGCCAACGAGGGCGTGGCGCAGGTGCTGTTTTTCGAGAGCGACGAGGTCTGCGAGACATCTTATAAAGATCGCGGCGGCAAGTATCAGGGGCAGGTCGGTGTGACCTTGCCGAAAATGTAGCCCGCATTTGGCGGGCCCACAGCTTTTTGCAGCAAAAATTTTCCCTTGCAGCCCTATTGAAATCTGCGACAATTCGCGCCACTTTGCTATTCCCGCCCAGTTTTATCCCTAAAGCGAGCAAGTCATGGAATTCCGTTTTAGTTTCGGCATCACATTGGCCTAGGGCAAATATGAGCCTGCACTGAAACTTTGTTCTATTTCTGGTTCGAGAAGCATTAATCTATCTGCGCCTCATTAGTCCGCGCCCAAGGAGCACCGTATGAAATTTCGTTTTCCTATCGTCATCATCGATGAAGACTTCCGCTCCGAGAACGCCAGCGGGTTGGGTATACGCGCGCTGGCAGACGCGCTTGAAAAAGAGGGCATGGAAGTGCTCGGCGTTACCAGTTATGGCGACCTGACCTCGTTCGCCCAGCAACAGAGCCGAGCTTCGGCATTTTTGCTGTCTATCGATGACGAGGAGTTCGGCTCGGGCAGCGCGGAAGAAACCGAGGTCGCGCTGAAAAGTTTGCGCGCCTTTGTCCGGGAGATACGCTTCAAGAACGCCGATATCCCGATTTACCTGTATGGCGAGACACGCACTTCGCGGCACATCCCGAATGACGTGCTGCGCGAGCTGCACGGCTTCATCCACATGCATGAGGACACGCCGGAATTTGTCGCGCGCCACATCATCCGCGAGGCCAAGGCCTATCTGGATTCGCTGGCGCCGCCATTCTTTCGCGCCCTGCTGCACTACGCCCAGGACGGCTCCTACTCGTGGCACTGCCCGGGACACTCGGGCGGCGTGGCGTTTCTTAAATCCCCGGTCGGACAGATGTTCCACCAGTTCTTTGGCGAGAACATGCTGCGCGCCGACGTGTGCAACGCGGTGGACGAGCTCGGCCAGCTGCTCGACCACACCGGTCCGGTGGCAGCCTCGGAGCGCAATGCCGCGCGCATCTTCAATGCCGATCATTTGTTTTTCGTCACCAACGGCACCTCCACTTCCAACAAGATCGTGTGGCACTCGACCGTTGCGCCCGATGACATCGTGGTGGTGGACCGCAATTGCCACAAGTCGATATTGCACGCCATCATGATGACCGGCGCGGTGCCGGTGTTCCTGATGCCGACGCGCAACCATTACGGCATCATCGGGCCTATCCCCAAGTCCGAGTTCGAGCCCGAAAGCATACAGCGCAAGATCAACGCAAACCCGTTCATCAAGGACAAGACCAAGAAACCGCGCATCCTGACCATCACCCAGAGCACCTACGATGGCATTGTGTACAACGTGGAGATGTTGAAGGAGATGCTGGACGGCCGGATTGATACGCTGCACTTTGACGAGGCCTGGCTGCCGCACGCAGCCTTCCACGAGTTCTACAAGGACATGCACGCGATCGGCAAATACCGGCCGCGCGCCAAGGAATCGATGATCTTTGCCACACAATCCACGCATAAATTATTGGCGGGACTGTCGCAGGCTTCGCAAATCCTGGTGCGGGAATCGGAGACCCGCAAACTCAACAGCCATGTGTTCAACGAGGCTTATCTGATGCATACGTCGACCAGCCCGCAGTACGCGATCATCGCTTCATGCGACGTCGCCGCCGCGATGATGGAGCCGCCTGGGGGTACCGCGCTGGTGGAGGAATCCATAGCCGAGGCGCTGGATTTCCGCCGCGCGATGCGCAAGGTGGACGACGAGTTCGGCAAGGACTGGTGGTTCAAGGTGTGGGGGCCGGAGAAGATCGCCGACGAAGGCATCGGTTCGCGCGAGGACTGGGTGCTGAAGACCGGCGACAAATGGCACGGTTTTGGCAAGCTGGCATCGGGCTTCAACATGCTCGATCCGATCAAGGCCACGATCATCACGCCGGGGCTTAACCTGAACGGCAACTTCGATGAAACCGGCATTCCGGCCGCGATGGTCACCAAGTATCTCGCCGAGCACGGCGTGATCGTGGAGAAGTGCGGGCTGTACTCGTTCTTCATCATGTTCACGATCGGTATCACCAAGGGCCGCTGGAACACGCTGCTTACCGCTTTGCAGCAATTCAAGGATGACTACGACAAGAACCAGCCAATCTGGCGTATTTTGCCGGAGTTTGCCGTGGCGCACCCGCGCTACGAGCGCGTCGGCCTCCATGATCTGTGCCAGCAGATACACGACATGTACAAGAGCCACAACGTGGCGCGCATGACCACCGAGATGTATCTGTCCGATATGCAGCCCGCGATGAAACCGTCAGACGCTTTCGCCAGGATGGCGCACGACGAGATAGACCGCGTGCCGATCGAGGACCTGGAGGGGCGCGTCACGGCGGTGCTGCTCACTCCCTACCCACCCGGCATCCCGCTGCTGATTCCCGGCGAGCGCTTCAACAAGACCATCGTCGATTACCTCAAGTTTGCTCGCGACTTCAACGAAAAATTCCCCGGCTTCGAGACCGACATCCATGGTCTGGTCGAGGAGATGAACGGCGAGCGCCGTTATTACGTGGATTGCGTCAGGCCGGATTGAGTTGGCGCTATTGATCCGGCCCTGGCTGTCTTTGCAAGGTAAACCAGGATGGCGGTGGAGAATCCATAGTGTTCATCCTGGTGTTGCAGGCACATGCGGTTAATGAATTTGGATAAGCCCGTGGACGCTCGAACGGGTAGGAAATCCAAACTGGTCAGATGGCATGGTTGATTGACGCTCCGAGCCCGAAATTCGGGACGCCATTCGTGAAACCCTTTAAGAAATAACCCTGGGCTTTCCAGGTTTTATCAAGTTTATGGTTGACGAAAAATATCGTTTCTACAATAGGTGAGCCTGTCGATATGACTTTCTGACCGACATCAAGCATCATCCCTCCCGAGGTCTCCTGGTTAAATTTATAACTCTCGCCCAGCGAACCATAAAAAATGTTGTTAAGCGTGTATCCGGCCGGGCTGCCGTATATTCTGTAACCAAAGTTTCCAAAAGTGGTATAGCTTCCCTTTACCTGGTACAGATCAGACTGGAAGGCATAATCATTCTTCCCGGTGCCCAATCCCTGGGAACTGCTAGCCGTTCCTAATTTAACTTTCCCGGTCAGGTTGACTATGAGTCCCTCGCTGCCCCCGTTATAGGCATTGTGGGTGGCAGCTGCAATCACGTCGCCCATGCCAGAGCGGGTGACAGGAGTATTGCTTGCGGCAGCACCAGTCAGGGGCACGCCGTTCATCACGCTTATTATGCTTGCCGGACCGGTAATCTGTATGTAGGGAACGGTCAATCTCAGCGTCCATTCCTTGCCCTGGTACTTGGTTGTGAATGGAACATAAAGAATGTCGGTGGACTGGGAACCGCCATACTTGCCGGTGTTGTAGTCCATGCCTGTTTCGAGGCTGAGTTTTCCCGCTTCTTCCGCGTGCGCAGTTTGAAAAATAACTGAAGCAAAGAAACTAATCACGACAGAGGTAAAGAAACTAATGATGCTGCTGGCGAGTATGGCGTTTTTCATGATAGTAAAGTTGGTTTGGTTGGTTTAAAAAATTCAAGTCGGACGTTACATTATTGGCTAAATGTTGGCAGCGACGCTGGCTACCGTCACTGCCAACGCGCTAAGCCAGCCGAGTTGACTGAGATATTTCACGTCTTCCGTGGACAGAGCGTCCTTTTTTTGATTTTTAGGTTGATCCTTTCCAACTCACCTTGTAATTCCCGCAGGTTTTTTTCTTGCGCTTTCAATTCCTGCAGTTTTTCAAGCTGCACAATTCTTAACGCATCAGTATTCAGTCGGTTTTCCATGATGACGCTCTCCGGTTGGTTTGGATTAATGGGATCCGTTTGTGTGCACTTCAGGGGATTGCACCTCGGGAGCTTCGTGCCCTTGAGTACCTTCGGGAGCTTCGGGAACTTCATGCATTTCCGGGGCTTCCGGGGCTTCGGGGACTCCATGCACTTCAGGCGCTTCCACCTCCAGGCTTTCACCTACGGCAGGGACTGCCGGTGTGGCTGGTATTGCCATGGTCGTTGGTGTGGCGGGAGTCGCCGGCACTGCCGGGGTTGCAGGTGCCGCAGGGGCGGCATAGGAGATTGCAGAGCCGCCCGCCAGGAGCAGTGCAGATACAAGAAGTTTTGCAGCATTTGTTTTGTTCAACATGATTTTCTCCTTAAAAATATCCAACTAAAAATCGAACCCGGGTTGTTCTTGCAGCAGGTTCGCTGGCATGTTTATCGATATTCCTGCCTCAACATGCGTGTGCATTATACACACTGATTTCATAATACGTGTAAAATTTGCACACGTCAAATGTTTTTTTGTGGTATGCTGACTTTATGAAAACTGAGACTTCCCGACAATGTAGCTGATGATATGAATAATCAAGACACCTCTGCCCCCGGAATTCAGCCGTCTCTTGTAGCGGCGATTCGGCATTTGTTGCGGCCATTAGTTCGTTTGCTGCTGTCGCATGGCGTAACATTCCCGGCTTTCTGCAACCTGGCCAAATCTGCCTATGCGAAGATTGCAGAAGAAGAATTCAGGCTGGCCTCCAAACCCCAGACGGACAGCCGTATCAGCTTGCTGACGGGGATACATAGAAGGGAGATCAACCGGTTGCGCAATGAACCTGAGGAAAGGATCGACCTTTCGCATCGCGCATCCATGAGTGCTTTGCTGCTAACTATTTGGAGCGGTTACCCTGAATACCAGAACGAACAGGGTCTGCCTGCTCCATTGCCGCGTCTGGCGAACAAAGGCGGTGGGCTATCCTTCGAATCCCTGGTTCAGTCGGTCAGCAAGGATTTCCGTGCACGTGTGGTACTGGATGAATGGCTGCGGCAGGGTATAGTCAAGCTGGACGAGAATGATATGGTGCTTCTTTGCGCGGATGCATTTGTTCTGCCTCAGGACATGGAAGAAAAGATCTACTATTTCGGCCAGAATATCCATGACCACATGGCTGCAACAGTACACAATCTGGCGGGTGGCGCACCGCCCTTTATGGAGCGCTGTGTCTTCTATGATAAATTGAGCGCCGATTCGGTGAAACAACTGTCGGATTATTCCCGCACCGTTGGCATGAAGGCGCTCCATTCTGTCAACAAGCGCGCCGCAGAACTGCAAAAGCGTGATGAAGGACAAGCCGATGCGGTGCATCGGGCAAATTTCGGCGTATATAATTTTAGTGAGGCGGAGGCCCCGGATGAAACCCCAAAAAATTGACTTGTTGCTGCAACGCCTTGCCTTGCTGGGCGTACTTGGCACCCTGTGCGGGAGTGTGTGGGCCGCTTCAAATGGATGCAACTACACCGCATCCGGAACGGGAATGGGCGGTACCGGAATAGTGGCAAAATCCACCGGCATGGGCGGAACCGGTATAAGCCCGGGTGGCAAGATGCAAATTGCGGGGGAGGTGATTTCAAGCCTCGGCGCTGTCGAGGCGCAAAGCAATGGTCGAAAGAGGCTGCTTGCCAAAGGTGATCCGGTATGTGTGGGAGAAACGATCGTGACGTCCCAGTCGGGCACATTGCAAATCAGGATGACCGATGACGGGCTGGTTTCGGTACGTCCCGAAACGCAACTCAAGATCGACCAGTTTGCCTACACCGGAACGAGCAAGGATGTCAGCGTGTTTTCTCTGCTTAAAGGCGCGGGCCGCTTTGTCACTGGAAAACTGGGGAAAATGTATCCGCAAAAAGATTTGCTCAGGACCCCAACGGCAACAATCGGTGTGCGCGGAACAGACCATGAGGCAACAGTCATTTTGCCAGGTGACCGCAGCAGCTTCCGTTCGGGCACTTACGACAAGGTGAATCAGGGTATAACATTCATTAAAACCGAAAAGGGGGAGATCGACATCCACCCCAAACAGGTGGGTCTGGCCGTGGGCGCTGAAGTAATGCCTGTTTTGCTGAAAGACATTCCTGATTTTTATAATGACAGCTCTTTCCTGAAAGAGGAAAACAGCGTATTTGAATTGGAGAGGAAGGAAGAAGGCCCGGGAGAAAGCAATAAAGGGGCGCAATCCCATGAAGGGGCGGGCAGAGGTGCGGAGCTGGTCAGCCCGGCTGAAATCAACGCGAATACCCATGAACGTCCGGAAAGCCCGCTTAACATGGATATCCATGAGTCTCCTTCTCTCCCGGAAATGCCGGAAAGGCCCGAAGTGCCTGAGATGCCGTCGCTGCCCGAGGTGCCCGAGTCGCCGACTCAAGAGTTGCACTGATGAAGCTATGCTTGAGTTGGTGTGCCAGTCCGGGGAAATGAGAGCCGGGTAATTGCCTCACAGTCTGTTAGGATGAATGCGACCAGCGGGGGGCCGCAATTGCCAGGCTTTGGGAAAGCGCAAGGAATGCCGTCGACTGGCCGGCTAGCGTTACTGTTTTATGCGAAGCCAGGTGGTGAAGTGGTATTCCAGCGTTAGCGGTTCCTGCTGGCTATGCATCTCGCGGGATATTTCCCGCCACTCATCGTGATTAATGACGGGAAAGTACGCATCACCCTGCACGTCTTTCTGTATCTCAGTGATATAAAGCTTGTCCGCAATTGGCAAGGACAGGGCATAAAGCTCCGCGCCGCCCACGACAAAAATCTCGTCATCCGCAGCGCAAACAGCAAGCGCCTGTTCAAGCGTATGCACAACGATACACCCGTCAATTTTCAAATTCCGGTTGCGCGTCACCACTACCGAAGTGCGCCCCGGTAGCGGCTTGCCAATCGAATCATAAGTCTTGCGTCCCATCACGATATGGTGCCCCATCGTGAGCGCCTTGAAGTGCTTCAGGTCGGCGGGCAAATGCCACGGCAGCGTGTTGTTGATGCCGATCACGCGGTTTTTCGCCATCGCGACGATCAGCGATACGAGCGGTTTCATACCGGTGCCGGGATAAGAGTATTCATACCGCGACCGGCGCCTTGATTGCAGGATGAGGATCGTAGCCTTCCAGCGTGAAGTCCTCGAACCTGAAATCGAAAATATTATTCACGGCTGGATTGATACGCATCGTCGGCAACGGGCGAGGCTCGCGTGACAATTGCAAACGGGCTTGTTCCATATGGTTGGAATAAATGTGCGCGTCGCCGAAAGTGTGCACGAAATCGCCCGGCTGCAAGTCACAGACCTGAGCGACCATCAGCGTCAGCAGCGCATACGAGGCAATGTTGAACGGCACGCCCAGAAAAATGTCGGCGCTGCGCTGGTATAGCTGGCAGGACAATTTCCCGTCGGCGACATAGAACTGGAAAAACGCATGGCAGGGCGCAAGCGCCATCTGGTTGAGTTCGCCGACGTTCCACGCCGACACGATCAACCGTCGCGAGTCGGGGTTTTTCCTGATCTGCGCAATCACTTCGGAAATCTGGTCGACTGCGCGGCCGTCAACGGTAGCCCAGGAGCGCCACTGCTTTCCATACACCGGGCCGAGGTTGCCGTTCTCGTCTGCCCATTCGTCCCAGATGCTGACGCCGTTGTCCTTGAGGTACTTTGTGTTGGTGCTGCCCTGCAGAAACCACAGCAGTTCGTGAATGATGGACTTGATGTGGCACTTCTTTGTGGTGACCAGCGGGAATCCCTCCGCAAGGTTGAAGCGCATCTGGTAGCCGAACACGCTGGTCGTGCCGGTGCCGGTGCGGTCGGATTTTTTCGTGCCGTGGTCGAGCACGTGCTGCATGAGGTCCAAATAGGCGCGCATAATTTTTCGTGTTGAATGCCCGTATAATTGCGGCATTGTTGAATGACTTTCAAGGGCGTAATGCTAGCACAACTGACTGCCACACTTAGCCTGCCCAAAGCACTGAAGGCAACCCATTTGCTGGTGCTGCTGCCCAACGGGAAGACACTGCCGAAAGACCTGCCATACAGCGACCTGCTGGCTGCCGTGCTCAGGCGGCGCGGCATCAAGGCCAATGAATTCGCCGCCACGCCGGTCGCCGCTAACGCAGCCGACGGCGGCCTGATAGTTTGGGCGATGCTGGATTTCAGCAAGACCATTTTTGCCGTGCAGACCCAGGTGCGCAAGGCTATGCAGTTGCTGCTGGACGAGCAGCCGGCCAGCATCAACATCATCGTGCAAGGCGATGAAGCCCAGCGCCGGCAGGCCGCAGAGGCTGCAGCGTATGCGGCGTGGGTGAACGGCGCGTCGTTGCCGCTGCACAAGAAGAAAGCGGGCCAGCGCAAGCCGCTGAAAAAAATCGCGCTATACGGATTTGCCGACAAAAAATTATTCGACGAACTCAAG
>LSLI01000047.1 GCA_001577345.1 Candidatus Gallionella acididurans
TCTGGCACAAACCAGCCATCAGAAAATCAAATAACTCTCCGCTGTATCCGCGCGCGCCACCTATGTATCACCGCTATGCGCCACATCACGCGCACCACAATATATCCTGCGGCTGCCAGGCTGGCAGCAAGAACGGGCAGACCGATCAGGAACGGTTCGCCCAGTGCCACCATCCAGCCCCACATTTTCCCGGCCAAGTCATGCCAGTGCAATTCCGGAAATGGCGGCACCACTACTGTCACGCCGCTGTGCACGCCGCTCAGCCAGGCGCCAATCTTGTAAGCCAGCAAATACAGCGGCACGATCGTGAACGGGTTGGTGTACAGCGTGGTGATCAAAGCCACGGGAAGATTGACACGGAACAACACGGCCAGCAATGCGGCGGAAATCATCTGCAACGGCCCCGGTACCAGGCCGCAAAACAACCCGGTTGCCATTCCACCCGCCACCGAGCGGCGATGCAGATGCCACAGATTCGGATGATGCAGCCAGGCGCCGAACGGGCGTAGCCAACGGTTCTGTTTTACCGTGGCGGCGCTGGGCAGATTGCGTTTGAAAAATTTTCGCATGACGCCATTCTAGTCGCGCGTTAATCTACGCGCATGGTTCTCTTCACCCTCTGCTTCACGATCGGCGTGTGGCTGCTGCAACAGCAGGCCGCACTTCCCGATCTTGTCTGGGCATGGCTGCTGCCTGTCTGCGCGTTCGCGCTAGTGATCCCGGCCAAACCGCCAGCCCTGCGGCTTGCACGCACCTTGCTGTTTGCCGCTTTCGCCCTGGGCCTGGGTTTCTATCACGCCGCATGGCAAGCACAACAGCGTCTCGCCATCAGCCTGCCGGATGAGTGGCAGGGGCGCGACATTGAAGTCACTGGTGTGGTCGCCGAGCTGCCGCGCAACCTCGAACACGGCCAGCGTTTCGGTTTCGATGTGGAAAAGATACTCACTCCGCAAGCCGGAGTGCCAGGGCACATTTACCTCAGCACCTATCGCAACCGGCAAACCGCACCGCCGATATTCCACGCCGGGGAACGCTGGCAGCTCACGCTGCGCCTCAAACAGCCTCATGGCAGCAGCAATCCTTACGGTTTCGATTTTGAATTGTGGGCACTGGAGAACAATGTGCGCGCGGTGGGTTATGTGAACAACAAGGCGGACAATGTGCGCCTTGCCGCGCAGGCTGGCGGTTTCAACTACCGCATCGAGAGTTGGCGTGAGAAAGTGCGCGACAAGTTCAAGTCGGAACTGGTTGATGCGCCCTATGCGGGCGTGCTCAGCGCACTGGCCATCGGCGACCAGGGCAGCATCCCGCAAGCGCAGTGGCAGGTGTTCACGCGCACCGGCGTGAATCACCTGATGAGCATCTCCGGCCTGCACATCACGATGCTGTCCAGCCTGGGCTTCGCCCTCACCTACTGGCTGTGGCGGCGCAGCACGCGTCTTACGCTGTGGCTGCCGGCGCGCAAGGCTGCCGCATTGATGGCCGTGCTGGTGGCACTTGTCTACGCGCTGCTGTCCGGTTTCGCGGTGCCGGCGCAACGCACCGTGTATATGGTGGCCGCCGTCGCCGCCGCGCTGTGGCTGAACCGCAATTTTTCGCTCGGACAGATACTCAGTATCGCGTTACTCGGCGTGCTGATCCCGGACCCCTGGGCAGTATTATCGCCGGGCTTCTGGCTGTCTTTCGTTGCAGTGACACTGATCCTGTACGTCACGGCATATCGCCTGAGACCTTCGCACTGGCTGGTGGAATACGGCAAGGTGCAGTGGGCGATGACCATAGGCCTGATTCCCCTGCTGCTGGCGCTGTTCCAGCAGGTGTCGCTGGTCTCGCCCATAGCCAATGCCATCGCGATTCCACTGGTGAGTCTGGTGGTCGTTCCGCTCACCTTGCTCGGCGCGGTACTGCCCCCATATTTCAGCAATTGGGGCGCGCCGCTGTGGCTGGCGCACAGCGTGATGGGCTGGACGATGGCCGGACTGGAATGGCTGAACAGTCTGCCGCAGGCGGTGTGGACACAACACGCGCCGCCGCCATGGAGCATAGTGGCCGGCATGTTTGGCGTGTTGCTGATACTGTTGCCGCGCGGATTCCCGGCACGCTGGCTGGGATTTTTATTCCTGCTGCCGATGTTCTTCAACAGGCCGGAACTCCCGCTACAGGATTCGGTACGCCTGATCATCTTCGATGTCGGGCAGGGTCTGGCGGTCGCCGCGCAAACCCGGCATCACGCGCTGCTCTACGATGCCGGCCCGGATTTCAGCGCCGGCGCGGATAGCGGCAACCGCATTTTGATCCCGTCGTTGCGCGCGCTGGGCATAGACAGACTGGATGGTCTGATACTCACCCACGACGACACCGATCACACCGGCGGCGCAGCTTCCATCATGCAAACCATGCCCGTCAACTGGGTGTTGTCCTCGCTGCCCGACGGGCATCCTCTGCTGCAACAGGCAGCCAATAAACAGCACTGCGTGGACGGGCAATCATGGCAATGGGACGGAGTGAATTTCGAGATGCTTCATCCCGCTGCAACCAGCTACGCCGAACCAAAAATTCGCGACAACGATATGGGCTGCGTGTTGCGTATCGGCGTGGGCAGCGAGCATATCCTGCTGGCTGCGGACATAGAGAAAAAATCCGAACTGCAACTGCTCGGGGAACATCCGGACAAGCTGCCCGCAGTCTTGCTGGTCGTGCCCCACCACGGCAGCAAGACTTCATCGACCGATGATTTTGTGGTTGCCGTGCATCCGGAATATGCCGTGTTCACTGTTGGCTATCTCAACCGCTTCGGCCATCCCAGACAGGAAGTCTTGCAACACTACGCCCACAGCGGCGCAGAACTGCTGCGCTCGGACCAGGACGGCGCGATCCTGGTCGGGATGAACGCCCAGTATTTGCATGTGGAACGCTACCGCAAGATTCATCGCCGCTATTGGACTCACTTGCCGCGATCGTATCCTGAAAGCGACCCGGAAATCCCGGCCGATTGATTGTTTTTGTCCAAGCAGCGATAATTAACGCACGGGGATAGCAGCATCCCCGCCTCAAGACAACACATCGTCCAAGGTCTGCTCCGACATGGGAGATTTTCCTGGAAGGAGTCATGGACACACCCCGGCAGCAAATTCCCGACAGCACCCAGGTTGGCAACAGCCAGCCTCCTGAACCGGTCACGCTGGCCCAGGCCTTCCGGTATTGGCTGAAACTGGGCTTCATCAGCTTCGGCGGCTCGGCAGGTCAGATCGCGATCATGCACCAGGATCTGGTCGAAAAAAAACGCTGGATCTCCGAGCGGCGCTTTTTGCACGCGCTCAACTACTGCATGGTGCTGCCGGGCCCGGAGGCCCATCAACTTGCCGTATACATAGGCTGGCTGATGCACAAAACCCGGGGAGGCATCATCGCTGGTGTGCTGTTCGTGCTGCCGTCGCTGTTCATTTTGATATTCCTGTCGTGGGTCTATCTCGCCTATGGCAATGTGCCGGCTGTTGCGGGCGTGTTGTACGGAATCAAGCCGGCTGTCACTGCGATCGTGCTGTTCGCTGCCTACCGGATCGGCTCGCGCTCCCTGAACAACGGCATGTTGCGGGCACTGGCCGCGGCTGCATTTTTAGCGATCTTTGCGTTCAACCTTCCTTTCCCGGCCATCGTGCTGGCTGCCGGATTGACAGGCTATATCGGCGGCAGGGTCGCGCCGGAAAAATTCGCCATCGGCGGCGGGCACGGCAAGGCTAAAGACGTTTATGGCGCGGCACTGATCGCCGATGACACGCCGACGCCCGAGCATGCGCGCTTCACCTGGCCACGGATGTTGCGCGTCACATTCACCGGTGTGGCAATCTGGGCAACTGCGATGCTGATGCTGGTAGGGAAATTCGGCTGGCAGGGTATGTACACGCAGATGGGCTGGTTCTTCACCAAGGCCGCATTGCTGACTTTCGGCGGCGCTTACGCGGTGCTGCCCTACGTCTATCAGGGTGCGGTCGATCATTACCACTGGCTGACCCCGCTGCAAATGATGGACGGGCTGGCATTGGGCGAGACCACGCCCGGGCCGCTGATCATCGTGGTAGCCTTCGTCGGTTTTGTCGGCGGATGGGGCCAGGCGCTGTTCGGCCCGGACGAGCTGTTTCTCGCCGCCGCGGGTGCCGCGGCGGTGGTGACGTTCTTCACCTTTTTGCCGTCGTTTATTTTTATTTTTCTCGGCGGGCCATTGGTGGAAAGAACACATGGCGATTTGAATTTTACCGCACCGCTTACCGGCATCACTGCTGCGGTAGTGGGCGTGATACTCAACCTGGCGGTGTTCTTCGCCTGGCACGTGCTGTGGCCGCAAGGTTGGGTGGGACGATTCGAATGGTTCTCGGCGCTGCTCGGAGTGGCGGCATTGATCGCGCTATTGCGCTTTCGCGTCGGCATTATTCCCGTGATTGCGGGATGCGGGGGAATCGGCTTGATCTACCGCCTGGTGGCGTGAAGTCTTTTTGACGGGGCGTGGGGATTCCGGCTCGCGCAGACGGAAGATTATGCGTAACATTCCACTTATTAAAACAAACCAAAACTAAGGATACAAGAATGAAACACAGCTGGACGCTCAAAATGCTCCTGTCAGCCGGCCTGATATTGCTGACCTACGCCCCTTTGGGATCGGCCGAGGAGACAACACACACTGCCAGAGTGGAAGTTTATGCACTACACTCCGGCGACAAGATCGTATACAGCTATCGCGTTATCAACAACACCCCGAAAACCATCGCTGCGGTTACGATAGGACTCGATAAGCGGGGAGATGTGAATCCCGGCAATGACGTATATGAACTGCTCGGGCTGCCATCGGGCTGGAATGCCAAGTTCGGCATCCCCTCGACAAGCTCCAACTCCCCCACAGGCTGGCGCGTCAGTCTGATCACCCCCGAACAGGAAAGCGACGCGCATGCGCTCACATGGGCGCCCCTGAATGACAGGACACCGAGACTGCTGCCCGGACAGAATCTGGGCAAAATGAGCATCTCGCTGGATAAGGCGGATAGCAACTACCTGACTGGCCACGCCATGCTCAGTTTCGCAGATGGCAGCCCTGCGAATCTGACTGTCCCCCTGGAACGCCTGGACACGAGCCCGCCCCGCGTCACGGTATACTTGCATCCCGATACGATCATGCCGCAGGACAACAAATTTGTCGCCATCAAAGCGACCTTTTCGATCAAGGACGATTATGACCGCATGCCCGAAATCAAGCTCGAGTCCATCACATCCAACGAGCCTTTGGGCGCGGACGACATCCGTGACGCGAGCATCGGCCTGGATGACCGCTATTTTAAATTGCGTGCCGCGAGCAAAAGTTTTGCCGGAAGGATATACACCGTGACCTACTCGGCGACTGATGCCTCCGGCAACCAAACCATGGCTACTGCCAATGTGATGGTGTCTGCAAACCACCATCCATACGATCAGGGCGAACCGAGACAGCCGTGAGCACGCATGGCTGCCGACTCGGAATGACCTGCGCCATCGGCGCGTTCCGGCACCGGGCGCGACGCCGTCCTTTGTAACTGCCATGTATCCCGTGCTCTACTCCTTCCGTCGCTGCCCTTATGCGATGCGCGCGCGAATGGCACTTTATGCCAGCGGCATAGCTGTCGAATTGCGCGAAGTCAAATTGAGCAACAAGCCGCAAAGCATGCTGGCATGCTCTCCCAAGGGCAGCGTGCCGGTGCTGGTGCTGCCCGATGGGGAGGTGATCGATGAAAGCTGGGATATCATGCTATGGGCTTTGCGCCGGAACGACCCCGATGACTGGCTGGGAGAAAACAGTGCTTACGCCGATGCCGCAATCCCGCTGATCAGGGAGAACGACACAACCTTCAAAGACCTTCTGAACCGCTACAAGTATCCTGAACGTTACCCGGAACAAGGACAACACCATTACCGCGCCCGGGCGGAGATATTTATTCAGGGCCTGGAAAACTGCCTGCGCGCGACTCCCTTTTTGCTTAGCGACACACCATCCGTTGCCGATGCGGGCATTTTCCCGTTCATACGCCAATTCGCCGATGTAGACCAAGGCTGGTTCGCGCAAGCGCCCTACCCGTTTCTGCGTAACTGGCTCAAAGGTTTTCTGGACTCCGCGTTGTTTGCGGCGGTCATGAACAGATACCCACCCTGGCAACCCGACGACACCCCTGTGATCATGTCTCCATGAATGACGGTATCCTTGCCGAATGCCTGCATCATCAGCATCGTGGCATGCCCGGCAAGCCTGCAACTCACCCGATTCTGTGCAGCACGGTAAATGGTCATGAACAAGGAATCAGGCAGGAGTGGGCAAAAACCCGGGCTGATTTTTTTCAGTGACAGGATCATGTATCGCCGTTGCCATAATAATTTCCGGAATAAGGTGATAAAATGCCGCGTTGAATAATTTTTAAGTGAAGTTTGCAAGTGCCCATCAGGATCAGCAATGCGTGCAGGGTAATTTGTTCCTGCGTTGCAAATAGTCGCTGGCAATAACGTATCGGGACATCCCTCTTCAAGGAATTCAAATAGTGAAAAAATTGTATTGCAAGTTAATCGTTGCAATGGCGACAGTGTTGCTTGGCGGGTGCCTGGACAACGGTTCAACCTACGCCCCTCCTGCGAATTTCGCGGCGACTGCGGGAGACGGCAGGGTCACTCTCACCTGGACTCCCAACTGGGCAATCGACTACTGGGTCTTCAGTGCGACTGACCCCAGTATCACTGCATTCAACTGGATCGACTTGCCCAATGCCCATGCTTACACTATCGTCCCCACTCCGCTTTATCTGTGCGGCCTGTTTATGGGAGACCAGTATTATTTTGCAGCCAACGGCCGCACCAGCGGCGGACCCGGCGGGCCGAGCAGTCCGACGGTCAGCGCAACACCTTACGATGCCAGCACCACTTCATGGATGACCGGCCCGACCGTTTCAGGCGCAAATATTTACGGTGTGGGATACACCAGCTTGTTTACCTGCTGGAACAGCCCGACGACAAGCGGCGCCGGCATTTTTGCGATGGTTGGCGCCGGCGGCGCGATCTATACCAGCAGCGACGGAAAGAGTTGGGCCCATCAGGCGGCCCCGGCAGGATTTACCAGCGACCTCTATGCGGTGACCGGCTATACAGCGTTCACGAATCAATATGTGCCCTGGCCGGGACTACCCGTGCCGCCGCCGCAGCTCTGGGTAACCGTCGGGGCGGGTGGATCGTCGCTCTACAGCACCGACGGCGTCAATTGGCAGATAGGGGGATCCAATGCCAGCACGATGCCTTGTATAAACTGCACAACCAACCAGGACTTGCATGACATTACACAAGCTTATGGCATTTTCGTCGCGGTGGGCAACGCGGGAACGATAATGTCCACTTACGATGGTCTCAACTGGATAATGGCGGCAAATCAACCTTCCAGCTATAACCTGTGGGGAATAGCCCGTGGCAGTGTTTACGTTGCCGTGGGAGAGCACGGTACGATACTTACCAGCCCCGATGGCAGCAATTGGATGGCGCCGTCAACACCAGTGACCAGCAACAATCTGCGCAAAGTTGCAATTTCACCTATGGGTTCGCTCACGGGCATCGTAGTCGCGGTGGGCGACCAGGGCACGATAGTGACCAGCCTTAATAATGGCCTCAACTGGAGTCCCGTGATAACACTTCCCGGTGCACCAAACCTGATCAGCGTCACGGTGGAGAACAAGGTGTTCGCCAATGTCAGCGCGGATCCTTTACTGGAGTTTGCGGCCCCAAGCAGCGAGTTTGTCGCCATGGATAGCACCGGCAAGGTCTATACCAGCGTGAATGGCATAGAGTGGTCAGGCCCGTCCCAAACTCCGATCAGCAACCCGAATGCCATGTTCGCCAGTGGCTTCGGTTACGTCGCAGCGGGAAACGGCGGCACTACCGCTTATGCCTTCTGACCTGTAGATTTAATGCCGTTTGCGCGAAGGAAATTCGATGATGATCACGTCTCTGCCATGCTGAACCTGATAATTTCCACCATCGTGTTTTTTATTGCGGCCTGGTTTCTCAACCGTTACCTGGATGAACAGGGCATACCCAAAGGCATGACGCGGGGCCTGACGGTTCTGGTGCTCGCCTCGCTGATGTCGTGGGGTGCCGGGTGGACGGTGGACTGGACGCAAGGCAAGATCGAAGGCCCGCAAGCCGCACAGGCTTCCGGGGATTTATCCCAGATATTGAAAGCGGCTAATCAGGGACAGCCGTAACGCCTGACCGTGTACGACCGGGTCAGAGGTTGGCGCTTAGGCATGTTCACTGGCTGCTTCCTCCACGGCTATCGTGTAATCCTGACCCAACCATTCGCCGGCGCCAAAGCCGTGAAAAGTGAAATCAATGCGTTGTCCCGCGGGCAATGACCTGGTATCAAGCTCGACCGCGTGCAGCCCTATGCCTATGTCCAGCAATTCGGTATCCCGGACCGACTGCCATCCATCGATGCTCCAATGGATAGTGCTCGGCCTGAATGAGGCGACGAACAGACTCTGCCCGACCGTGATTTTTTGGATCGGTGCCTGGGGTATCCAGATCGCTTGCAATATCGGGGGACGCTTCCCCTGATAGCGTTGCCATGTTGCAGATGGCCGATCACAGGGATAGCCAAGTTTTCGGGAAGTCAGCAGCTTGATATATTCAGAGTGCGCCCATACCAGCGGCATCGCAGATCCGCTCGGCCGCCCGGGGTAGAGTCCCCGTGCAGGTATGGGATCGCTGTCCCACACCTGCTCCGGGATCATCCCCCCCTCGCTGCTCATGGCCACCATGGCTTGCAGATAGGGTAGCGGATCTTTCCCTGCAAGCAGTTCATAGTGGCCGCGTTCGCCTGTCAGCAGCGGCCAGCCGCGGCCACGACCGACACCATCGAACGCCGCCCCATCCTTATGCTCGCCATAGCCATCGCCGTTATAACGATGCCAGACCGGCCCGCTCGGCGTATCCACTTTCAGCAGTTCATCGATAACCCGGATGCTGTCGATTACCAGCGGATCATCGGCCCGGCGCAGGCCGAATCGCACCAGTTGCAGACAATCGGTGCTGACCTGCTCCTCCGCGGTCAACCCCGGATCATTCGCGCGGTTCTTGATCGGCATGACCTCGAGCAATGCGCGCGGATTGGTTTCGCGCTGCGTCGGCGCAGTACGGACATAGTAGCCGCGCACGCCCACGCGATGCGCCAGGGCCGTGTCATACACCGCGGTCCAGTCCTCGATATGCGCATTCCAGTAATCGGCCAGCGCCAGGGCAAACTTGCGTGACTTGGGCTCCAGCCACTCCGCCCCTTCCACCAGGGCCGCGATACAAATGGACAGCGTGAACGCGTTGATTCCCGCATTTTCTTCCCACCTGTCCTGCTGACTGATCGGTCCGCTGCGGGCAATGAAGCCGAGCGCCCGCGAGATCATGTCACTGACGGCTATGCCTTGCAGCGCATCGCGTTCTGCAAGAGCTGCTGCAAGCAGGACGGGAAAGGCCGCCTCGTCGAGTTGCACTCCCTGCCAGAAGGGTTTCCCGCCCAGCCACTGGTTTTGGTACCAGTGCCCGTCGGCATTCTGGGTTGCAATAAGATAACGCAGAATATCCCTGGCCTCATCATCGGCGCCGAGTACCAGCAATGCACCGGCGCTCTCCACCAGATCACGCGGCCATACCATATGATAACCGCCGAGTTCGTCGCGGGTATTGCCCCAGGGAATACTGAGACTGGCCACCATCGCTCCCGGATAGACTTTATCCTGATGAACGCGCAGCACCATGGCCGACGTGACAAACTGCTCGCTCAGTGCGTGCGGAACATCGTGCAGAACATTGGATTGTTCCTCGCAGCGGCGATGCCATGCCGACCAGCCATCGCGCAATTGCTGCCAGGGTTCGGCGAAGGGTCGCATCAGAGCGGAAATTGCCTTTGTGGCCGCCGACTCCTTGCTGCTGGCGAGACCCAGCGCAAGCGTAGCTTGCCTTGGCAGTTCTCCCATCAACGAAATGTTGCCGGGGCCGGCATTCGAGTATTGCCATTGCATGCGGCTATTGTGCGAAAAGTCCTGCCAGCCATCGCTGGCTCCGACGTATCCGGCGCTGGCTCGCACCCAGGCATCACCCTGGTTGTTATCCACCGCAGCCAGAGCCAGCCCATAAGGGCCCTGTTCAGCCCAAAGCACGCAACGACCGCGATAATTGCTCACTTCGGCCTCGTTGTTATGCCCGCTACCGCCCAGGTGGGGTGCGAGCAGTGCATACGGCCTCAGGCCGGGATCGCCTTCCAGTTGAACATCCACCAGTAAAACGTCACGCCGAAGATCGGGGACTATCCTCAGCCTGAGTTTGAAACGCTCATGTTGATGAACGATCTCTATCGCCGGAACGCCTTGCACGTCCCAGACCAGATGATAGTTGCCGAGGCGCTTGACCTCTACCCAGAATCCCTGGTCGTCGGCAACGATGAAGCCAAGGTCACGAACCTGTGGAATGTCGACGCGCGGATAAAACACTTCATTCACGATACCACCACCAATGGTGAACCACAGGCGTGAAGATCCCAAAGCGCAACCTACCGCGTCTTTCGCACTGCTGCACCACTTGGGCGGTATGCCGGGACTGCCGGGGGCATGGGCATGACTGCCTTCGGGTATTTGGCTCATCGCTGTAACCTGTTCCTGACCATATTCGCCTGCCATCATTTGTTGGCCAGCGTCGGCGTCAACCAACTGTTGCTATCCCTGGCCACCAGCATATCGCCCGACTCGGGTCCCCAGGAACCCGCCGCGTAGTTGGGAAAATCCGTTGCAGGATTCTCTGCCCAGACATCAAGCACAGGCATCAGCAGTTTCCACGCGGCCTCGACCTGATCGGAGCGCATGAACAGCGTGGCATCGCCGATCATGATATCCCTGAGCAGTGTTTCGTAAGCAGCCGGCGCTTCGGCCTGAAAGGCATCCTTGTAGCGGAAACGCATGTCGACGGGACTCAAACGCAACGGGTTTCCCGGTTCCTTGGCCATGAATTTAAGGACAATGCCCTGCTCGGGATTGATTTGAATCACCAGCCGTGTGGGTTGGGCATTCAGGCCGACCGAAGCCGGAAACGCCCGGTGCGGGACATCGCGGAAGCGGATGGATATTTCCGTGACATCCGCGGTCATGCGCTTCCCGGTGCGCAAATAGAACGGCACATCCTGCCAACGCCAGTTGTCGACATAGAGTTTGAGTGCGGCATAAGTTTCCGTATTGGAGCGCGGAGCCACGCCCGGCTCATCCCGGTATTGCGGCAGATTAGTGCCATGTATCCATCCTTCGGCATATTGACCGCGTGCAGCGAACATATCCACGGTGTCCCGTGATATTGGCCGCAAGGAGTGCAGCACGTCGACCTTTTTGTCACGGATATCGTCGGCATCATAGGCAACCGGCGGCTCCATCGCAACCAGACACAGCAGCTGGAGCAAATGATTCTGTACCATGTCGCGCAGTGCTCCGGCATGTTCATAATAGCCGCCGCGCTTTTCCACGCCCAGGGTTTCGGAGGCGGTGATCGCGACGTGGTCGACATAGCTCCGGTTCCATATCGGCTCGAAGATCGAATTTGCGAAACGCATCGCAAGGATATTCTGCACGGTCTCTTTTCCGAGATAATGATCGATGCGAAACAGTTGCCGCTCTTCAAAAATCCTGCACAGTTCATCATTGATTTCGTGGAAGGATTCCAGGTCGTTGCCCAGTGGTTTTTCGACAACCAGACGCACATGGGCACGATCCTGAGCCAGGTTAGCCGCACCGAGGCCGATCGCGATAGGCCGGAACAGCGCAGGGGGCGTGGCCAGATAAAACACCCGATCCGATTTGCCGCCCCATTGCGCATCTTGAGCGTCCAGCACTTTGGCCAGCGTGTTGAAGCCATCCGCGTCGGTCACATCGACCTTGATATAGCGGATCATGCCGGCGAAAGCATTCCAGTCATCCGGCGTAGGCACACCCCGCCGCGAATTCCCTGCCGCGCCTTTTTGCAAATGCCCGGCGATCTCGGAATCGCTGCTGTCCAATCGATCCACGGCCAGCAACTGAAATCGCTGCGGCAAATGCCCTTCAAGATACAGGTTGAATAGGGCCGGCACCACCAAACGCCAGGACAAGTCTCCGCTTGCACCAAACAGAATGAAAAGGGTATCTGCCGCGTTAGCCATCAATTTCATTTGCTTCTCCAGATTTGCTCGCAGAATATTCTGACTATTGCAATTCAGCATATCACCTAATCCGGAAATAAATATGTCGAATGAGTGGCGCAACATGACAATAATTTAATCTTTCAAAAATGAAACTAGATGGCCTTGGTGAATGACCAATGCCGCACTTTATAAAATGAACATGCGCGTCGAAGAACCGCTGTGCAGTTCAGTCCGTTATCAGGATAAATAATATTGAGTGTGCAACAGAATTTTATCGGTCGCATTTGCGCCAGATAAATTTAGCGTTAAATTTAGCGTGCAGCCCGGCTGCACATTTTTGATCTTTGAAATTAGGAGAAATACCAATGAAATCCAGCTTGATAATCGCGACCCTGGGCGGCATATTGCTAACCGCCACCCTGTCTTCTCCTGTATTTGCAGCGTCGCCTGCGGCAGCCGCTTCCGACGCGGCCGCAAAACGGAATCCGGCAAAAATGACCTGCAAGGAATTTGTTGCGCTCGACGATGTGCAAAAACCCAAGGTGGTCTATTGGGTAGAGGGCTACAGCAAAAAAGGCAAACCGGTCGACTCGGTAGTCGACTTCGACGAAACAGACAAGCTGATCCCCGTTCTTGTTACCGAATGCAAAGAGACACCCAAACTCACCCTGTGGCAAAAGTTCAAAAAGCATCTTTAAAAATGCCCCTGCGGCTGGCGGCTGAAAACTTGTCGGGTGTCATTACAGTCTTCTGATGAACTGCTGGCGGACGCAACAAAACCGTTGCACCCGCCAACCCAGGTACGTGAGAAGATGCGTTTTTGATAATCTGTTCGGTTATTGCTCTTCAGCCGCTCCCAATATCTGCAGTGGATATCTGTTCCGGGTCAACGCGTGGATAAGATATCCCGGCCGTTTAGTATCCGGATACAGGTCGCCTGCTTGAGACTGGAGGAAGCTGGCCATGCTCATATTCCGGAAAACCTGTAACAACTTTTCGTACAATCGCTTATTCTGAAATATCTGTCACTCAACAAGGAGAAACCAAGATGCAAATCGCAATGGTGGGACTGGGGCGCATGGGTGCCAACATGGCGCGCCGCCTGATGCGGGGTGGTCACGACTGCGTGGTATACGATCGAAATCCCGAGGCCGTGGCGCAACTGGTTTCAGAAGGGGCAATCGGAGTGGCCAGTCTGCAGGAACTGGCAAAAAAACTCGCTCCGCCGCGCGCTGCATGGATCATGGTGCCGTCCGGGGAAATCACCGAAAACACGGTAATGGAATTATCCGGTTATTTGTCGGCCGGCGATGTCATGATCGATGGCGGAAACAGCTATTTCAAGGATGACGTACGCCGTGCCAAAGTGCTCGCGCAGCGCGGCATCCGTTACCTTGATGCCGGCACCAGCGGCGGCGTGTGGGGGCTGGAACGCGGCTACTGCCTGATGGTGGGCGGTGACTCCGCCGCGGTCAAGAGTCTTGAACCGGTGTTTCACACGCTGGCGCCAGGCGGTTCGGGTATCCCTCCCTCACCGGGAAGAACCACAGGGGGCAGCGCTGAACTGGGCTGGCTCTATTGCGGGCCTTCCGGGGCCGGACACTTCGTCAAGATGATACACAACGGGATCGAATACGGCATGATGCAGGCCTATGCGGAGGGTTTTGATATCCTGAGGAACGCGAATGCCGAGTCCCTGCCGGCGGATCAGCGCTATGAACTGAATTTGGCCGACATCGCCGAGGTCTGGCGGCGCGGCAGCGTCGTTACTTCCTGGCTGCTGGATCTGTCGGCGGATGCCCTGGCGCGGAACCCGGATCTGTCCGAATACAGCGGCTTTGTGCAGGACTCGGGAGAAGGTCGCTGGACTGTGCAGGCAGCGCTCGACCAGGCGGTCCCGGCTGAAGTGCTCACCGCCGCTCTCTACGCCCGTTTTCGCTCGCGCCAGGAACATACTTTTGCCGACAAGATTCTGTCCGCGATGCGTCACGGCTTCGGCGGCCATGTCGAGCCGCACGAAAAGTAACCGCAAGCATGGGTTCGTCACAGACCTGCCGCTGGCACGAATTCGATAGCCGGATCAGCTTCGAACAGTCTGCAATAAATATTATTCTGGAGTCGGCGGAACAGGCAATCGCCACAAGGGGTCTGTTCCGTATCGTTCTGGCCGGGGGCAATACCCCGCGCAATATCTACCGGACCCTTTGCAGCGCCAATGCGAAGTGGCCGGCGTGGCATATCTATTTTGGCGACGAACGCTGTCTTCCCGCAGGCCATCCCGAACGCAACAGCAGCATGGCACGTGCAGAGTGGCTGGATCATGTTGCCATTCCACTCCGGCAAATCCACATGATTTCAGGAGAACTAGGCCCTGATAAAGCGGCCTTGAACTATGGACTCGAACTTGCGGGGATAGATAAATTCGATCTGGTGCTGCTTGGCCTGGGCGAGGATGGCCACACTGCCAGCCTGTTTCCCGGAGGGGCATGGGAACATCAGTCGCCGTTAGCGGCCGTGATACCCGTGCACGATGCCCCAAAACCGCCGGCGCAACGGGTTTCGCTCAGCCCCGAACGATTGGGTCAGGCATCGCATGTCGTGTACTTGGTCAACGGAATGGGAAAACGCGAAGCAGTCATGGACTGGCGTGCGGGCGTCGCGATACCCGCGAGCAAAATACGCCCGCCTGCGGGAGTGGACGTATTCCTGTATCTAGGCGGCGAGATACCCGCAACATAGAGGAAAGCGCCCTGGACCAAGAGGCGATGCTTTCAATGTGACAAGCCGGGGAACAATCCCAGCATCCCGTCGGCCATGAATTGCACCGCCATCGCCGCGAGTATCAAACCCATCACCCGGGTGGCGATGCTCAGCCCGCCGGTTCCAAGGCGCTCGCCTATCGGTTCGGCCAAACGCAGCACCACCCAGACGATCCCCGCCACAGCCAGTATCCCCAGGTTGAAAGCCAGTTTGTCCGTCAGATTACCCGCCTGGTGGGCATCGACGATGGCCAGACTGATAGCTCCCGGGCCCGCCAGCAAAGGAATTGCCAGCGGCACCACCGAGATGTCGTTTTTGGCCTCGGCTTCAACCTGCTCTGCGTCGGTGTGTTGCGCGGGACTGGTTTTGGCACTGAACATCGAGATGGCGATGAGCAGTACCAGCAATCCCCCCGCAATTCTGAACGCCGGAATACCGATACCGAAGAACGATAACAAAGCATCACCCGCCCAGACTGCAATCGTCAGTATTACAGCCACTGCAACAGAAGCCTTCAGCGTGGTGCGGTGCATTTCGCGCGAAGAGCGGCCCGCCATCAGGCTGAGATAAATCGGGATGGCCCCGAGCGGGTTCAGGATGGCGAAAATTCCCACCAGAAACTTGATGTGCTCGCTCCAAACGGGTAACAGTGTCACGTCAGTTGTTTCGATATGCTTGAACTATTTTGCTTCATCCATCATTTGCCTGGTCCTGGCTTCGACCTCCTGGGCCACTTTCACCAGCGATGCGTTTTGGGATAAGGCGGCAAGCATGGGAACAGGCTTGATCATCCCGATCAGGGTTTTGCCATGTTCGGTATATACCGAGATGCGGCATGGCAGTGCCATGTTCAAACGCATGTCGGTGGAAAGCACCTTGCCCGCCTGCCCGGGATTGCATACCTCGAAAACTTTGCAATTCTCCGCGAAGGCAATGCCCTTGCTGCGCAGCGTGGTACCCAGATCATGGATATGCAACACGCCGAATTCATGGCGCTTTACCGCCGCCTCAAGATCAATCGCGGCCTGCTCGAAGGTTTTGTTGCTCTCTACGATGTAATACATGGTATCTCCTTGGTTTCAATCATTCGGGTTTCAATCATTCGGGTTTCAGTAACACGGGTCAGGTTAGGCCAGCGGAGCAATATTGTCCAGCAGGTGCACAGGGGGAATTTCCGCCTTGCGATTGAATTCAGCTGTGCTACGCTACACCACCCATGAAAAACTTATCGCATCAAGTCGCCTCGCTTTTGATCACCGCCTGGGTGGGCGGCATCTGGTCAATCGGATATCTCGCCGTGCCTGTGCTGTTTTACGCCCAGCCAGACCGGCAACTGGCGGGCATGCTGGCCGGGCAAATGTTCTCCCTAACGGCTTATCTGGGCATGCTGTGCGGGACGTATCTGCTGCTGCATACCATCAGCATATCCGGCCGTTCGGCTTTCCGAAATACCCTGTTTTGGGTTGTCGCAATGATGTTATTCATCTCGCTGGCATTTCAGTTCGGTTTCCAGCCGGTCATGAACGGCCTCAAGCAACAGGCACTGCCGCTGGATGTGATGCACAGTGCATTTGCCGACCGATTCAAAATGCTGCACGGCATATCGAGTATCACTTACCTGATACAAAGCCTGCTCGGAATATTCCTCATCATCAAGACGCCACGTCCCTGATTGCCGGATAAGTCACCGGTTGGAAGGGCCGCTCCTGCGGCCCTTCCTGTATCGGCCGCAAATTCTCATGCAATGGATTTGATGATGTCTTCCACCACTTTTTTCGCGTCGCCGAACACCATCATGGTCTTGTCCATGTAGAACAGCTCGTTGTCCAGCCCGGCATAACCGGTAGCCATGCTGCGCTTCACCACCAGCACGGTGCGCGCCTTATGCGCTTCGAGTATCGGCATGCCGTAGATCGGGCTGGATTTGTCGTTTTTGGCGGCAGGGTTCACCACATCGTTCGCGCCTATCACCAATACCACATCGGTGTCGGCGAACTCATTGTTGATCTCATCCATTTCCACTACCTGTTCGTAGGGCACCTCGGCCTCGGCCAGCAGCACGTTCATGTGCCCGGGCATGCGTCCGGCCACCGGATGGATCGCGTAGCGCACTTTCACGCCTTTTTCGGTAAGCAGTTTGGACATCTCGTTGATCGCATGCTGAGCCCGTGCCACGGCAAGTCCATAACCCGGCACGATGATCACGCTGTCGGCATTGCCCATCAGGAACGCCGCGTCCTCCGCACTGCCGCTGCGATAGGTCTTTTGCACCCCGTCGCCCAGATCAGCCGCAGCGGCCTCACCGCCAAAACCACCTAGGATCACGTTAAAGAAGGCGCGATTCATCGCCTTGCACATGATATAGGACAGGATCGCACCGGAGCTGCCTACCAGTGAACCGGCGATGATCAGCATGTTGTTGTTCAGCGTGAATCCGATACCGGCTGCCGCCCAACCGGAGTACGAGTTCAGCATCGACACCACCACCGGCATGTCCGCGCCGCCGATGGGCATGATCAGCAGAATGCCCAGCGCCAGGGCAATTGCGGTCATGATCAGGAATGGCGTCCAACTCGGCACCAAGCAGAAAGCAACGCCGAACCCGATCATCACCACACCCAGCGCCAGATTCAGCCAATGCTGTCCTTTGAAGCTCAACGGCTTGCTGCCAAGTTTGCCGGAGAGTTTGCCGAACGCGATGATGGAACCTGTGAAAGTGATCGCGCCGATGAAGGTGCCAATGAATAACTCGATGCGGTTCGAAGCATGCAGCGCCTCACCGGCTCTGGCGATACCATAGGCAACCGGATTGTTGAAGGCGGACATCGCGATCAGCACCGCCGCCAGACCGACCAGCGAGTGCATAGCCGCAACCAGTTCGGGCATCGCCGTCATCTGGATACGCCGTGCGATGAACCAGCCGATATTTCCACCAACCAGAATGGCAAGCAGAATGGCGGCAATATTGTGCGTTACCGTCAGCGTGGTCAGCACCGCAATGGCCATGCCGGCCATGCCCAGCATGTTGCCGCGACGGGCCGAAACCGGCGAACTCAAACCTTTCAGGGCAAGGATAAACAGAATGGCTGCGCCCAGGTAGGCGAGTGCTACATAATTTGCAGGCATGCTTACTTACCTTTCTTCTTGAACATACCCAGCATGCGCTGGGTGACCAGAAAACCGCCGAATACGTTCACCGCGGCCAGCGTCACGGCGGCCAGACCCAGCACCGTGCCGAGGTCCATCTTCTCCGGCCCCGCAGCGAGCATCGCGCCGACGATGATGATGCCGGATATGGCATTGGTCACCGCCATCAGGGGTGTATGCAAAGCCGGGGTAACATTCCATACCACGTGGTAGCCGACAAAAATCGCCAGCACGAATACGGTCAGATTCAGAACAAATGGGTCAACGACACCGGTCATGAGTTTTCTCCAGAAATTATTTTGCGGTTGCCAGTCCGTCTTTGCACAACAGAGTCCCGGCAATGATATCGTCTTCCATATTGATATTCATCGCACCGGTCTTGTCGCACAACAGACTGACGAAATTGAGCAGGTTGCGCGCATAAAACGCGCTTGCGTCGGTCGCCACAAGTCCCGGCAGATTGGCTTCGCCGACGATGCTGACACCGTGCTTGACCACGGTCTTGCCAAGCTCGGAAAGCGGACAGTTTCCGCCCGCCTCCACTGCCATGTCCACCACCACCGAACCGGGTTTCATCAGCTTCACGGTATCCTCATGCAGCAGCACGGGTGCGGGACGCCCGGGTATCAGCGCGGTAGTGATGATGATGTCGGCCTGTTTGGCGCGCTCCGCAACCAGTATTGCTTGGCGCTGCATCCAGGATGCGGGCATGGGTCGCGCATAACCGCCCACCCCTTTGGCAATCTCGCGTTCCTCGTCGGTTTCGAAAGGGACGTCGATGAATTTCGCCCCCAAAGATTCCACCTGTTCCTTCGCTGCAGGCCGCACATCGGACGCTTCGACCACCGCGCCTAGGCGCTTGGCTGTGGCTATCGCCTGCAAACCCGCCACACCCACGCCGAGGATCAGCACGCGGGCGGCTTTAACCGTTCCGGCCGCGGTCATCAGCATCGGCATGAAGCGCTGGTAAAGATTCGCCCCCACGATCACCGCCTTGTAGCCGGCGATGTTGGCCTGCGAGGACAGCACGTCCATCGCCTGCGCGCGCGAAGTGCGCGGCAACTTTTCCATCGCAAATGCGGTGATGCCATGCTGGGTGTAGGCAGCGACCTGTTCGGGTTGATGCGGCGCAAGCAGGCCGATCAGCACCATACCACGCGGCATCTTCGCCAGTTCATCGGCCGTGGGCGCCTTGACCTTCAGCATGATTTGCGACTGCGCATACAGACCGGCTGCATCGGTCATGGCCGCACCCGCAGCCAGAAACTCGGCATCAGGAATATGTGCGCCCGCGCCCGCGCCGTTTTGCACCATCACAGTGTGGCCGGACGCCAGCATTTTTTTCACCGTTTCGGGTGTCGCCGCAACACGGGTTTCGCCTGCGCGCGTCTCCGCAGGTATGCCTATACGCATGAATTTCTCCTAAATTTCGTGGAATTTTTTGATGTCTGGATTTGAATAACATTCAAAACAGATTTTTGCAAAACGGATTTAAGCGGGCAATTATACCTGCACTGCAGTGCAGTGACTATTCAAGCTGCATACAGCCGGAAACAAACGATGTCCCATAGCCAAGCGTTCCCGACCGATTAATATTCAGGAAAACCAGCGCAAAAATGCCGCGGAACCGAGGGCAACCACGCCAAATGCAAAAGAGACGCGCCATGCAAGCAGTTGCTTGTCTATCGCCCACGCTGAACCGAACTTCACATGGGTAACAGCCAAAACGAATCCTGACAAGGCGCAAAACAATTTGATCAGCAACGCATCCACCGCTATGCCGTGGATGTCAGGCAGATGGCTCTCATAAAGATAAGTTGTCACGCCGAACATCACCCCGCTGGCCACCTGAGTCGCCCAGGCAATTGCCAACAGCATTGCAAGCCGGCGCTGCATCCGCGCATTACCGCGCACCAGCCAAAGTGCCGATGCAGCGGTAGCTACTACGGTTGCAGCACCTACATTATGTACGACCTGGATGAGCGCATAAATGAAGTTTTGCACTTCTGCGACAACTATTGAACCGTGGTTGTCACTGTACCTTCGACACCGGTCAGGGCATGACTGGACGTTGCCTCTTTCACCACGATGGTATGTTTGCCGGACGACAGATTGGGCAAATCAACGCTGCATGGGCAATGGCTGATATCGCGATCGACGATAGGATGCTGGTCGTCGACATAGATATGGACGTGATTGCCGTCGGGACTCAAATGTACGTTGAATACCAGCTTGTTCCCGGCACCGCTGTGCAGAACCGCGCCGTTTGCCGGGGAGGTGATGGTGATCGAGCCCGCTGAATCGGCTGCAAAAACGGGACTTGCCAAAGCAACCAAGGCAAAACCAATAAACAAACTCTTGAATTTTTTCATGACATCCTCCTGGAAAACAGAAATTAGCACACGTAACTTACCCGACTGCGGGTGCGAATTCAGCGCCCTATTCGGAAAAAAGTCAAGCCGGCAATCCCCTATGGATCATAGGCTTAATCCCGTTCAATCAATCCCGATGCAATGCACAGTGTCCACCAACATTTTCTGCCAGAATGCCAAATAGCATCAGGATCAACGTTATTTGTCCATTCAGACTTGGCTTCGTACAAACTCATGTCATAGGGCTACCATGCGCCTCGTTCACCCACAAAAATACCGACCAGAAAATTGTTCCGAAATTTGGCTGTCACATTCGGCAGGAACATCATCCCGCACTGGAAATTACAAAAGTTCAGGTTTTTTGCTCCAATTTGGGTAGTCGTGTAAAGGACAAGAATGTACCATCGACGCGGGCCTGATAGAATGTGACGGAACGCGAATGGCTGGAATCCCAGGAGAAGCAATGCCCTTTGAATTGATTGAAGACAGCTTTGAGAATACCCCGACACCATTGGTGGTCATCATTGATGATGAATTCACCAGCCGGGTGATACTTGAAAAAATCGTCCAGGGAGTCCAGCGAAACATTTTCGTAAAAGCATTCGCAGACGCAATAACCGCCCTGGCATGGATCAAGGAAAATCCGCCGGACCTGATCATCATTGATTACCTGATGAGCGGCATGACAGGTCTTGAGGCGCTGCAACAGATGAAGAACATGTACGCCCTCGAAGGAGTGCCTATTGTGATTGTCACCGCCTCTGAAGATCGCGATATCAAATATCAGGCGCTCGAATCGGGGGCAACCGACTTCATCACCAAACCGATCGATCCCTACGAATGCAGGGTCCGGTGCCGCAACATGCTTAATCTGCGCCGGCAACAAAAGATCCTTTTGAGCCACTCGCATTTCCTGGAGCAGCGCGTAGCCGAAGCGACCAGGCAAATACGGACGCGCGAGCAGGAGACACTATTCAGGTTGGCTAAAGCCGGGGAATATCGCGATGAGGAAACCGGCAACCATATTTTAAGAATGGCCAAATATTCCCGCCTGATCGCAGAGCACCTGGGCCTCGATCAGGATAACTGCGACTTGATCGAACTCGCCGCCCCCATGCATGATATCGGCAAGATCGGCATCCCGGACCACATACTGCAGAAGCCGGGCGCGTTGAATCCGGATGAGCTTGCCATCATGAGAACCCACCCCTTGATCGGTTTCAAGATTCTTCAGGACAGCCCGTCAAAGTATCTGATGTTAGGAGCGACCATCGCATTGTCGCATCACGAAAAATACGACGGCAGCGGCTACCCGCACGGGACAAAGGGCGTCGACATAGCGCTGGAAGCTCGCATCGTTGCAGTTGCAGATGTATATGATGCCCTGACCTCCAACCGCCCTTACAAAAAGGCGTGGTCAAACGAGGACAGCCTGGCATATCTCACCTCAAACATCGGAAAGCATTTTGACCCGGCCTGCGTCGATGCATTTATTGCAAAATACAGTGAAGTACTAATCATTCAACGCCAGCTTCAGGATATATATCCTGAATATTAGGTTGACAAATTTACAATGATGCTACGAAACCTAAAAAATATTGTTCGGAGGCTCCGAAAAAATAACAGCGAACAAGAACAAGCTTTATTGAGAGTCTTTTTCGCGACTATCATTTTCATCCTTCTATTTTTGAATTTTAATTTAGGCAACAATTTTTCCAATCATGATACTGTCCTTGTCTTTTCAAGCGGATTCTTGGTTTTTTCCATAGCATTCCTAATGATCGTTTTTGTTAGGCCTGGTACATCCGAAAAAAGACAGCGACTCGCAATCCTTGCCGACTTGAGCGCAACTACATTTGTATTGTTGATGACTGAGGAACCAGGCATTCTGTTTTACGGTATCTATCTTTGGGTCATTGTCGGCAACGGTCTTCGATATGGCACCAAAACGCTCCTTATAGCTTACATCCTGTCCATTTTAGGGTTTACAACGGTAATTATTTTCAACAATTACTGGACAGTTAACAGATCGCTTTCCGTAGGATTGTTACTCACCCTGATTTTAATCCCTCTTTACATATTAAAACTTTTGAATCGCCTGAATTTGGCGATCCTCCGGGCTGAAGAAGCGAATAAAGCAAAAAGTTATTTCCTGGCAAACATGAGTCACGAGATGCGTACCCCGCTGCATGGTGTTATCGGAACAAGTGATTTAATTTTGCGCACCACATTGAATGTGGAGCAGACAAACCTTGTTAGAATATTGAAGAACTCCGCGGATATCCTGCTCAAACTTATCGAAAATGTTCTTGATTTTTCCAAGATAGAGAGCGGGAAAATTACTACTGAAATAGTGGAGTTTGATCTGCACGGTATGATCAATAGCATCATGGATATGTTCGCATTCCAAGCAGAAAATAAGGGGCTGAGGTTAAATATGACCTCCACCCCAGAAACCAGTTTTTTTCTGCGTGGCGATGCACAGCATCTGCGGCAAATCATCGTCAACCTGATAGGCAACGCTATCAAGTTTACCAAAGTTGGCACGGTGGAATTGCGGGTCAGCACACTCGAGCAGAGTGCAACATCAGCCCGCCTCAGGTTTGAAGTGATCGACACCGGGATTGGAATTCCCCGGGAATCGCAGCAATCCATTTTCGACAGCTTTA
>LSLI01000048.1 GCA_001577345.1 Candidatus Gallionella acididurans
TAGTACGGCCATCATGATCACTTTCGACGAGGGCGGCAGCTACTATGACTCCGGCTATATCCAGCCGGTAGATTTCTTCGGTGACGGCGCGCGCGTCCCATTGATTGTCGTATCGCCATATTCCGAAGGGGGACGTGTCGACCACACCTACTATGATCACGCGTCCATCGTGAAATTTATCGAACACAACTGGGATCTGGAGCCCATCTCGAATCGCAGCCGCGACAACCTGCCGAATCCCAGGCAGCTTCCGGACAATCCTTACGTTCCGGTGAACTCGCCGGCAATTGGGGATTTGTTCCCGATGTTTGTGTTCCACTCGTCGGATTCCAGGCGGATAGGGAACAATCCTTTTGGTCCGATGAACTAGCCGGCAATTGGAGGTTTGTTCCTGCACTAGCCTTGTTGAACAGCACCGCGGCCCCTAAAGGGTCGCGGTTTTTTTTATGTGACTAAGCCTGGCTCACTTGAACTTGACAGTGTCGATGTACCTTGGGAAGTCGACCAATTCACATAATTGCAAGCTTGGTGGTCAGTTGATCAAATGGATTTGTTATTTTTGCTCGCATGCCCGAGTCGAATATATTTCATTGAAATATAAATGAAGAACTTCTTTCATTGAAATGTCACACTTCCTTATTATTCTGTTGTTGTGAAAGTCCGTTCAATATTCCTCTCCGACATCCACCTGGGCACACGAGGTTGCCAAGCTGACCGACTGCTTGATTTTCTGCGGGAATTTGAAAGCGATCACCTCTTTCTGATCGGCGACATCATCGACTTCTGGTCAATGGGGCGCAGCATACAGTGGTCGGCCATGCAGAACACCGTGGTGCAGAAAATTCTGCGCCGTGCGCGGCACGGAGAAAAGGTGGTGTTCATCCCCGGAAATCACGACGAAGCTTTGCGCGAGTACAACGGCACGTCATTCGGGGATATCTTGATCGCGTTCGAATGGCTACACGTTACAGCCGATGGAAAGCGCTTGCTGCTTACCCACGGCGACCAATTCGACCAGGTGACCCGGCACCACCGCTGGCTGGCCATCCTGGGGGACATTGGATACGACCTGCTGGTGCGCCTTAACGGATGGTTGTCCTGGTGGCGCCGTACCTTGCGCATCAACGGCTACTGGTCCCTGGCCGGATATGCCAAGCGAAAAGTAAAATCCGCAGTCACCTTCATATTTGATTTTGAAGATTCCGTGATCCGATCAGTTCGCGACCGCGGGTTGAATGGTGTGATTTGCGGGCATATCCACAGTGCTGCGATCAAAGAGGTCGGTGAGCTTTTGTACCTCAATTGCGGAGACTGGGTAGATAGCTGCACTGCTATTGTTGAGCATCTGGATGGCCGGCTTGAACTCATCGAGTGGCGGGGCAGTACCAACTCATTACCGGAGGCCGCTGCCTGACTGCATTCCGCATTTCCACGGCAGTTCATCGACCCGTTAAGGGCGGCTGTTTAATTGCAAAGCCTGGCACGCACGTACCAGGTCTGCGTGGCATTGGCTACTTTTACCACCAGCAGCATCACCGGAACTTCGACCAGCACGCCGACCACGGTGGCCAAGGCCGCACCGGACTGGAAGCCGAACAGACTGATCGCGGTGGCCACCGCCAGCTCGAAGAAGTTGCTCGCGCCTATCAGCGCCGAGGGTGCGGCGACGCAAAACGCCACGCCCAGGCGGCGGTTCAGCCAGTAGGCCAACCCCGCGTTGAACAGCACCTGGATCAGGATAGGCACGGCCAGCATCGCGATCACCAGCGGCTGGGCGACGATGGCATTGCCCTGCAGCGCGAACAGCAGCACCAGTGTCAGCAGCAGCGCGCCCATGGACAGGGGTGCGATTGTTTCCATTGCCCGTTTGAATGAAGACTCGCCGTTAGCCAGCAAGCGGCGGCGCAGCAGTTGCGCGAGGATCACCGGGATCACGATGTAGAACACCACCGAGACGAACAGCGTGTCCCACGGCACGGCGATGCTGGCGATGCCGAGCAGCAACGCCACCAGCGGGGCGAAGGCGAAGATCATGATGGTGTCGTTGAGCGCCACCTGCGACAGCGTGAAGTAAGGGTCACCCTTCACCAGGTTGCTCCACACAAACACCATCGCGGTGCAGGGTGCGGCGGCCAGCAGGATCAGCCCGGCGATATAACTATCGAGCTGGTCCTGCGGCAGCCAGGCGGCAAACACATGGAGGATGAACAGCCAGCCGAGGAAGGCCATCGAGAACGGTTTCACGCCCCAGTTGACGAGCAGCGTCACGGCTATACCGCGGCTGTGTTTCCTGACCTGGTGCAGCGCGCCGAAGTCGATCTTCAGCAGCATCGGAATGATCATCACCCACACCAGCACGCCGACCGGGATATTGACCTTGGCGATCTCCATGCCGGCGACGGCATGAAACACGCTTGGCAGGAATTGCCCGAGCAGCACGCCGATAATGATGCACAGACCGACCCAGACGGTCAGGTAGCGTTCGAACAGGTTCATTTTCTCAGTCCTTGATACGGCCGATTTCGGCGAGTTTTTCCTTAAGCGCGAGCTTGTCCAGCTTCTCGATCGGCAAACTCATGAACAACTGGATGCGGCGCGCCAGTTGCTCATAGGCTTTCCTGAACGCCGCACGTCTTGCTTCAGCGCCCTCGACATGCGCCGGATCGGGTATGCCCCAGTGCGCGGTGGCGGGCTTGCCCGGCCATACAGGGCAAACCTCGCCTGCCGCGTTGTCGCACACGGTGAAGATGAAATCGAACTGCGGCGCGCCGGGTGCGGCAAATTCATCCCAGCTCTTGCTGCGCAGCCCTGCGACACTGCAACCCTGCGCTTGCAGCAATTCCAGCGCACCCGGATTGACCTTGCCGGCCGGTTTGCTCCCGGCGCTGTAGGCGATGAACTTTCCCTTGCCCAATGTATTGAACAGCACCTCGCCCAGGATACTGCGTGCGGAATTGCCGGTGCACAGCACCAGCACGTTGTATTGCTTTTCACTCATTTCGATTTCCCTCTTAACGTTATCAGCATTTTTTGCCCGGCACCTTGCAGGCGTCCGCATTCCCGCCGCAGCAGTTTTCCGTCAGGTAGTCCACCATCCCGTTCATCACGGCAAAGTTCGCAGCGTAGTAGATGAAGCGCCCGTCCTGCCTGCTCTCCAGCAATCCGGCATGGCTCAACGTCTTGAAGTGGAACGACAGCGTTGCCGGTGACACTTTCAATTTTTCGGCTATCTGCCCCGCTGCCATGCCTTCCGGTCCGCGTTCCACCAGCAATCGGTAGATCGCCAGGCGCGTGGGCTGGGCCAATGCCGATAATGCCCTCACAACTTGCGCCGGCTTCATCATTTTATGTTTCCACGATTTAACAACTATTGAAATAATAGCGTTAATTAAAACACCAATAATTGAAGTGTGCAAGACCAAGCATCTTCCAAAGACTGATGTGCCTGTACAAAGATGCGAATTTCCATTGTGAGGCAAGGCTGGGGGCGCAGCAGTTGGGATAATGGGCGGATGAACTCGGCTTTGCACACCTGGGCCGCCCGGCTCATGAGTCTTTCTGCACATGAGCAAGTCTACGGGGTTTATCCAGCATGGCCCGCTTTCAGGAGTGATCACGAGGCCCGATATCGGTTGAAGTCGTACTGCTGCCATCATGTGCCACGCGCTCATCGGCAGGCAGCACCCCGGTTGCGGCAAGGTATGCGGCTTCGGCGATATTGGTGGCGTGGTCGCCAACGCGTTCGATATTCTTGGCGCAGAAAAGAAGATGGACGAAGCCGACCACATGCGCATGATCTTCAGTCATGCGTACGAGAATTTTTTTGAATAGCGCAGTGTGCAGCTTGTCAATCGCATCGTCCTGTTGACGGATGATCAACGCCTGTTCAGCATTACGCGAAACGTAGGCATCAAGTCCCTGCCTGACTTGAGCCGAAGCGAGGCCTGATAGCCGCTCGACGTCTTCCACAATGTCCTGCGGAAAAGGCTCGGCCACTAAGACAGTGGCGCGCTTGGCGATGTTTTTGGCCAAGTCGCCAATTCGTTCGAGGTCTTCGATTATCTTGAAACCGGCGAGAATTTCATCCAAATCGCCTGCCACTGGCTGGCGACGGGTGATTACCAGCACGGCACGATCTGTGACCTTCCGCTTTAGGGCGTCGACCTGTTGATCCTGATCGATGACGTTAAGGGCCATCCCGATGTTGGATTGCAATAGCGCTTGCACTGACTCGGCAAACAACATCGCAGCCAGATTTCCCATGGCGGCAATCATTGTTGTTAATTCCCCAAGCTCTTCATCGAAGGCTTTCATGATATGGGTTTTTGTCATGGCTTTGATCCTTTAACAAGCAATCGTCTGGCTATTAACCAAAGCGACCAGTGATGTAGTCCGATGTATGTTGCTTGACCGGATTAGTGAAAATATCGTCGGTATTCCCGAACTCAACCAGTTCGCCCTGAAATATGAAACCGGTGTAATCTGAAACGCGTGCGGCTTGTTGCATATTATGGGTAACGATCAGAACGGTGTATTTTTCCTTCAAGTCCTCAATCAGTTGCTCGATTTTCGCGGTGGCTATCGGATCAAGGGCCGATGTCGGTTCATCCAGCAACAGTACTTCCGGTTTCAATGCGATAGCACGGGCAATGCAGAGGCGTTGCTGCTGGCCGCCAGAAAAATTCAACGCGCTATGATTCAGTTTGTCCTTTACCTCGTCCCACAGTGCCGCATCGCGCAGCGCCTGTTCGACCCGGCTGTCCATGTCTTTGCGCGAAAGCTTTTCATAGTGGCGGATAGCGTAGGCAACATTGTCATAAATGGTCATGGGAAACGGCACCGGCTTCTGGAATACCATTCCAATCTTGCTGCGCAACCGGTTGATCGAATAACTGGGAGCAATCACATTCTCCCCATTGAGCAACACTTCACCTGTCGCCTGCTGCTTCGGATAGATCGCGTAAATGCGGTTGAATATGCGCAGCAAGGTAGATTTGCCGCATCCTGAAGGGCCGATCAGCGCGGTGACTGATTTCTCGGGGAGATCGAGATTTATATTTTTCAGCGCCTGAAAATTGCCGTAATGAAAATTCAGATTACGCGCGATCATTTTCGCGGGGCCCATTACTTTCTCGGAACTCGTGTCGTCCCCTGCAACGGTGGTGAAGATTGAGATAGGGTCATTGATCATACAGTTACCTTTTTACGCAAAAGAAGGGCACGCGAAACCAGGCCTAAAACCAGTACCAGCATCGTCACCACAAAAGCACCCGCCCAGGCCAGCGCATGCCAGAATTCATAGGGACTCATCGCATACTGAAAAATCACTACCGGCACATTTGCCATCGGCTCACCCAGACTCGTTGTCCAATACTGGTTGTTGAGTGCCGTAAACAATAATGGGGCAGTCTCACCGGAAATACGCGCGAATGCCAGCAGCACACCCGTGACAATGCCGGCCAAAGAGGCTCGATAAAGCACTTGGCGAACTACCTTCCACTGCGGCACACCCAATGCCAACGCCGACTCGCGCATGCTGGACGGCACCAGTTGCAGCATTTCATCGGTGGTGCGCACCACCACCGGTAATACGATGAAAGACAAGGCCACTGCTCCAGCAATCCCGGAAAAGTGTCCCATCTGCCGCACCATCAACTCGTACACAAAAAGGCCGATGATGATTGATGGCGCCGACAACAATATGTCGTTGACAAAACGGATCGTCTCGCCCAGCCTGGTATTGCGGGCATACTCCGCCAAATAGGTGCCCGCAGCGATGCCAATCGGCGTGGCAATCAACACGGCAAGCCCGCTCATGATGAAGCTGCCAACAAAGGCATTGAGCAGGCCGCCATCCGAGCCGGGTGGAGGTGTCATTTGCGTGAACAAACTCCATTTGAGTGCCGGCAATCCCTTGCTTACCGTGGTCCATAAAATCCACACCAGCCAGAATAAGCCGAAGAGCGTCGCCAACGTTGCCATAATTTTGGCGACGTAGTCGGTAATCTGGCGGCGTAAGTTCAGCATCGCCTTCATTGTCTGTTTTCTCCCGCACGTTTGGCCAGCCGCATCAGCATCAGACGCGCAACCGCTAGCACGATAAAGGTCACGGCAAACAACAGGAAACCGAGCGCAATCAGCGAAGACAGATAGAGTGGCGAGTCGGCTTCGGTGAATTCATTGGCGATAGTCGCGGCAATGGAGTTGCCTGGCTCCAGCAGCGAAGCTGACAGTAGATGGGCATTGCCCAGGACGAAGGTTACGGCCATGGTTTCGCCCAAGGCACGACCGAGCCCCAGAAAAATACCTCCGATCACAGCGGAACGTGTGTACGGCAACACCACATCCCAAACAACCTCCCAGGTCGTTGAGCCGATCGCGTAACTGGATTCCTTGATTTCAGACGGCACTGTGAGGAACACTTCACGCATGATGGAGGCGACGAACGGAATCACCATGATGCCGAGCACGATACCCGCAGTCAGCATGCCCAAACCGATCGGTGCGCCCTGAAACAATGGACCGGTGATCGGCAAAGCACCAAGATTTTCATCTAACCAAGGGTCAACATGCTCAGCCATGAACGGCACGAACACAAACAAACCCCACATCCCGTAAATGATCGAAGGGATGCCCGCCAACAGTTCAATCGCAGCGGCAACTGGCGTTCGTAACCAAACAGGCGCAATTTCAGTCAGGAACAAAGCAATGCCAAAGCTGACTGGTACGGCGATGATCATGGCGATCAAAGCAGTGACCAGCGTGCCGTAAATCGGCACTAGGGCACCGAACTTCCGCTGCACCGCATCCCAGTCGCTGCTCCACAGAAACTTCCATCCAAAAGTGGCAAAAGCTTCGCGACCGCCCCACAACATGGAAAAGGCGGCACCGAGCAACGCAATCAGTACAAGCAGGGCACAGCCTTTGACGACAAGATGAAACAGCATGTCGGCACGCTTGTCGTGCCGGTCGCGGCTACTCGCCTGATCGGACCTATCCATGGCGAGGGCGGGATATGACTTAAACATCTCGGCAATCCTCAATTCACATAAAAAATGCCGCCCAAAGCCGGACGGCACTTGCTTTTCTTCATTGTTACTTAATTTCTTTAGCCCAGTAGGTCTCTATCTGCTCCACCAGCTTGGCTGGCAAGGCAACGTAGTCAAGCGATTGGGCATCGTTCTGCCCCTCTTCCAGTGCCCACTTGAAGAACTTCAGAGCTTCGGCAGAACGCGCCGCATCCTTCGGCTGCTTGTACATCAATACGAATACGGAAGCAGTGATCGGCCAGGACGCTTTACCCGGGGCATCGGTAATTATCTCGTAAAAATCAGGCTGTTCAGTCCAATCAGCACTGGCCGCGCCAGCCTGGAAAGTTTCAAGACTGGGATCGACGAAATGGCCACTCTTGTTTTTCACCTTGGTAAAGGTCATTTTGTTTTGCAGGGCGTAGGCCAATTCAACATACCCAAGCGAACCCTTGATTTGGTTGACGTAGGCGGCCACACCCTCATTGCCCTTGCCGCCGATACCGGCCGGCCATTGCACCGAGGTGCCCTCCCCAACCTTAGTTTTCCATTCGGGGCTGACTTTGGACAAATAGTTGGCCCAGTTAAAGGTGGTACCGGAACCATCCGAGCGATGCACCACGGTGATTTTTTGATCAGGTAGCCTTACCTTGGGATTAAGGCTGGTAATCGCAGGATCATTCCACTTGGTGATCTTGCCAAGAAATATGTTGGCGATTACCGGACCGGTAAAGCGTATTTCTCCAGCCTTTACACCGGGCAGATTCACCACCGGCACCACGCCGCCGATGACGACCGGAAACTGCGCGAGGCCGACTTTCTCCAATTCTTCCGGCCTGAGCGGCATGTCCGAAGCGCCGAACGTTACAGTAGCCGCCTTGATTTGCGCGATACCGCCACCGGAGCCGATCGACTGATAATTCACCCTCTCACCGGTCTTGGCGTTATAGCTGGCGGACCATTTGGAGAGAATCGGGTAAACGAAAGACGAACCTGCGCCGCTGATATCGGCCGCATGAACCGAATCTGCTGCCAGCAGTGTCGTGAAGCCAAGAACTGCGGCTTGTTTTTTGAAGCTGGAGAATAGGGAAACGCTCATTATTCACTCCTTATGCGTTGTTGAAAAATCAGCCAATCGAGATTACGTCCCGGCATTCTGCGTAAGGTTCGCGCAATCGCCCGCGTCCAAGCTCCGCGAAAATAGTGGCGCACCTCATCATCGTGGCAGCAACTCTCTAGCTCGGTATGCTTCAGCGATTGTATTCCCGCGAGGTCAGCGCGATAGACATCAGAGCAGCCCTTGCGTGGACCATGTATGAGATCCTGAGTCAGTACAGTGAGGTTGTGACAAATTGTGTTCTGCGGCGATCCAATGGTATGCGCGATACTGCTCGCGACAATTCCGCCAGGCTCATGGTTAATAAGAAGGCGAAATATTTCAGCCTCGCCTGCTGCCCCAACGCATGCCGGGTGGCTCATGCCTGCGGGGCAGAAAAAATCATGCCGGTCGCGCGTAGCGCCAGAATTCTTTGGATGTAAGCTCTGTGTGCCGTAACTCATAAAGTCAGATTTCTGAATCTGTAGATATTGGCTTTAAAGATATAACATCTTCGTTGCAGATTAATGACAACATACGATGTTCAAGATACTGTCCGAGCATTTGCTGATGAACAAGCAATGCGCGTTGGCAGTGTGGAATCATTTTCATCATGATTTGACTCCTCCTCGGCCGCCCTTACCCCGTTCATCGAGAACAGCCAGTTCCTAAAAACAAACCCGCAGCAGACGTTCAAGAACACGCGAAAAGGAAGCACAGGGCGACATGACGAAGTCAATGAAGATGAATTTTATTACTGGCATAAACATTCAAGCCAGATTTAAGGTGCATTTAAACCAAGTCATTGCAAACAGTGTTATTGCACCTCCACAAAAGCCACATACGCCTCATTAGCCCATCATCAAGCCCCCATCCTGGCCCGCAGACGCCCCAGCATGCCCAGGAAATTTCCTGCCTGTATCTTTTCCTTTGGGTCGCTGATTGGTGCTACAGCCTGACGGTTTTGCAGCGCAGGTTGATTGCGAACCGCATGGAAACGCTCAAGCATGGATTCGAGGTTGCGCGCCAGGAGGTTTTTGCTGACTGGCTTGGGCAGGAAGCGGGTGATCTGTGCCTGGTTGATGAGTTCAATCAGGCGCGAAGTGTCGTTGAACGAGGTCACCACGATGCACTGCGTCTGCGGATTGAGCTGTTTGATGGTCTTGAGTATATAACCGACATTCGTTTCCCCCAGCATGAGGTCTGATACGACAACCGACACATCCTGTTTAGCCAGTTCTTCCATCGCGTGCTGTGCATCGGATGCCCAAATGATTTCGCAGCGATCACCTAATGTCTCATGCACCGTCCTGGCGGTGGACTCGTCGTGATCCATGATCAGCACGCGCGACCTGGCACTCGCCGTATCAACGGAAATATCCGTATGCATTTGCACTGCAAAGCTGGCTTCGGCGATTGCGGCTGCCTCTGCCACTACTTTCTTTACTTCCTCGGCATCCCACGGTTTCATCAGGTAGCGGAATACTTCTCCTTCGTTCACACTGGCGATGGACGCATCCAGGTCGGAATAGCCGGTAAGCAGTATGCGCATGGTGGCGGGTGATGCCTCGCGAGCGAGGCTCAGCAGCTCCGAACCCTGCATCAAGGGCATGCGCTGGTCGCTGACGATGACATGCACTCTTTCTTCGCGCAGTATCCTGATGGCTTCTTGCGGATCGGTGGTCATGTGTACCTTGTAACCGCTGAAGAACAGCATGCGCAAAGAACGCAGGATGCGTTCCTCATCGTCGATCAGCAATAATGTCGGTTTGCTCATGGCTTTCTCCTTGAGTTATGTCGCAGCCTCCGACGCTGCAGGCTGATGCATCAATATTGAAGTGACGACTGGCAACTTGATGTGGAAACAAGTGCCTTCTCCGACACGCGAATCGACATGAATTTCTCCACCATGCTTCTGGATGATTTGATGCGTGATGGCCAGCCCCAGACCGGTACCTTCGCCAACCGGTTTGGTGGTGAAGAACGGGTCAAAGATGCGCGTCAGGATTTCCTCCGGGATACCCTTGCCGTTGTCCGCTACGCTGATGTGCACTGCACTTTCGGAAGACCATGTCTTTATGTGCAGCTTACCCAGCCCTTCCATTGCCTGCGCGGCATTGGTGAAGAGATTGAGAAACACCTGGTTTAGTTGTGACGGGGCACAAGAAATCTTGGGTATATCGCCCAGCTCCTTGATGACTTCCACCCTGTCTTTGAGTACGGTGCGTCCGATATTGAGGGCACTCTCAATGCATTCATTCAGGTTTACGGCCTCTGTGGCTGCTGCATCCATGCGGGAAAAATTCTTGAGGTTGAGCACCAATTCGGATATCTGGGCGATCCCGTACAGCGAGTCTTCCATCAGCCCCTGCATCTCACCCAGCATTTCCTGAACATTGACATCGGCACGCCTCTCGGCGATCTGCTGCATCTGTGCCGCGATCTGCGCTTCGGTCGCCTGTTCGTCCAGCAGATCATCGACCAATGCCTCATACCCGGCAATCATGGACTGTACTTGCTGGAATAATTCCTGCCCTATCGCCACATTGTTTTGCACGTATCCGAGCGGAGTATTAATCTCATGCGCGATGCCCGCCACCATCTGGCCAAGCGACGCCATTTTTTCCGATTGCACCAACGCCAACTGGGATGATTTGAGCTGCGAATTAGCCTGCTCAAGTTCCATCGTGTTGGCCCGCATCTGCTGTTCCATTGCATGCAGCAGATCCATCACAAAACCGACACCAAGATAGCGTCCGCCTTGCGTCACAATGAAATCCTCGGTGAGCGGGAATTGCATGTTGGCCAAGACATGCCGTGCAGCAACAGCCAGAGGTTGATCCAGTTCCACTAACAACGGCTTGCCATTTATAAATTTGCGAATAGGGCGCTTGCCATGAAGTTCGCGTGCATAACGTTTGAGGTAAATATCCATGAAACGATATCGACTTATCATTCCGACAGGACGCCCTTCCTCCACGACCGGCAATGAAAGCAGCTTCGAATATTGGGGATGAGTAAAGAAAGCGGCGACATCTTCCAGCGAACAATCCGGCGAAATGGCATCAATCGTATTGATCAGCGAAAATATTTCCTTGCCTGTTTGGGTTGCCTGTTGCATGCATCCTCCTAAATCTCAGATCGTATGAGGCCATTTAAATTATTGATCTTTCCGTTATTCATTACACCGTTCGCCCTGAGGTATCGAAGGGTGTAGACCGCCTGGTGATTGGGCTTCGATACCTCAGCCCGAACGGCAGGTTTGTCGCTAATTGTGGAATGCTCAATAATTTTATTCGGGCGATTATAAAAAGATGAGATGACAAACAAGTTACAGCCTCTTCCAAGCGGCTGAACAGGCTCTGATTTGTGATTTATTGGCAAAAACCGCTGTAATATTCCTGTAACACAACCGCCATAATATGCAAACCGCAGCAAAAATTTGTCGGTTTGACTGGCAATTTGAACGGCAGCAAGCCACATACCCAATACTATGGAGAAATCATGAATAGCAAACTGAAGCAACTCATCATCGGCATCACTGCCGCGACTGCGGTGGTTTATGCTGCTGCCAGCCAGGCAACCGACATCACCGGGGCAGGTTCAACTTTTATCTACCCGATTGCCGCGAAATGGGCTGATGCCTACAAGACCAAAACCGGCATCGGCCTGAATTACCAGTCCATCGGTTCTGGTGGCGGGATCAAGCAGATCGAAGCCGGCACCGTGGATTTTGGCGCATCTGACATGCCGATGAAACAGGAAGACCTGGAAAAGAACGGCCTGATGCAATTCCCGGCCATCAATGGCGGCGTGGTACCGGTCATCAATATGGATGGCATCGCAGCCGGTACGCTGAAACTGGACGGAGCTGTGCTGGCCGACATCTACTTGGGCAAGATCACCAAGTGGAATGATCCGGCGATCGTCGCGCTGAACAAGGATATCAAGCTGTCCGACACAGACATCACCGTGGTGCATCGCTCAGACGGATCCGGCACCAGCTTCATTTTCACCAACTACCTGTCCAAGGTCAGCGCCGACTGGAAAGCCGGCATAGGTGAAGGCACGGCAGTTTCCTGGAAAACCGGTACCGGCGGCAAAGGCAACGAAGGCGTGGCTTCCTATGTGCAACGCATCAAGGGTTCCATCGGCTATGTGGAATATGCTTACGCGCTGCAGAACAAGATGAACCATGTGCAAATGAAGAACCACGACGGCCATTTCGTACAGCCGAACATCGAGTCCTTCAAGGCGGCGGCAGCCGGCGCAAAATGGGACAAGGCTCCCGGCTTCTATGAAATCCTGACCGATGAACCGGGCAAAAGCAGCTGGCCGATCACCGGCTCCACCTTCGTGCTGATGCACACAACCCAGGACAAGCCGGAGACCGCCAGGGAAGTGCTGAAATTCTTCGATTGGGCCTACAAGAACGGCAGCCAGATGGCCGAGTCGCTGGATTACGTCCCGATGCCTGAATCCGTAGCCAAGCTGATTCGCGCCTCCTGGAAAGCACAAATCAAGGATGCAGCCGGCAAGCCGGTCTGGAAATAGGGCTTTCTGAAATTTAGCTCGGGGGGCGTGGCTGACACGGCACAACCTTAAGCTATAATCGCGGGGGCTCAGGCCCCCGTTATTTTTTTAACCAAGATTGTTCAACCATGCCAATGTTTACACACGAAACGCGCCTTAAACGACAAGCGATTTTCGACTTGCTGTTCCGCAGCCTGACGCGTGTCTGTGCATTCGGTGTATTGGCGCTGTTGGCAGCAATCATCATTTCACTTCTGGTGGGCAGCATGCCCGCCATTCATGCATTTGGCTTCGGCTTTCTGGCCAGTTCCGACTGGGATCCGGTCAACGGCAGATTCGGGGGTTTGGTCCCCATTATCGGCACGCTGGTCACCTCGGGTATCGCGCTGCTGATTGCGATTCCGGTGAGCTTTGGCATCGCCATTTTCCTGACCGAGCTTTCGCCGCGCGTTTTGCGCCGCCCGCTGGGCATCGCGATCGAATTGCTGGCCGGCATCCCCAGCATCATTTACGGCATGTGGGGCTTGTTCGAATTCGCGCCGCTGTTCGCCGACCACGTCGAGCCGTGGCTGAACAGGCATGTCGGCACGCTGCCCTACATCGGCCCGTTATTTTCCGGCCCGCCCATGGGTATCGGGCTTCTGACCGCCGGGATTATCCTCGCCATCATGGTCATCCCGTTCATTGCTTCGGTGATGCGCGATGTGTTCGACGTGGTACCCACCCTGCTCAAGGAATCCGCTTATGGCCTGGGCGCGACCACATGGGAAGTCATGTGGCAGGTGGTATTGCCCTACACCAAGGTGGGAGTGGCCGGCGGCATCATGCTGGGGCTCGGGCGCGCGCTGGGGGAAACCATGGCCGTCACCTTCGTGATCGGCAATGCGCATGATTTGAGCAAGTCGCTGTTAATGCCGGGCAACAGTATTTCCTCGGCATTGGCCAACGAATTCAACGAGGCGGTCGGCGACCTCTACACCTCTTCGCTGATCGAGCTCGGCCTGATCCTGTTCTTCATCACTTTCGTCGTCCTGTCCATCGCGCGCTACATGCTCTACAAGCTGGGGCAACGCGAGGGCCAGGCTGCGTGAACACCATGCTGAATCTATACACGCGCCGCCGCATCGTCAACGCAGTGGGACTTTCGGTCTCGGTGCTGGCCATGCTGTTCGGATTATTCTGGCTGTGCTGGATATTGCTGACCTTGCTGGACCACGGGCTGCCCGCGCTCACGCCGGTGGTGTTCGCGCAAATGACCCCGCCGCCGGGTAATTCGGGCGGCCTGCTCAACGCCATTGCGGGCAGCGTGATGATGACGGTGGTCGGCACCCTGATCGGCACACCCATCGGCATCCTGGCCGGCACTTATCTCGCTGAATTCGGGCAACGCGGCTGGATGGCTCCACTCACCCGTTTCATCAACGACGTACTCCTGTCTGCTCCTTCCATCGTGATCGGCCTGTTTGTCTATGAAATGTATGTGGTCAGGGTCCGGCATTTCTCCGGCTGGGCGGGCGCTTTTGCATTATCCATACTGGTGATCCCGGTCGTGATCCGCACCACCGAAAACATGTTGCGCCTGGTTCCCAGCACGCTGCGCGAAGCCGCGGCGGCGCTTGGCGCGCCGCAGTGGAAAGTGATCAACTTCGTCACCCTGCGCGCCGCGCGGGCAGGTATCATCACCGGGGTAATGCTGGCCGTGGCCCGCATCAGCGGCGAAACCGCGCCGCTGTTGTTCACGGCGCTCAACAACCAGTTCTGGAGCAGCAACATGAGCCAGCCGATGGCCAATTTGCCCGTGGTGATTTTCCAGTTCGCGATGAGCCCCTATGATGACTGGCAAAAGCTTGCCTGGGCGGGTGCGCTGCTGATCACCCTCAGCGTGCTGACACTCAATATTCTGGCTCGCGTGCTGTTCAGGCAAAATGCGACCACACATTAATTCGGCCATTTACCAGGTTAGCCCATGAACATTGAATCCATCACCAATCCAAAGATCATCATCAAGGACCTGAATTTCTATTACGGGAACTTCCGCGCCCTCAAGGATATCAACCTGAGCATCGCGGAAAAAATGGTAACCGCATTCATCGGCCCTTCAGGTTGCGGGAAATCCACCTTGCTGCGCACCTTCAACCGCATGTATCAGCTCTACCCGAAACAGAAGGCCACCGGGGAGATACTGCTGGACGGGGCAAACATCCTCGACAGCAAGCAGGACTTGAACATGTTGCGCGCCAAGATCGGCATGGTATTCCAGAAACCCACCCCGTTCCCGATGTCCATCTATGACAATATCGCATTCGGCGTAAAACTCTACGAGAGCCTCAGCAAGCATGACATGGAAGCCCGCGTGGAATGGGCGTTGCGCAAGGCAGCGCTGTGGGCCGAAGTGAAGGACAAGCTCAAACAAAGCGGCACCGGACTTTCAGGCGGTCAGCAGCAGCGTTTGTGCATCGCCCGCGCCATCGCGGTCAAACCGCAAGTGCTGCTGCTGGACGAACCCACCTCGGCACTCGACCCGATCTCCACCGCGCACATCGAGAAACTGATAGACGAATTGAAAGAGGACTTCACCATCGTGATCGTCACCCACAACATGCAGCAGGCCGCGCGCATCTCCGACTACACGGCCTACATGTACCTGGGCGACCTGATCGAACTGGGAGAGACCAGCTCGGTGTTTACCAATCCGAAGCGCAAGGAAACGGAAGATTACATTACCGGACGCTTCGGCTAGGCGACCTGCCGCATCGCGGCAATGATGGCGGTTCTGACCCGCAGGCCGCCAGGACTCAACAGCCGCGCCACTTTCCCGGGCCGGGCGGGAAATCCCCTATGGCGCGGACTGCTTGCGGTGCTGGATAAATTGGCGTATCGCGGGCACAAATGAAATGACGACGATGACGACGACGATCAGCGTGAGATTGTTCTTCACCACCGGGATATTTCCGAAAAAGTACCCCGCCAGCGTAAGGCTGGCTATCCACAGTGTTCCGCCCAGCGCGCTGAACAGCACAAACAGCCGGTAGCGCATCAGGCCCAGGCCCGCAACGAACGGGGCGAAGGTGCGAATGATGGGCAGGAAACGGGCGAATATTATGGTCTTGCCGCCGTGCTTCTCGTAGAAGGCGCGCGTCTTCTCCAGATATTCGCGCCTGATGAATCTTCCGCCGCCGCGTGCAAACAGGCGCAGACCCAGGGTGCGGCCTATCCAGTAATTGGTGTTGTCACCGCCAAATGTTGCCAGTATCAGCAGCGGAATCAGCCATTCCAACTGCAGTGCGCCCAAGCCGCACAATGTGCCTGCGACGAACAGCAGCGTGTCGCCGGGCAGGAACGGTGTGACCACCAAACCGGTTTCGGCAAAAATGATCACGAATAAAATGGCGTACACCCACATGCCGTAATCATGCACCAGCGCCAGCAGGTGTGTGTCGAGATGCATGATGATGTCGTACAGGATCAGACTCACGGATTATTTCATTCCTGGTTCAATTTGTTGCGCAGGGCCTGCAATCCGCATCAGGCTGCCGCCCGCGGACTGAACCGGGTAACGCGGAATTTGCCTGTTATGCAAAGAGCCGATCCGAGCCTAGGGAAGGACTTCTTCCGCATTTTTCTCCGGCTTGATGAAGTCTTCGCGCGACACGCCGAGCAACATCAGCAACGGGCTGGCCACCAGCACCGAAGAATAGATACTGAACAGTATCCCGATGGTCAGCGCCATCGCGAAATAGTGCAGCGTTTCACCGCCCAGGAACAGCATCGCGCCTACCATCATCTGCGTGCAACCGTGGGTGATGATGGTGCGCGACATGGTACGGGTGATGGCATTGTCGATGATCACCGACACTTCGGCCTTGCGCATGGTGCGGAAGTTTTCGCGGATACGGTCGAACACCACCACCGACTCGTTCACCGAATAACCCAGAACCGCCAGCACGGCCGCCAGCACGGACAGCGAGAACTCCCACTGGAAAAAGGCGAAGAAGCCGAGAATGATCACGACGTCATGCAGGTTGGCGATGATGGCGGACAGGCCGAATTTCCACTCGAAGCGCAACCACAAATAACCCACGATACCGAGCGACACCAGTATCAGCGCCAACTCTCCGTTGTCGATCAGGTCCTTGCCAACCTGGGAGCCGACAAACTCGACGCGGCGCTTCTCCAGATCGGGATCCTGTTTGCGCAAGCTGTCCACCACCTGCTCGCTCAACTTCGCCCCTGCGATATTTTGTTTGGCCGGAACCTGTATCAGCACGTCATGGCTGGAACCGAAATTCTGCACCAGGGCATCCGGCAAATTGATTGTGGCGAGTTGCGCGCGTATTTTCGGAATATCCGCCGACTGCTGGTAATGCAATTCGATCACCGTGCCGCCGGTAAAGTCCACGCCAAAATTCAGCCCCTTGGTGGCGAGAAAAAATACCGCGAACAAAAATGTCACCAGCGAAATAGAGGTGGTATACCGTCCATAACTCATGAACGGGATGTCGTGTTTGATCCTGAAGAGTTCCATGTTGCCTTCCCTAGCCTATCGCAACTTTGGCGAGCCGCGCCTTGCGGCCATATATCAAATTGACCATCGCGCGGGAAATCAGCACCGCACTGAACATCGAGGTCATGATGCCCAGGCACAGCACCACCGCAAAACCCTTGATCGGGCCGGAGCCGAACATGAACAACGCAATACCGGCGATAAAGGTCGTGACGTTTGAGTCGAGGATGGTGCCGAATGCCCGGTCATATCCGGCATGTATCGCGGCCTGCGGCGTGATGCCGTTGCGCAGTTCTTCGCGGATGCGTTCGTTGATCAGCACGTTCGCGTCTATCGCCATGCCCAGTGTCAGCGCAATACCCGCCATGCCCGGCAGGGTAAGCGTGGCCTGCAGCATGGACAGCAGCGCTATCAGCAACAGCAAATTCGCGCCCAGTGACAGCACCGAGATGACACCGAACATCAGGTAATACGCGATCATGAAAATCGCCACCATGATGAACCCGATCTTGGTGGAATCAAAACCGCGGGTAATATTTTCCGCACCCAGGCTGGGGCCGACGGTGCGCTCCTCGATGATTTCCATCGGTGCGGCCAGCGCGCCGGCGCGCAGCAGCAGCGCGGTATTCTGGGCCTCCATGGCGTCCATCGATCCGGTGATCTGCACCCGTCCGCCACCGATCTCCTCGCGGATGACCGGAGCGGTAACGATCTCGCCCTTGCCCTTTTCAAACAGGATGATCGCCATGCGCTTGCCGACGTTCTCGCGGGTTGCGTCCTTGAATTGCCGTGCGCCCACGCCATCCAGATTGATATGTACCGCGGCTTCATTGGTGCGGCTGTCGAAACCGGGCTGCGCGTCGTTGATGCGGTCGCCGGTCAGTATCACCTGCTTCTTCACCAGCATAAGTTTGCCTGAACGATCCCTGAACACGTCGTCGCCGAACGGGGGTTGTGCTCCCGCGACGGCCTGATTTGCCTCGTCCACCATGCGCACTTCCAGGGTCGCAGTCCGCCCCAGAATATCCTTTGCCCTGGCCGTATCCTGCACACCGGGAAGCTGCACCACCACGCGGTCGGGACCCTGCTGCTGGATCACCGGCTCGGCCACGCCCAATTCATTCACGCGATTGCGCAAGGTGACCAGATTCTGCTGCACCGCGGATTCCTGGATGCGGTGAACCGCCTCGGGCTTGAGCGTCGCCTGGAACAGGAATACGCCGCCTTCCTCCTTGTCATTCAGCGCGTAGTCGGTGAAGCGCTGGCTGATTTCCGCCTCGCCCTTGCTGCGCGCATCGGCATCGCGAAACCTGACCGACAACACATCCCCGTCGCGGCTCACCCCGGAATACGCGATGTTCTGCTCGCGCAACGCGCTGCGAATATCGCTGGCAGTAGCGTCCAGAGACTTGTTCAGCGCTGCCTTCATGTCCACTTGCAACAGAAAATGCACACCCCCGCGCAAATCCAGGCCGAGGTACATCGGCAAAGCATTGAGACTTGCCAGCCATTGCGGCGAACGCGGCAACAGATTGAGCGCGACCACATAGTCATCGCCCAGTTGCGCTACCAGCAAATCCTTGGCTTTCATCTGGCTATCGGTATCCGTGAAGCGCGCCTTGACGCTATTGCCGTCCAGTTCGGTCAGTTCGGGGCTGAGACTGGCCGCCTTGAGTATGGATTCCACCCGCCCCAGCAATGCGTTATCAGCCTTGAGTCCGGCATGCATCGGCGACACTTGCACCGCGGGCGACTCGCCGTAAAAATTCGGCAGGGTGTAAATCACCCCAACCACTAATACGGCCAGAATAAGCAGGTATTTCCACAACGGATACTGGTTCATGACAACCTCTTGATGACTTTGATGCAGCCAGCCGGACACATCCTGGCGGAACTCGGTTACTTGATTGCCTTGATCGTTCCCTTGGGCAACACACTTTGAATCGCGCTCTTTTGCACCATCACGATGAGATTCTCGGCGATTTCCACCCCGGCGTATTGCTCGTAAACCTTGCTGACCGTGCCGACCGTGCCGCCGACTGTCACGACTTCATCACCGCGCTGCAGCGCTGCGATCATGGCTTTCTGTTCCTTGGCACGATTCGATTGCGGACGCAATATCAAAAAGTAGAACACCACGACCAACACAACCAGCGGCACAAAATTCATGAACCCGCTTTCCGGCGAAGCTGCCGCCGCTTCTGCATAAGCATTGCTGATAAACATCTTGAAATCTCCAAAATCGAAAGACGCGCATTCTACCATGAAGCGACAGCTGGTCACCCATGTCCGGAGCGCATCAACCGGAATCTCCCCGCAAAATCCGCAAACCTGCCGGCTTCGATAGCCGCGCGTATCCCGCCCATCAATTCCTGGTAATAATGCAGGTTGTGGATGGTATTGAGGCGCGCGCCGAGTATCTCGTTGAGGCGGTGCAGGTGGTGCAGATAGGCGCGGGTAAAGTTGCGGCAGGTGTAGCAGGCGCACTGCTCGTCCAGCGGGCTCATGTCCAGCCGGTATTGCGCATTCTTGATCTTGATGTCGCCAAAGCGGGTGAACAGCATGCCGTTGCGCGCATTGCGCGTCGGCATCACGCAGTCGAACATGTCGATACCCTGTGAAACCGCATCCACAAGATCTTCGGGAGTGCCCACCCCCATCAGGTAGCGCGGCTGGTCAGCGGGCAGTTGCGGTGCGGTATGCCGCAGAATGCGCAACATGTCTTCCTTGGGTTCGCCCACCGACAGCCCGCCTATCGCATAACCGTCAAAGCCGATGCCGGTTAACCCGGCCAGCGATTCGTCGCGCAAATGCTCGTGCATCCCGCCCTGCACGATGCCGAACAGCGCATTGGCATTGCCTTGGTGCGCGCGTTTGCTGCGTTCCGCCCAGCGCAAGCTCAGGCGCATCGACTCCCCCGCCGTGTTCTCGTCCGCCGGATACGGCGTGCACTCGTCGAAGATCATCGCGATGTCGGAATTGAGCACCTTCTGGATGCGCATCGATTCTTCCGGAGACAGGAAACACTTGTCGCCGTTCACCGGCGACTGGAACTTCACCCCATCCTCGCTGATCTTGCGCAACGCGCCCAGGCTGAATACCTGGAATCCGCCCGAGTCGGTGAGTATCGGCCCATCCCATCCCATGAAGCGATGCAAGCCGCCGTGCGCCGCAATCACTTCCAGTCCCGGGCGCAGCCACAGGTGGAAGGTATTGCCCAGCACGATCTGAGCGCCTATCTCATTTAACTCGAGTGGCGACATCGCCTTCACCGTGCCATAGGTCCCAACCGGCATGAAAGCCGGGGTTTCGACGCTGCCGTGCGCCAAATTCAATGTGCCGCGACGGGAAAGCCCGTCGGTATTATGCAAGGTAAAATTCATGGCTTTCTTTCAATCAACATCGCGTCCCCATAACTGAAGAAGCGATACTCCCGTTCCACCGCATGACGGTAGGCCGCGAGCATTTCGTTCATTCCGCCGAAAGCACACACCAGCATCAGCAGCGTGGACCTGGGGAGATGAAAATTGGTAAGCAACACATCCACCGCGTTGAAGCGATATCCCGGGGTGATGAAAATTTCCGTTTCGCCGCTTCCGGCTTGCAATAGCCCTGTCCCGGCTGCGCTTTCCAGGGCCCGCAAACTGGTCGTCCCGCCGGCGATCACCCGCCCGCCGGTGGCGCGCGCGCGTGCTATGGCGTCCACGGTGGCCTGCGAAATTGCGTAGCGTTCACTATGCATGGCATGTTCATGGATAAGTTCGGCGCGCACCGGCTGGAAGGTGCCCGCGCCGACATGCAGGGTCACATAAACGATATTCACACCGTGGTCGCGCAGGGCTTGCAGCATCGCATCATCGAAATGCAAACCCGCCGTGGGCGCCGCCACCGCACCCGCCTCGCGGGCAAACACGGTCTGATAACGCCGCTCGTCCTGATCAGTTGCAGCGTGGGTGATATAGGGCGGCAACGGCAACTTGCCGTAACGTTCCAGCAAATCCAGAACGGGCTCGCCAGCTGGAAAGCGCAGGCGGAAGAACTCCCCTGCACGCTCCAGCACTTCCACGGTCAAGCCGCCTGCCAACAGCAGTCGACTCGCGGGTTTGGGCGCATGGCTCGCGCGCACTTGCGCCAGCACCTCATGCGCATCAAGCACCCGCTCGACCAGCACCTCAACCTTGCCGCCACTTTCCTTGCTGCCGGACATGCGCGCCTTGATCACACGCGTGTCGTTCAGCACCAGCACATCGCCGGGCCTGACCAGCCGTATCAAATCCGCAAAGCGGCAATCTCCCAGAACACCGGCATGCACATGCAACAAGCGGCTGGCGCCGCGCTGCTCGGGTGGATGTTGCGCAATCAGTCGATCGGGCAAAACAAAATCAAATTCATCGGTACGCATTAACAATAGATCAGTTGCCCCAGACAATCACGCGTTGGATCAAAGCACAGATGATCCGCTTCACCCGGGTATCCACGTCCCCGGGACCCCAGTTCATGGTCAATTCCGGATTTTTCGGTTTTTTGCATGGCGACAAATACCCGTAAAACCGACTACGGCACAGCGCCATCGCCGCCGCGCCGGCCAGACGGGCAGCAGGGTTTGCCGACCGCGCCATATTAGCATTCACTGCAAGTTGCCCGTCAACATCGTTGCGAATCATCCGTTCTTGTCTTGGAAAGGCCGGATTGTAGTTGATATGGCAGGTTGCTTCATGGATAATGCGCCCCGCTTGGCCGGGGTGGTGGAACTGGTAGACGCGCCGGACTCAAAATCCGGTGCCAGAAATGGTGTGGGGGTTCGAGTCCCCCCCCGGCACCATAAAAAAGCAGTGCTATTGTGCTGTCAACCGAATAAACGCACAGCGCGTTATAGGCACCGACACAGTAGTGTCTAAACGTTTATTAATCTACTACAAAATGGAGTTCACAATGAGCAAACTGTTATCCGTACTGATCGCTGCTGTATTCGCTGCTGTTTCTTTCACTGCTGTTGCCGCTGACGCTGCTGCCCCTGCCGCTGGCGCAGCAATGGCCGCTCCAGCAAAGGCTGAAACAAAGAAAGAAGAGAAGAAAGAAAAGAAAGAAAGAAAGCAAAGAAAGCACACAAAGCAAAGAAAGCAAAGAAAGCAAAGGCTGAAGCAGCTGCCAAGTAAT
>LSLI01000049.1 GCA_001577345.1 Candidatus Gallionella acididurans
CCTTAACCCAGTTCATTGACGATACGCAAGGTACGGCTTGCCAGCATATCCATCTCCGGTTCGCTGATTATATAGGGCGGCATGAAATAAATCGTGTTGCCGATAGGTCGCAGCAGCAACTCATGTTCCAGCGCGAGCGCGAAACAGCGCCGCGCAAAATCCCCGTGCGGCGATTCCACCTCGAAGGCCCAGACCATGCCGGTATTGCGCCAGTTGCGCACCGCGCGGTGTTCGCGCAACGGGATCGATACCTCGTTCATGTACGCCGCCTTGACGCGGTTCAGCGCAAGCACGTTGTCCTGCGCGAAAATATCCAGCGTGGCCAGCGCCGCCCGGCACGCCAGCGGGTTCCCGGTGTATGAATGTGAATGCAAAAATCCGCCTGCCATCTCGTCCCGGTAAAATGCCTGGTAGATTTCGTCACGCGTCATCACCACCGACAAGGGCAGATAACCGCCGGTAATACCTTTGGAAAGGCATAAAAAGTCAGGAGTAATCCCCTTCGCCTCCTGCATGAGTGTCGACCCGGACGGCTCGGTTGCCTGCTCGCAGGCGAACATCGTGCCGGTGCGGCCCATGCCGACGGCGATCTCGTCCGCAATCAAATGCACCTCATATTCGTCGCACAACTGACGCGCGCGCCGCAAATAGGCCGGGTGGTACATCGCCATGCCGGCCGCGCCCTGCACCAGCGGCTCGATGATGAATGCGGCCAGTTGCGCATGATGCTGCTGTAAATGCAATTCCAGCGCATCCGCACAGCGCAATGCGTAAGCTTCTGCGCTCTCCCCCGCAGCGGCTTTGCGCCAGTCCGGGCTGGGCACCGTGGCCTGCTGCCGGATCAGCGCGCCGTATGCGTCGCGGAACAGCGCCACGTCGGTCACCGACAATGCGCCCAGGGTTTCGCCGTGGTAACTGTTTTCCAGGCTGATGAATTGCATCTTGTCCGGCTTGCCGCTGTTGCGCCAGTAATGCGCGCTCATCTTGAGCGCGATCTCGGTCGCCGAAGCCCCGTCCGAAGCATAAAAGCAATGTCCCAGACCACGGGGCGCAAGTTCGCACAGCCGCTCCGAAAGCTGCACCACCGGCTCGTGGGTGAACCCGGCCAGCATCACATGCTCCAGCTTGCCAAGCTGATCGCTGATCGCCGCATTGATGCGCGGATTGCAATGCCCGAAGAGGTTTACCCACCAGGAACTGACCGCGTCCAGATAACGTTTATTGTCCCCGTCATACAGCCAGACACCGCTACCGCGGGCTACCGGCAGCAGCGGGAAATTCTCGTAGTGCTTCATCTGTGAACAGGGGTGCCACACGGCAGCCAGGCTGCGGGCAAGGAGACTCGAATTGCTTTGCGGTTGATTGGGCATGCGTGGAATCATAAGGGGTTTACGGCTTGCGCGCAGCGCAAAGTTTGGCTAGCCTGCATTCAATTCTGGTTTCATTCGGAGTAGTAATGTGCATATTCTAATCACCGGCGGCACAGGATTGATCGGACGGCAACTTTGCAAAGCGCTGCAGACTGAAGGGCATGAGTTGACGGTATTAAGCCGCGACCCGAATTCCATTCCGGAGAAATGCGGCGCGGGCGTGCATGCGATGACCCGACTGGACGAGTGGCATCCCGGCCGGGTTTTCGATGCCGTGATCAATCTGGCTGGCGAACCGATAGTCGATGCGCGCTGGACCAGACGGCGCAAGCAAGCCCTATGGGATAGCCGGGTAACTCTGACGGAACAACTGGCAAGGCGCATCGCCGCGGCCCATCGCAAGCCCGGCGTATTGTTGAGCGGTTCGGCAGTAGGCTATTACGGCAATCGCGGTGATGCAATGCTGGATGAATCGGCTCCTGCGGGCGAGGATTTTGCCGCCAGGTTGTGCAAGTCCTGGGAAGAAGCTGCGCTCGGCGCCGAAAAATCCGACGTGCGGGTGTGCCTGCTGCGTACCGGTCTGGTGTTGAGCCGTCAAGGCGGCCTGCTGGGACGCATGTTGCTCCCCTTCAGGCTGGGTCTGGGCGCGCGCCTGGGTAACGGGAAACAATGGATGAGCTGGATACATATTGATGATTATGTGGCGATGCTGCTCATTTTGTTGCGCAATGAACAAGCCAGCGGGCCTTACAACATGACCGCCCCGCAACCGGTAACCAATAAGGAATTCACCGCTGTACTGGCAGCCACATTGCGTCGTCCTGCCCCATTCACGGTTCCCGCAATTTTATTGAAAGCGGTCATGGGTGAACGTGCCTGTCTGCTGCTGGAAGGGCAGAGGGTACTGCCAAAAAAGATCGATTCGGCCGGTCACCACCACATTTTTGCAAAGCTCGCAGACGCCCTGCACGACTTGCTGGGCAGGTAGTTCTTGCGTATTTTATCCCTGCCTTCAGGCTGGCTTTACTTTCCGTATCACACCATTTGTGGCATCCTTCGCACCTTGGCGCATGCGCACAATAATTATTCCTCCCATTGTTAAGTATTATGGGGCGGACGGAGGATGGCAGTAATGAACCGAGTTGATGATTTCCGCTTGCGTTTTGGCAAGCGCGAGTTGGTGCCGATTATTATCGGCGGAATGGGTGTGGATATTTCCAGTCGTGAACTGGCTCTGGAAGCCGCCCGGCTGGGCGGGATCGGGCATATTTCCGACGCGATGCTGCCTACCGTTACGGATCGCCACTACAAAACGAAATTCGTCAGCGTCAAGCAAAAACAGTACAAACTGAACGTCGAAAAAGCCGACAAATCAATTGTGCAGTTCGACCTGGCGCAGGTGGCTGAATCGACCCGCCTGCATGTCGGCAAGACGATGGAAGCAAAGCGCGGCGATGGGATGATTTTCGTCAACTGCATGGAAAAACTGACCATGAACGCACCGCGCGAAACCTTGCGCGTGCGGCTTTGCGGCGCGCTGGATGCCGGAATAGACGGCATCACCCTGAGTGCGGGGCTGCATCTCGGATCATTCGCATTGATGGAAGACAACCCGCGTTTCCGCGATGCCAAGCTGGGCATCATCGTTTCCTCGCTGCGCGCCCTGCAGCTGTTTATCCGCAAAAATGCCAGGCTGAACCGTCTGCCCGATTACATCGTCGTGGAAGGACCGCTTGCAGGGGGACATCTGGGCTTCGGCATGGATTGGGCGGAATATGACCTGCACACCATCGTGGCGGAAATCGTTGCACATTTGAAGGCCGAACAACTGGATATCCCGGTGATCGCAGCAGGCGGGGTCTTTACCGGCAGCGATGCGGTCGAATTTCTGGAAAAAGGCTGTGCGGCCGTACAAGTGGCGACGCGCTTTACCGTTGCCAAGGAATGCGGCATCCCGGAAAAAATCCAGCAGGAATATTTCAAGGCCAACGAAGAGGATATTGAGGTCAACATGATCTCGCCGACCGGCTATCCGATGCGCATGATCAAGAGCTGCCCAGCTATCGGCGCGGGCATACGCCCCAACTGCGAAGCATACGGCTATCTGCTCGACGCCAATGGCCACTGTGCCTACATCGATGCTTACAACCGCGAAGTGGCATTGCACCCCGATGCCAAGAAAATTTCAGTCAAGGACAAGACCTGCTTGTGCACACACATGCGCAACTATGATTGCTGGACCTGCGGTCATTACACCTACAAGCTCAAGGACACCACACACCGCAATGCCGACGGCACTTATCAAATCCTGACTACTGAACACATTTTTCACGACTACCAGTTCAGCACCGATAACAAAATCGCCCTCCCGCAGCCAAATCCAAAATAAATCTCGGCCCTGCCCTTGAAATCGGGCGGGGTCGCCCCGACTATTGGCACTCGCAGGCAGAGAGTGCTAAACTTCGCCTCCGCATTTTTTTAACCCCTTGTTTTAGGAGACATCAGTATGAAAATTCGTCCTTTGAACGATCGCGTGATCGTTAAACGCATGGAAGAAGAACGCAAGACCGCATCCGGTATCGTGATTCCGGATGCAGCCACTGAAAAGCCGGATCAAGGCGAAATCGTCGCTGTAGGCAAAGGCAAGGTTGGCGACGACGGCAAATTGCAAGCCATGAGCGTCAAAATCGGCGACCGCATACTGTTCGGCAAATATTCCGGCCAGGCCTTCAAGATGGATGGCGTCGAATTGTTGCAGATGCGTGAAGACGACATCATCGGCGTGATCGAAGCCTAACTAACACGAGAATTCAGGAGAAATAACATGGCAGCAAAAGACGTAAAATTCCACGACGCAGCCCGTGCAAAAATGGTGGTCGGCGTAAACATTCTGGCCGATGCGGTCAAAGTAACGCTGGGACCCAAAGGCCGCAATGTCGTGCTGGATCGTTCCTATGGCGCTCCAACGATCACCAAGGACGGTGTATCGGTCGCCAAGGAAATCGAACTGAAGGACAAGTTTGAAAACATGGGCGCGCAAATGGTCAAGGAAGTCGCTTCCAAGACATCCGACGTGGCCGGTGACGGCACCACCACAGCGACCGTGCTGGCACAATCCATCGTTCAGGAAGGCATGAAGTTCGTCGCGGCAGGCATGAATCCTATGGACCTGAAGCGCGGTATCGACCAGGCGGTCATCGCGGCCGTCGCCGAACTGAAGAAGCTTTCCAAGCCCTGCACCACCAGCAAGGAAATCGCGCAAGTGGGCAGCATCTCCGCCAACTCGGATACCGTGATCGGCGAGAAGATCGCTGCAGCGATGGAAAAAGTCGGCAAGGAAGGCGTGATCACGATTGAAGACGGCACCGGCCTGGAAGACGAACTGGACATCGTGGAAGGAATGCAATTCGATCGCGGCTACCTCTCGCCTTACTTCATCAACAACCAGGATCGCCAGCTGGCATTGATGGAAAACCCCTATATCCTGCTTCACGACAAGAAGATTTCCAATATCCGTGACTTGCTCCCGGTACTGGAGCAAGTCGCCAAGGCCGGACGTCCGCTGCTGATCATCGCGGAAGACGTAGACGGCGAAGCGCTGGCGACACTGGTGGTGAACAACATCCGCGGCATTCTGAAGACTGTTGCCGTCAAGGCTCCCGGCTTTGGTGACCGCCGCAAAGCCATGCTGGAAGACATCGCTATTCTTACCGGCGGCACCGTGATCGCCGAAGAAGTCGGCCTATCATTGGAGAAAGCCACCCTGGCCGAACTGGGCCAGGCCAAGCGCATCGAAGTGGGCAAGGACGACACTATCATTATCGACGGCGCAGGCAAGGAAGATGCAATCAAGGGCCGTATCGGCCAGATCAACAAGCAGGCCGAAGAGTCCACCAGCGACTACGACAAGGAAAAGCTGCAGGAACGCAAAGCCAAGCTGGCTGGCGGTGTAGCGGTTATCAAAGTCGGCGCGGCAACTGAAGTCGAGATGAAGGAAAAGAAAGCACGCGTGGAAGATGCATTGCACGCAACACGTGCCGCGGTTGAAGAAGGCATCGTTCCCGGCGGCGGCGTGGCATTGCTGCGCGCCAAGGTTGCGGTCGGAAAACTCAAGGGTGACAACCACGACCAGGACGCGGGCATCACCATCGTGTTGCGCGCGATGGAATCTCCCCTGCGCGCGATCGTGGCCAACGCCGGCGACGAGCCATCCGTGGTAGTTAACAAGGTGCTGGAAGGCAAGGGCAGCTTCGGTTACAACGCGGCGTCCAGCGAATATGGCGACATGCTGGTCATGGGCGTCGTTGACCCGACCAAGGTGACGCGCGTCGCATTGCAAAATGCGGCCTCTATCGCCGGCCTGATGCTGACCACCGCTTGCATGGTGGCCGAACTGCCGGAAGACAAACCTGCTGCCGGCGGCATGGGTGGCGGCGGCGGGATGGGCGGCATGGAAGGCATGATGTAACTGAGCCTGCTGCGCGGCTCAGCTGCAATAAAGACAAACCCCGCTTCGGCGGGGTTTGTTATTTGGCGCGGTATCGGTATAATGCGCGGCTTCCTGAGTTGGCTGAAATTCACTAGTTAACTGGATAATTGCAGCAAATGGCCTGGTAGCTCAGTCGGTAGAGCAGAGGATTGAAAATCCTTGTGTCGGTGGTTCGATTCCGCCCCGGGCCACCAGATTTCGCGTGCGGTAGCATGCAAAATCAATCAGGTGGTTTTGGTTGATGATTTCGCGTGCGATAGCATGCAAAATCAATCAGGTGATTTTGGTTGATGGGTTTCGCGTGCGGTAGCATGCAAAATTAACCAGGTAGGTCTGGTTAAAAATTTCGCGTGCGGTAGCACGCAGAATCAACTCAAGGTTTTCTTGAGTTGATTTAAAAGGTCTACACGAAAAACGTGCAGACCTTTTTCATTTCCGCGTACTTGGTTGCGCGACAGAAAGCAGCCTGATGATCAACTCTGAAGAACAAGTCTTTTCCGGCACTCCATCAGCCAGCACTGAGGGAGTGGCGCGCGAAGGAGGTATTGCGCGTGAAGTCAGGCGACGCCGCACCTTTGCAATCATCTCCCACCCCGATGCGGGCAAGACCACGCTCACCGAAAAACTGCTGCTGTTCGGCGGCGCGATCCAGATGGCGGGCACGGTGAAGGCGCGCAAGAGCGGCCGCCACGCGACTTCCGACTGGCTGGAGATCGAGAAGCAGCGCGGCATTTCTGTCGCCAGCTCGGTGATGCAGTTCACCTACGACGATTGTGTGATCAACCTGCTCGACACGCCGGGCCACCAGGATTTCTCCGAGGATACCTATCGCGTGCTGACTGCGGTGGATGCGGCGGTGATGGTGGTGGACGCGGCCAAAGGCGTGGAAGCCCAGACCATCAAGCTGCTCGAGGTGTGTCGCCTGCGCAACACGCCCATCATCACCTTCATCAACAAGATGGATCGCGAAGTGCGCGACCCGCTGGAAGTGCTGGACGAGATAGAGTCGGTGCTGAAGATCAAATGCGCGCCGGTGACCTGGCCGATCGGCATGGGAAAACGCTTTCGCGGCGTCTATCACTTGCTCAACGACGAAGTGCTGCGTTTTGTGCCCGGCGAAGAAAAAGCCAATCAAGAGGTGGAAGTGTTGCGCGGCGCGCAGATCGACCAGATGATGCAGGAAGCGCCGAGCGAGATGCAGACCATGCGCGACGAGACCGAACTGGTGATTGGCGCGGGCGCATCGTTCGACCTGGACGAATTCCTGGGCGGGCAACAATCCCCGGTGTTCTTCGGTTCCGGCGTGAACAATTTCGGCGTGCGCGAGATTTTGCGCGCGCTGGTCGACTGGGCGCCCGCACCGCTGCCGCGCGCCACCGATGTGCGCATCGTGCAACCGACCGAGACCGCGTTCACCGGTTTCGTGTTCAAGATCCAGGCCAATATGGACCCGAACCACCGCGACCGCATCGCCTTCTTGCGCGTGTGCTCAGGCCGCTACACCTCGGGCATGAAGGTCAAACATCGCCGCACCGGGAAAGAGATGAAACTCGCCAACGCGGTGACTTTCATGGCCAACGAGCGCACGCGCATGGACGAAGCCTATGCGGGCGACATCATAGGCGTGCACAACCACGGCCAACTGCAGATCGGCGACGTGCTCACCGAGGGCGAGGCGCTCACCTTCAAGGGCATCCCCTACTTCGCTCCCGAGCTGTTCAGCCGCGCGCGGCTGCGCGACCCGATGAAGGCCAAGCAATTGCAGAAGGGTTTGCGCCAGCTCGGCGAAGAGGGCGCGGTGCAGGTGTTCGAACCGCTGGTGGATTCCAACCCGCTGATCGGCGCGGTGGGACAGTTGCAATTCGAGGTGGTCGAGCATCGCTTGAAATCCGAATACGGCGTGGATGCGGTATTCGAACGCGCCGGCATACACACCGCGCGCTGGGTGACCTGTAGCGACACGGCGCACCTCGCCGAATTCATCAAGGCCAACCAGGGCCGTTTGGCCAAGGACGTGGACGGCAACTACGCCTATCTGGCCGACACAGGCGTGAACCTGCGCCTGGCGCAAGAGCGCTGGCCGAAAGTGCAATTTCACGCAACGCGGGAACATGGACAGCAACTGGGCTGAGGATGATCACGCCATTCCGCCGTTCCGCGACAATTCGACAAACCAGGCCAAACTGATCCTTTTTGCATAAACACTACCGAAAGGCCGCGGGTATCTCCTGCGGCTTTTGCATTTCTGCGACAATCGCTGCGTTATATTGTTTGAATGAATATGCCCATAATCCGCGTCGCCCTCGATGTTCCGCTGCCCACCCTGTTCGATTACACGGTGGCTGATGGTATGGAGACTGTGGCGGGACAGCGGGTAGTCGTTCCGTTCGGGCGCAGGCAAATGGTCGGGGTGGTGATGGAACGCGTTGCCGCAACCGAAGTGGCGCCTGAACGCATCAAGCCGGTGACGCAGGTGTTGCCGGATAGCGCGCCGCTGTCGGCGGAATTGCTCGACCTGCTGCGCTTTTGTAGCGATTATTATCGCTATCCGATCGGGCAGACAGTCTTGTCCGCATTGCCTGCGCGGCTGCGTTCAGACAAGCCGGTAACCAGCAAACCCATCCTGAATTACCGGCTGAGTGCCGGTGGTGCGGCGCTGGACCTGGAATCATTTTCGAAACGCAAGGTGGTGCAGCGGCGCATTCTGGCCAGGCTGGCCGAACAACCGTGCAACCTGGCCCAGCTCAAGGCCTTGTCGGCGACAGCGGGGGCGCAGCTCAAAGTTTTGATTTCGGAAGGGTGGGTTGAGAGTTTCGCTTCTACTCAAAACCCTCTCCTCAATCCTGATGGTACTACTAGCCATTCGACTAAGCCCGCAAGCGGTCAAGTCGCTGGTTATCCCCCGCAAGCGGGGGGGGAGACAAACGAAAAATGCCATATATTTAATGGTGCGCACACGCTGACCGGCGAGCAGCAACTCGCGGTGGATGCCGTCACGCAGTCCGGCGGCTATGCCTGCTTCCTGCTGCACGGCATCACCGGCAGCGGCAAGACCGAGGTGTATGTGCACCTGATGCATCAAATATTGCGGCACGGCGGGCAGGCGCTGTTGCTGGTGCCGGAGATCAATCTCACGCCGCAGCTGGAAAATTATTTCCGCAGCCGCTTGCCCGACGTCAATATCACCAGCTTGCACAGCGGCCTGTCCGAGGGCGAGCGTTTGCATAACTGGCAGCAGGCGCAGTTTGGCGTTGCCCGGATCGTGCTCGGCACGAGGCTGTCGGTATTCGCCGAGCTGCCGAAACTCGCGCTGATCATCGTCGACGAGGAACACGACAGCTCGTTCAAGCAGCAGGACGGATTGCGCTACTCGGCGCGCGACGTGGCGATCTTCCGCGCCAATCAGCGCGGCGTGCCTGTTGTGCTCGGTTCGGCCACGCCGTCGCTGGAGAGCTATCAAAACGCGCAAAGCGGGCGTTACCGGATGCTCAGGCTGACCGGGCGCGCGCTTGCCGGGGCGAGCCTGCCCGCGGTGCGCTGCGTCCATATCAACCAGACCGCGATGCACCAAGGCATCAGCGAAGTCCTGCTGCGCGAAATCGGACTGCGCATTACACGCAACGAACAAAGCCTGCTGTTCATCAACCGGCGCGGCTATGCGCCGGTGCTGATGTGCACCGGTTGCGGCTGGCTTTCCGGCTGCAAACATTGCGCGGGCAAAATGGTGCTGCACTTGAAAGAGCAACGCTTGCGCTGCCACCATTGCGGTTTCCAGATACGCGTGCCGCACGCCTGCCCGGATTGCGGCAATGCCGACCTGGTTCCGGTCGGCAGCGGCACGCAACGCGTCGAAAGCGTATTGCAGGAACGTTTCCCGGATGCGCGCATCTTGCGCGTGGACCGCGACAGCACGCGCAATAAACGCGTCTGGCAGACCATGCGCAAACAGATACATGCCAATGAAGTTGACATCCTGGTCGGCACGCAGATGCTTGCCAAGGGACACGATTTTCCCGCGCTGACGCTGGTCGGCGTGCTCAATCCCGACAGCGCGCTGTACAGCAGCGATTTCCGCGCGCCGGAAAAGTTGTTCGCGCAACTGGTGCAGGTGGCCGGGCGCGCCGGGCGCGCCGACAAGCCCGGCGAGGTGCTGATCCAGACCGCCTTCCCGGACCACCCCTTGTTTCGCGCGTTGCAGACGCACGACTTCGAAGGCTGGGCCGCCGCACAACTGGCCGAACGGCAAATGGCGGGCTTCCCGCCGTTCGTGTATCAGGCGATGTTGCGCGCCGAGGGCAAGCAGGAAAATGAGGTGTACCAATATCTGAACGATGCGCGAACGGCTGCTGTTTCGCTTCAGCACGAAGTGGACGTCCTCGGCGTCGTGCCCGCCGCATTGCCGCGACGCGCCAACCACTTGCGCGCGCAATTGCTGATACAGGCAGCATCGCGCAGGGCCTTGCAGCAGTTTTTACGCGCTTGGCAGCCCAAGCTGGACGCCTTGCCTGCCGCCAAACTGCGCTGTTCGCTGGACATTGACCCGCTGGAGTTTTAGAGTGCGCAGCGGTGCCCAATAGACCACCCATAACGAAGCCAATAAATAATCTTGGTTTAATGGAAATCAAATGCCACACACCAACCTGATCCAATCTTTTGCCGCTATCGTTGGCGGCGATGCGGTTTTGACCGGTGAGCCTGCCGCGCCGTATTTGTCTGACTGGCGCGGGCGCTATTCGGGGAACGCGCTGGCAGTGGTGTTCCCGTCAGATACCCAACAGGTCGCCGGAGTGGTGAAGCTGTGCTCTGCAAGCAATGTCGCCGTCGTGCCACAGGGCGGCAACACCAGTTTATGCGGGGGCAGCGTGCCCCTGCAACATGGCGCACAGGTCGTGCTGAATCTGTCGCGCATGAACCGTATTCGTGCCATGGACCCCACCAATTACACGATGACCGTCGAGGCCGGCTGCAAGCTGGACTATGTGCGCGATGAGGCCGAAAAGAACAACCGCTTTTTCCCGCTCGGCCTGACCGCCACCCAAAAGTTTTGCGAGCTTGGCGGCAACCTTTCCACCAATGCGGGCGGGATCAATGTGCTGCGCTATGGCAATACGCGCGACCTGGTACTCGGTCTGGAAGTGGTGTTGCCGGACGGACGCATCTGGAACGGCCTTCGCAGCCTGCGCAAGGACAATTCAGGCTACGACCTGAAGCACCTGTTCATCGGCGCGGAAGGCACGCTGGGCATTATCACCGCGGCCGTGCTGAAACTTTATCCGCGCCCGCAGGCGGAGACGACAGCGTGCGTGGCGGTGCGCGATCCGGCGGCGGCGGTCGCGCTGTTGTCCCACCTGCGCGCCAGTTGCGGCGACAAGATCAGCTCCTTCGAGATCATCGCGCGCTCCTGTCTCGACCTGGTGTTCAAACACATCCCCGACACGCGCGAGCCGTTCACCCGCAAGCACGAGTGGATCGTCATCACCCAATTGGCCGACGTGCTGCCCGCACCGCTGGATGGGCCCCTGGGCGAGACGCTGCGGACTTTCGATTCCGGCATTGTCGAGTTCGATATCTCTTCCGACAAGGATCGCGCCGAGCACTGGTGGAAACTGCGCAGAAATATCAGCGAGGCGCAAAAAAGCGAGGGTGTCAGCATCAAGCACGATATTTCTGTTCCAATCAGCCGCATCGCCGATTTCATTGCACGCGCCGATGCCGCATTGCACAAGGAATTTCCCGGTATTCGTATCGTGGCATTCGGGCACATGGGCGACGGCAACATCCATTACAACATCTCGATGCTGGACGCCAAGCAGAACCAGGCATTCATAGCCCGGCAGGAAACAGAAGTGAACAAGCTGGTGTATGCGGTGGTGCGCGAACTCAACGGCAGCATCAGCGCCGAGCACGGTCTGGGGCAACTCAAGCGCGACGCCATCCGCGATTTCAAGGACCCGCTCGAGCTGGAATTGATGCGCAGGATCAAGCAGGCGTTCGACCCCAATGGTACGATGAATCCGGGCAAGGTCTTGTAGGACAGGTTTTATATACCTCGTAAATTCACACGGAGACACACATGGCAGCCCAACCTGAAATCACCAACATGGCCTTGTTCTGCGATTTCGAGAACGTGGCACTGGGCGTGCGCGATGCAAAGCACGCGCAGTTCGACATAAAAAAAGTGCTGGAGCGCCTGTTGCTCAAGGGCAGCATCGTCGTCAAGAAAGCCTATTGCGACTGGGACCGCTACAAGGAATTCAAGGCGACGATGCACGAAGCGGCCTTCGAGCTGATCGAGATACCGCACGTGCGCCAGTCGGGGAAAAACTCCGCCGACATCCGCATGGTCGTCGACGCGCTCGACCTGTGCTACACCAAGGCCCACGTCGACACCTTCGTCATCATCAGCGGCGACTCGGATTTTTCCCCGCTGGTTTCCAAGCTGCGCGAGAACAACAAGTACGTGATCGGCATCGGCGTGAAGGATTCCACCTCGGACCTGCTCAGCGCCAACTGCGACGAATTCATTTTTTATGACGACCTCGTGCGCGCGCAGGAAGCGAAACAAAAACGCGCCGAGAAAAAGACACCGGTAAAAGCTGCCGCAAGTAAAACCAAACAGCCCGCGGCAAAAGGTGAAGACGACAAGCGCCAGGAGGCACTCGATTTTATCGTCGAGACCGTCGAGGCCCTGATCGCCGAACGCGGCTCGGACGAGAAAATCTGGGGCTCGATGGTCAAGACAACCATGCAGCGCCGCAAACCGGGATTCACCGAATCATATTATGGCTATCGCTCGTTCAAGGAGCTGGTGGAGGATGCGCACAGCCGCAAACTGCTTGTTGTAGTGCGCGACGAAAAGTCGGGTCAGTACACGATACGGTTGCCGGCTGTGGATTAGCAAATCAGTCTATGGGACCGCTTGTGCGCAACGACAGTATCAGTCCAATGCCTGCTCCGGGATTGCCGCATGCACTTGATTTCTGGCGCACAGCCATGTGTTCAGTCTTTGCCGGGTTCCGTACCGGACTATTCACGAAACCTGCGGCCATGCTCGCCGCCGCCCTGCTCGGAGGATGCGCCGGTATCGAACCGCCGAACCCCGCCTACTTCGAGATTGAAACAGGCCGCCTGCCCCCGGCGGATATCTCGCTTGATATTCCGGGCCTGGGCCCCTGCACGGACAACCCGGATCGCACCCTGCACCTGAATTCAAGCCAGCCGGTCAACGTGCTGGTGCATGGCTGCTTCGGCTCCTCCGGGCAATTCCGGGGCCTGGCCCAGGTGCTGGCCTTCCACGGCCAGCAGAGCATCTGTTTCAGCTACAACGACCGTGACGAGCTTACACACAGCGCTACAGAATTGCGGCGCGCCGTCGACCAGCTCACCGACAAAACCCGCATACCACAGGTCACCATTATCGGCCACAGCATGGGCGCACTGATCGCACACAAGTCGCTCACCGAACTGCCGTCCATGGCGCCTCAAACACGTCATGCCGATCTGCGCCTGGTCACCATCTCCGGCCCGTTTGATGGCATTGCTTCTGCCCAAACCTGCGGCAGGACCTGGCTGCACCCCCTCACTTTGGGCTTGTTGACCGCGAGCTGTTATTTGGTGACCGGCGCAAAATGGGCGGATATCACCTACAGCTCCCGCTTCATCCGCGAACCTGGAACACTGGATAAGCAGGTCAGCAATTATCTGAAGATCGACACGGATGAGCGTGGCAGTTGCCGGCGGGAAAAAGCGGGGCATTGCGTGGAAAGTGATGATGTTTTCTCCCTGGCCGAGCAACGCAATCCACTGGTTGAGGCCGATACGCGCGCGCGGAGAGTACTGGTGCACGCGGGCCATGTGGAGATCGTTGGCGACAAGCGCGAGGCGCCGACCAAACTGATCTCCATCCTGCAGGAACAGGGTGTGCTGCGCCCAACCACCGCGGAGCGCCAGCCGGCTTTCAACCAGTTGCTCGCGCGGATATACAAGGATGATGCCTACCTGGCCCATGATGCCCCGGGGAACCCGCAACATTGAGATTTGGGCCTGCCCAGGCAGCAATAGGCGACAGCATACTGTTGCATGATTGCCCGGGAAGCGTCATAAGGTAACTCCAAACTGCTATAATCCGCGCCTCTCTAACGGGCATGGCAAAGATGCCAGCCCTGATAATAAAATTCGCTGCCCGTTTCCCCCGCCCCAACCCTCCCCCGGAGGGAGAGGGTGCAAACGAATCGCTACGCGACCTTTACGTTTACTGGTGCTGTTTCATGTCTGTCGTATTGAATTTCAAATCCCATTTGTCCGAATTGTTCGCGCAGGCTTTGCGCGAAGTCGCACCCGAATTATCAAAAAATGGTTCGGGGCAAACCGAGATACTGATCGAGCGCCCCAAACTGGCAACGCACGGCGATTACGCCTGCAGCCTGGCAATGCAGTTGGCCAAGCCGTTGCGCAAAGCGCCGCGCGACATCGCCCAGGCGCTGATCGCGGCGCTGCCGGAATCCGACGTGATCGAAAAGCTGGAGATCGCCGGCGCGGGATTCATCAACGTATTCGTCACCACCGCAGCCAAGCAGCATGTGGTGCACGGCGTGCTGCAGGCCGGCGCGGGCTATGGGCACAGCCATCTCGGGGCGGGACGCAAGGTGGGCGTGGAGTTCGTCTCGGCGAACCCGACCGGGCCGCTGCATGTGGGTCACGGGCGCGGCGCGGCAGTGGGGGATTGCCTGTGCAGCGTGCTGCACGCGGCGGGCTGGAATGTGACACGCGAGTTTTACTACAACGATGCGGGTGTGCAGATCGACAACCTGACACGGTCGGTGCAATTGCGCTGCATGGGCATCGCGCCGGACCACCCGGACTGGCCTGAAGCGGGCTATCGCGGCGATTACATTGCGGATGTCGCCAACGCATATCTGGCCCGGGAAACAGTCGATGCTGACGACCAGCATGTCCAGGGATCGGGCGATGTGAACGATGCCGAGGCGATCCGCCATTTCGCGGTGGCCTACCTGCGCCGCGAGCAGGACCTCGACCTGCGCGCTTTCGGCGTGAATTTCGACGTGTACTCGCTGGAATCCGCGCTGTATACCGATGGCAAGGTGAAGGAGACTGTCGACAGGCTGATCGCCAGCGGCCACACCTATGAGCAGGACGATGCACTGTGGCTGCGCACCACCGCTTTCGGCGACGACAAGGACAGGGTGATGCGCAAGAGCGACGGCACTTACACCTATTTCGTGCCTGACGTGGCCTATCACCTGGACAAGTGGCGGCGCGGATTCACGCGCGTCATCAACGAGCAGGGAGCCGACCACCACAGCACGATCACGCGCGTGCGGGCCGGATTGCAGGCGCTGGATGCCGGCATCCCGCAGGGCTGGCCGGATTATGTGCTGCACCAGATGGTGACAGTGCTGAAAAACGGCGAAGAAGTGAAGATTTCCAAGCGCGCGGGCAGCTACGTCACGCTGCGCGACCTGATCGACGAAGTGGGCTGCGACGCGACGCGTTATTTTCTGGCCGCGCGCCACCCGGACTCGCAACTGGTGTTCGACATCGACCTCGCAAAATCGAAGAGCAACGACAATCCCGTTTACTACATCCAGTATGCCCATGCCCGCATCAGCGCGGTGCTGGCGCAATGGGGGGGCGAGCGGCCAGCCCTGCTGCAGGCGGATGTCGGCCTGCTGGACAGCGAATACGAAACAGCCTTGCTGCAACGGCTGATCGATTATCCCCAGGTGATCGAGAACGCCGCACTGGAACTGGCGCCGCACCTGGTCGCCTTTTACCTGAAGGAGTTGGCGGCCGATTTCCACAGCTACTATAATGCCTCGCGTTTTCTGGTCGATGACGCAGCGGTCAAGTTGGCACGCCTGGCACTGATCGCCGCGGCGGCACAAGTGATACATAACGGATTAGCCTTGCTGGGTGTGGGCGCGCCGGAAAGAATGTAACCCGCAAGGATGTGATAATCCCGGGCAAACCCGATGCCGGGGCAAACTGATTAAAGAGAACGGATACAACATGGGCAGGGACAGCGGCAACAGATCCAGCGCACCGCGCAAAGGCGGGAATTTGTTATGGGCGGGGATACTTGGCGGTACGGTAATCGGTGTCAGCCTGGCAGCCGGGGTGGCGTGGTATCTGATGAAATCGCCCAGCCCTTTTACGAACAAGGCGCAGCCGGCTTTGCCGAAGCCACTGCCGGACACCGCCAAACCGGCAGCTCCCGCCGCGACAGGCAAGGCGCCTGCGACAACGGGGGATGGCAAACAGCGTTTCGAATTCTATAACGTGCTGACCAACAAACAGGGCGGGAACGCTGCTGTTCCTGCCAGGCCGGCTGAAAAGGTCAGGCCGGTTGAAAATTCCAATGCTGCGAACAACAAGCCGGCTCCCGCTTATGCTCCGCAGATACTGCAGGCGGGATCCTTTTCCAATATCGGCGATGCCGAAAAACTCAAGGCCAGGCTTGCCCTTCTTGGAGTCGAATCCAACATCCAGACCGCCGTCATCCCCGACAAGGGCGTATGGTATCGCGTGCGCCTGGGGCCATACAAAAGCGCTGACGACATCAATCGCGCGAGCAACTTTTTGAAACAAAACGGGGTGAACAGCACCCCGATGCGGGCGCAGTAATCGTTTTCATTCACATCGAGGAGCGTATATGAAGAATCTGTCAGAACTGCGGGACAACCAGGCACCAATTGCGAAACTGCTGTCCATGATCAAGAGTCTGGTTGTGGCACTGCTGCTTTTGGCGAGCGGCACGGCATTTGCGGCAGCGGAGCTGGGCAAGGATTACACCCTGCTGAATCCGCCACAACCGACCGAAACCAAAAAAATCGAAGTGCTTGAGTTTTTCTTCTACGGCTGCTCGCACTGCTTCCATTTGCATCCGCTGTTGAGCCAGTGGGAAAAGACCATGCCCAAGGATGTCCAGCTGACTTACGTGCCCACCGTGTTCCGTGATTCCTGGGAACCGATGGCGAACACCTTCTACGCGCTCCAAAGCATGGGGCAGCTCGAACAACTGCACGATGCCCTGTATCGCGCATGGAATGAAGACAATATCGACCTGAGCGACGAAGCCAAGATCGCCCAATTCGTGGCCAAGCATGGCGTGGACGCCGCGAAATTTTCCGCCGCTTACAGCTCCTTCTCCGTACAGAGCAGGGTTACGCGCGCCAAACAGATGATCCGCCTTTACAGCATCAGCGGCACGCCCACATTGGTCGTGGACGGAAAATATGTGATCGAGGGTTTGCAACCTGAAGACCTGATCCGCGCACTGAAAGAAGTAATCGTGCTGGCGCGCAAATCACACCACGGCTAAATGATACTCACAGATAACCCCCGGAAACGCCGCGGCGCATTGGTCACTTTCATAAAACAGCAATGCCGCTGCGTGTAGTAATAAGTGGCGCGTCGGGCGGCCTGGGTCTTGCCCTGGCACGCCATTATCTTGAACGCGGCGCGACTTTAGCCGCGTTCGCCCGGCGCGGCGAATTATTGCAAGCTCTCAGCGCGGAATTTCCCGGCAAAGTGTTTTGCTATGCCCTCGATGTGCGCGATTCGCCCGCGGTGCAGCATGCGGCAAGCGATTTCATCGCACGCGCCGGCGTCCCGGACATCGTCATCGCCAACGCCGGGGTCAGCGTAGGAACACTTACCGAACACGCCCAGGACATCGAAGCTTTTCAGCAAGTGATGGACATCAACGTGCTGGGCATCGTGAAGACTTTTCAGCCCTTTGTTACGGCAATGCGCGCGGCGCAACGGGGTACCCTGGTCGGCATCGCCAGCGTGGCGGGCTTTCGCGGCTTGCCCGGCGCAAGCGCCTACTCCGCCTCCAAGGCTGCGGCGATCTCCTATCTGGAATCGCTGCGGGTTGAGCTGCATGGCAGCGGGGTCAGGGTCGTCACGATTTGCCCCGGCTACATCAGGACCCCGATGACCGCAGTCAACCCCTACCCCATGCCGTTCATCCTGGATGCGGACGATGCTGCGCAGCGCATCGCGCGCGCCATCGAACGGCAATGCGCTTTCGCCGTGATTCCGTGGCAAATGGCGCTGGTCGGCCGCCTGCTCGACTGCCTGCCGCGCTGGCTGTATGACAGCCTGTTTTCCAGGGCACCGCGCAAACCGCGCGGGCCCGGAAAACAGAAGGCCTGATTTAAATTTGCAGCATCCCAGTTATTTTCAACCTGTTTATCTCAAGGAAGCCGTGATGAAATTTATCTTTTCCCTGCTGGCACTGTTTGTTCTTGCCGGCACCGCAGTTGTGGCACCCCAGTCAAATGCCTTTGCAAGCACAGCATTTGCCAACAAGGGCAAAGTGCTGGACACGATGGATGCCTCGATATATACCTATATCCAGGTCGGCAGCGACAAGGGACCGGTATGGATAGCCACGACCACGACCAAAGTCGCCAGGGGCGATACGGTCAGCTACCCGGATGACGGCGTGGTGATGCACAACTTCACCAGCAAATCGCTGAACCGGAAATTCGACAAGATCATTTTTGTGGACAAAATGTCGGTCATAAAAAAATAAGTCCAGACCCGGGTTTGCCTCTCATTCACCGCCCGGGAGTATATTGGCGGCGGTGCACACCTCACCATACAAGGAAGCGATTATGAAACTGTATTATTCACCGGGAGCCTGTTCACTCTCCGCGCACATCGCGCTGCATGAAACCGGCATGCCTTTCGAAATCGACCGCTTGATCAAATCCACCAAGATGACAGTCGGCGGGGAAAATTTCATGCAGATCAACCCCAATGGATACGTGCCGACGATCAAGCTTGATGACGGCAGCATCCTGACCGAATGCGCTGTCGTGCTGCAGTACATCGCCGACCAGAAGCCCGGCTCCGGCCTGGCACCCAAGGCCGGCACGATGGAGCGTTACCGCCTGCAGGAATGGCTCAACTTTATCAGCAGCGAGCTGCATAAATCCTTCAGCCCGTTGTTCAACAAGGACATGACTGAAGAAGTAAGAACCAATGCGCGCAACCACCTGACCAAGCGCCTGGGCCATGTGGAAACACAGTTGGCGAACCGGCCTTATCTGACGGGTGATCATTTCACCGTGGCGGACGCGTACCTGTTCGTGGTGCTAAGCTGGTGCAAACTCGTCGGTTTCGATCTCGCCGCATTTCCAAATATACAGGGATACATCGCGCGCATCGCCACCCGCCCCGCCGTGCAGGCCGCGATGAAAGCGGAAGGTCTCCTGAAATAACTTCTGGTTCAGGTTGGCAAATAAAAAACCGCAGGGATGCGGTTTTTTATTTTTGGGGCTGCGGAAAATCTATCCGGACAATTTTTTCTTCAGTACATCGTTCAGCTGCGCCGGATTGGCCTTGCCCTTGCTTGCCTTCATCGCCAGTCCGACAAAAAAGCCGAACACCTTTTCCTTGCCGCTGCGGTACTCGGCCACCTGGGCCGGGTTGGCCGTGATGATCTCGTCGACGATCTTCTCGATCGCGCCGGTATCGGAGAGTTGTTTCAATCCGAGTTTCTCAATTATAGCAGTGGGTTCAAATTTTTCCGCTGATTCAAAAACTATTGTTTTTCCGTTCAGGAGCGTAATTGTCAGCTGTCCAGCAATTATTTGAGGCATGTATTCCCACATTATCCGGAACACTTCCTTCGCGCCGGAGTTGGATATCGTGCCATCGGCGATGCACTTCAGCAGACCTCCAAGTTGTTGCGGTGTGATCGGGCAGTTTGATAAATCTAAACCGTCACGGTTCATTTGCGCACTCATTTCACCAGTTAGCCAATTAAAGCACTGCTTGAATATTTGGTTGGTCTCTAACTGGATTGTTGCTGTGGCAATTTCTCTCTGAATGTAGTCAGCAGACAATGTTCTTTCATCATAAGGAATAACTTGAACTAGTTTCTTTTCTATTAGCTCAGGGTCAGCTAATAGAAAGTCACTTGTCTCAAGGAAGAATTGGGTCAATTTTCTGTTAGAAACGAGAACGGATGCGTCATGAGGTGACATCAAGTACTGTACAACAAGTCGTTGATGCATCTGCTCTGGTGACTTCGACATTTCACTTTTGATTGCATCAATCCATTCCGGTGAAATTACCAAAGGCAACAAGTCGGGGTCCGGGAAGTAGCGGTAGTCATGCGCCTCTTCCTTGCTGCGCATCGCACGGGTCTCGCCGGTATCGGGATTGAACAATACCGTGGCCTGCTGGATCTTGCCGCCGTTCTCCAGCGTGTCGATCTGCCATTGCACCTCGTAGTCGATGGCCTGCTGCATGAATAAGAATGAGTTGAGGTTCTTGATCTCGCGGCGTGTGCCCAATGGTTCGCCGGGGCGGCGCACCGACACATTGACGTCGCAGCGGAACGAACCTTCCTGCATGTTGCCGTCGCAGATTTCATACCAGCACACCAACTCGTGTAGCTTTTTAGCATAGGCTACCGCTTCGGCGGCGGAATGCATGTCCGGCTCGGAGACAATCTCCAGCAGTGGAGTGCCCGCACGATTGAAATCTAATCTCGTGAGATTGTCATTTTCGCTATCGAAACCATCGGTATCTAAGGGAACGCCGTCGAAGCCTTTATGAATTGACTTGCCTGCATCCTCTTCGAGGTGGGCGCGGGTGATGCGTACTACCTTCTCGTAAGGTTTGGCGTTGCCGGACAGTGGTTCCACTTGAATGGTCAGCGCGCCCTGCCCCACCACCGGCTGGTCGAACTGGCTGATCTGGTAGCCCTTGGGCAGGTCGGGATAGAAATAATTCTTGCGCGCAAACACCGAGCGCGGCGCAATGTGCGCGCCGACTGCCAGCCCGAACTTGATCGCGAGCTCCACCGCGCCCTTGTTCAGCACCGGCAGCACGCCGGGCAGTGCGATGCTCACCGCGTCCGCCTGGGTGTTCGGCTCGGCGCCATAGGTGGTGGAGGCGCCAGAAAATATTTTTGTGTTGGTCGAGAGCTGGGTATGCACTTCCAGCCCGATGACGATTTCCCATTGCATGGTTCTAACCCCTATTTGCCACATAACCAGCGACTTAGCTGGCCTCTTTTGCCAGCTTAGTCGAATGGCTAGTTGTTATATCAGAGAACACAGAGTACACAGAGAAAACCCTCATGCGCACTCTCTGTGTTCTCTGTGGCTAATTGTTTTTCAAATCCCATTCGGCTGCCTCGTATGCCAGTCAGTTGCGAGTTGATATTGATGTGCGGCATTCAGCATCTGTGCCTCGGCGAAATAGTTGCCGATGATCTGCAGCCCGACCGGGCGGCCATTGCTGCCGAAGCCCGCGGGAATCGACATGCCGGGCAGACCGGCCAGGTTCACCGCGATGGTATAAATGTCGGACAGGTACATCTGCACCGGGTCGTCCTTCTCGCCCAGATTGAATGCGGTGGAAGGACTGGTCGGCCCCATGATGACGTCGCATTGCTTGAACGCATCGTCAAAATCCTGCGCGATCAGGCGGCGGATCTTTTGCGCCTGCAGATAATACGCGTCGTAGTAGCCGTGGCTCAATACATAGGTACCTATCATGATGCGGCGTTTAACTTCCGCGCCGAAGCCCTGCGCGCGGCTTTTTTCGTACATCTCGGTAAGGTCGGCATATTCCTGCGCGCGGTAACCATAGCGTACGCCGTCGTAGCGCGACAGGTTGCTGGAGGCTTCCGCCGGGGCCAGCACGTAATAGACCGGGACCGCCAGTTTGGAGTTCGGCAGGCTGATGTCGACAACGGTCGCCCCGAGTTTCTTGTATTCGTCTATCGCCGCGTTCACGCAGTTCGCCACATCCGGGCTCAGCCCCTCGGCAAAAAATTCTTTCGGCAGGCCGATGCGCAGGCCTGCCAGCGGTTTGTTCAAGTCACGCGCGTAATCTTCCTTGTCGCGTTTCAGGCTGGTGGAATCGCGCGCGTCAAAGCCGGTCATCACATTCAGCATCAATGCCAGGTCTTCCGCGCTGCGCGCCATCGGCCCGGCCTGGTCCAGGCTGGAAGCGAACGCGATCATGCCGTAACGCGACACCGTTCCGTAGGTCGGCTTGATGCCCGAGATGCCGCACAGCGAAGCCGGTTGACGGATCGAACCGCCGGTGTCGGTGCCGGTCGCCGCCGCGCACAGCCGCGCCGCCACCGCGCAGGCCGCGCCGCCGGAACTGCCGCCGGGCACGGCGTTTTTATCCCAGGGATTTTTCACCGCGCCGAAATGCGAAGTCTCGTTGCTCGACCCCATCGCGAATTCGTCCATATTGGTCTTGCCCAGGTTCACCGCGCCGGCGTCATTGAATTGCGCTATCACGTGCGCATCATAGGGCGCGATGAAATTTTCCAGCATCTTCGAGCCGCAAGTGGTGCGCCAGCCCTTGGCGCAGAAGATGTCCTTCTGGGCGATCGGAATGCCGGTGAGCGGCTGTGCCTT
>LSLI01000050.1 GCA_001577345.1 Candidatus Gallionella acididurans
AGGGGATATGAACCAAAATTGCAATCAGACGTCATGCAAAGCCAGGAAACGGCCATGAATATCGGCGTGCAGGATACCGTGAGTATCGGCGCGCAGGAGGCGGCCGGTCAAATGCTGCAAGTTTATTTTCCGCTGGATTTGCCGCTGCGCGAAGCGCGTGAACATTTCGACCTGATTTACTTCGACTACCATTTGCGCAAAGAAGTCGGTAATGTCGCGCGGGTGGCAGACAGGGTTGGCCTGGAACGTACCCATCTATACCGCAAACTCAAGCAACTGGGCATTAAGTTCGTCAAAAAAGGCGGTCCGGACGAGCCTCATCAGTAGGCACCCCCCGGTGCGGTGGTTGCCCTAATCGAGGGGCTGCGGCATAATTCACGACTCAAACGAATTCAGCGGGCCTCTATCAATCATGTTATATGGGATTTAAAGCGCAAAGAATAGCGCATGAGCAATGCTATTGCTCGCCCAAAGCCGATTGACAGGGACTCACTTCATACAACCAATCCCGCAAGGATGTTCAGGAGATTACAGGAAATGGCTGCAACGCGAAATATTACCCCACCCAAATTCAACGATATAACCGGAGCGATCCGGATGCTGGCGGTGGATGCCGTGCAAAAGGCCAATTCCGGCCATCCCGGCGCGCCCATGGGCATGGCGGAAATCGCTGATGTGCTGTGGAACCGTCATTTGCGCCACAACCCCGGCAATCCCAAGTGGCCGGGTCGTGACCGGTTCGTCTTTTCAAATGGCCACGGTTCGATGCTGCTCTATGCGCTACTGCACTTGTCCGGTTACGACCTTCCCATCGAAGAACTGAAGCGTTTTCGCCAATTGCATTCCAAGACTCCGGGTCATCCCGAATACGGCTACACCGCCGGAGTGGAAACCACTACCGGTCCGCTCGGTCAGGGCATCACCAATGCGGTGGGCATGGCGATGGCGGAAAAACTGCTGGCGGCGGAATTCAACAAGCCCGGCCACGAGATCGTCAATCACCACACTTACGTGTTCATGGGCGACGGTTGCATGATGGAAGGCATTTCCCATGAATCCTGCGCGCTGGCCGGCACCTGGGGCCTGGGCAAGCTGATCGCGTTCTGGGACGACAACAACATCTCCATCGACGGCCATGTGGACGGCTGGTTCACCGACGACACCGCCAAGCGTTTCGAAGCTTACGGCTGGCATGTCATCGCCGACGTGCAAGGACACGATTCCGAGGCGCTGGATGCGGCGATCAAGGCCGGCAAGGCCGTGACCGACAAACCCACCCTGATCTGTTGCAAGACCATCATCGGTATGGGTTCACCCAACAAGGCCGACTCGCATGACGTGCACGGTGCCGCGCTGGGCGATGCCGAAGTGGCTGCAACACGTGAATATATCGGCTGGAAATACCCGCCTTTCGAAATCCCCAAGCATGTCTACGAGGCATGGGATGCGCGCACCAGGGGTGCGGGCCAGGAAAAGCTGTGGAATAACAAATTTGCCGAATACAAGGCAGCCTTTCCCAAGGAAGCGGCGGAATTCGAACGCCGCACCAAGGGCGACTTGCCCGCCAACTGGGCAGAACATGCCGCCAAGGCGATTGCGCAAATCAACGAAAAGGCCGAAACCATCGCCACGCGCAAGGCTTCGCAAAACGCCATCAATGCACTGGTTCCGGCGCTTCCGGAGTTCCTTGGCGGTTCGGCCGACCTGACAGGTTCCAACCTGACCAACTGGACCGGCTGCATACATGTCCGCGGCAAGGCGACCGGCAACTACATCAGCTACGGCGTTCGCGAATTCGGCATGTCCGCGATCATGAACGGCATGGCACTGCACGGCGGTTTGCTGCCGTTCGGCGCGACCTTCCTGATGTTCTCCGAATATGCGCGCAATGCGTTGCGCATGGCCGCGCTGATGAAGCAGCGGGTGATTTTCGTGTTTACACATGACTCCATCGGCTTGGGCGAAGACGGCCCTACCCATCAACCGGTAGAGCAGACCGCCACGCTGCGCTACATTCCCAACATGGAAGTATGGCGCCCGTGCGACACCGTCGAATCGATGGTGTCCTGGGTTGCGGCGGTGGAGCGCAAGGACGGCCCCAGCAGCCTGATTTTCAGCCGCCAGAACCTGGCATTCCAGAAGCGCGATGCGGCGCAGATCGCCAACATCCGCAAGGGTGCTTACGTGTTGTCCGAGGCAGCCGGCGGCAAGCCGCAAGCGGTGATCATCGCAACCGGTTCGGAGGTGGGACTGGCGATGGATGCGCAAAAGACCCTGGCAGGTGCGGGAATAAATGTGCGCGTGGTATCGATGCCTTCCACCAATGTGTTCGACAAACAGGACCAGGCATACAAGGACAGCGTGTTGCCCAAGGGCATAAAGCGCGTGGCGGTCGAAGCGGGCGTCACCGGCGGCTGGTACAAATATGTCGGTCTGGACGGTGCAATTGTAGGTATGGATAGCTTCGGTGAATCCGCCCCCGCACCCGAGCTGTTCAAGCACTTTGGATTTACCGCGGAGAATGTGGTGAAGGCCGTGAAAAGCGTGCTGTAAATTTTTTGATAATTACAAGGGAGAGTGACAATGGCAATTCGTGTCGGTATCAATGGATTCGGTCGTATCGGGCGCATGGTATTCCGTGCCGCGATAAAAGATTTTCCGGAAGTCGAGGTCGTTGCCATCAATGATTTGCTGGAACCGGACTACCTTGCCTATATGCTCAAGCACGACTCCGTGCATGGCCGTTTCAAGGGTGATGTTGCAGTAGACGGCAACACCCTGATCGTCAACGGCAAAAAAATCCGCCTGACTGCGATCAAGAATCCCGCCGAGCTGAAATGGGATGAGGTCAAGGTCGATATCGTGGTCGAAAGCACCGGCTTCTTCCTGACCAAGGAAACCTGCCAGGCACACATTGAAGCGGGCGCCAAAAAGGTCATCCAGTCAGCACCGAGCAAGGATGACACCCCGATGTTCGTGTATGGCGTGAACCACGCTAAATATGCCGGCGAGAACATCGTCTCCGCTGCATCCTGCACCACCAATGCGCTGGCGCCGGTCGCCAAGGTGTTGAACGATACCTGGGGTATCAAGCGCGGCCTGATGACCACCGTGCATGCCGCAACAGCGACCCAGAAGACCGTTGATGGCCCGTCCAGCAAGGACTGGCGCGGCGGCCGCGGCATACTGGAAAATATCATCCCGTCGTCCACTGGTGCCGCCAAGGCGGTTGGCGTGGTGATACCCGAGCTGAACAAGAAGCTGACCGGCATGGCGTTCCGCGTGCCGACCTCGGATGTGTCCGTGGTTGACCTGACGGTGGAATTGAGCAAGGCCGCAACCTATGAAGAAATATGCGCCGCAATGAAGAAGGCCTCCGAAAGCGGCCCGCTGAAAGGCGTGCTTGGCTATACCACCGAGAGCGTCGTTTCGACGGATTTCCGCGGTGAGACCTGCCCATCCGTTTTCGATGCCGGCGCGGGTATCGCGCTGGATCCGACCTTCGTCAAGGTTGTGGCCTGGTACGACAACGAGTACGGCTATACCTGCAACTTGATGCGCATGCTGACCCATATCGCCAAGTAATCCGTTTCACGGGGGCCGGATGATATTCGGCCCCCGGTTTAGCTAGCTTGCATCAAAGGAAAAAAACATGTCTGTTATCAAAATGACCGATCTGGACCTCAAGGGGAAACGCGTGCTGATCCGCGCGGATTTGAATGTGCCCGTCAAGGACGGAAAAGTGACCTCCGATGCGCGCATCACTGCCTCGATGGCTACCATCGATTTTGCGCTGAGAGCCGGCGCGAAGGTGATGGTGACTTCGCATCTGGGCCGCCCCAATGAAGGTGTTTATTCGGAAGAGAATTCGCTAAAGCCGGTGGCCAATGTCATCGCCAACAAACTGGGCAAACCGGTGCGCCTGATCAGGGATTGGCTGGGCGGCGGCTTCAATGTTGCCGAGGGCGAACTGGTACTGCTGGAAAATTGCCGTTTCAACAAAGGCGAAAAGAAAAGCACGGAAGAAACCGCGCGCAAATACGCCGCGTTGTGCGATGTGTTTGTGATGGATGCATTCGGCACCGCGCACCGCGCCGAAGCCTCCACACACGGCGTGGCCAAATATGCCCCGGTTGCCGCTGCCGGTATCCTGTTGACCGCAGAACTGGAAGCCCTGACCAAGGCGCTGCTCAGCCCCGCACGCCCAATGGTGGCGATTGTCGGCGGGAGCAAGGTATCGACCAAGCTGACCGTGCTGGAAAGCCTGTCGGAAAAAGTGGATCAAATGGTGGTCGGCGGCGGAATCGCCAACACCTTTCTCAAGGCGACCGGACATCCGGTCGGCAAGTCGCTGTGCGAAAACGACCTGGTTCCAACCGCACAGGCGCTGATCGCAAAGATGGCGGCAAGGGGTGCCAACATCCCGATCGCGACCGATGTCGTGGTCGGCAAGGAAGCGCCGTTCGTGGCCGGCAATGAAAACACCCCGGCGATAATCAAAGACGCCAGGGATGTGGCTGAGGATGAGATGATTTTCGATATCGGTCCGAAATCCGCGCAGGAACTGGCGGACATCATCATGAAAGCGGGCACGGTAGTATGGAACGGACCGGTGGGTGTGTTCGAGTTCGACCAGTTCGGCGAGGGCACCAAAAAAATCGCGATGGCGATCGCAGAAACCAAGGCATTCACGCTGGCGGGTGGCGGTGACACCATAGCCGCGATCCAGAAGTATGACATCTATGACAAAGTGTCTTATATCTCCACTGCCGGCGGTGCATTCCTGGAGTTCCTGGAAGGCAAAAAATTGCCTGCCGTGGAAATTTTGGAACAGCGCGCCAGCCAACAACAATAAACCGGAAAGTAAAAATCACATGCTGCGTAGAACAAAGATAGTCGCAACGCTTGGCCCAGCTTCAAAAGACCAGAAAGTGCTGGAGAAAATGATACGCGCAGGCGTCGACCTGGTGCGGATGAATTTCTCGCACGGAACAGCGCAAGACCATATGAAGAGCGCCGAAACTGTGCGCGCCGCAGCCAAGGCATGCGGAAGGACTGTGGGCATCCTCGCGGATTTGCAGGGTCCGAAGATACGCATACGCAAATTCGAACACGACAAGATCGTGCTGAACGTCGGCGACACCTTCATTCTCGATGCTTCATTTGACGGGCTGGGCAACCAGGAGCGTGTCGGCCTGGATTACAAGGAACTGCCCAACGATGTCAGCGCGGGCACGATATTGCTGCTCAACGACGGCATGCTTGAATTTCACGTTAAAGAAGTGAAAGGAACCCAGGTCATTTGCAACGTGGTGCGCGGCGGGGCGTTATCCAACAACAAGGGCATCAACCGCAAGGGCGGCGGCCTGACCGCGCCGGTGTTGACCGAGAAGGACAAGGAAGACATCAAGATCGCCGCGCTGATCAAGGCGGATTATCTGGCGGTGTCTTTTCCGCGCAGCGGCGATGACATGCGAGTGGCGAGAGAACTGATGCATGCGGCAGGAGGCAAGAGCCTGCTGATGGCCAAGATCGAGCGCGCCGAAGCGATCCCGGCGCTGGCCGACATCATCGAAGCGTCTGACGCCATCATGGTGGCGCGCGGCGACCTGAGCGTGGAAGTCGGCGACGCGGCCGTACCGGGGCTGCAAAAACGCATGATCAAGATGGCGCGTGAAAGAAACCGCCTGGTGATCACCGCCACGCAAATGATGGAATCAATGATCAACAACCCGATCCCGACGCGCGCGGAAGTCTCAGACGTGGCCAACGCCGTGCTGGACGGCACCGATGCGGTAATGTTGTCTGCGGAGACCGCAGTGGGCGATTATCCGGTGGAAACCATAGAAGCGATGGCGCGTATCTGCCTCAAGGCGGAAGCCGAGGGTGAGGACCATATGATAGACCGCCGCACCATCTCGCAAAAGTTTTCCCGCATCGACCAGTCGATCGCGATGTCGGCGTTGTTTGCCGCGTCGCACCTCAAGGTGAAGGCGATCGTCGCGCTGACCCAGTCGGGTTCCACCCCGCTGTGGATGTCGCGCCTGAATGCCGGAGTGCCGATCTTTGCGATGACTCCGTTGCCGGAGACCCTGAGCAAGGTGACACTGTTCAGCGGTGTGCATCCTATCGCTTTCGAGAGCAAGGCCAAGGACTATTCCCAGACCCTGCGCGATGCGGAGGATGAACTGGTGCGCCTGAAACTGATTGCAACGGGAGACTTGATGGTGATGACCATCGGTGAATCGATCGGTCAATCCGGGCACACCAACACCATGAAAATCGTCAAGGCAGGCGATCACAAGAAACACTGATGGTAGAGAAAACAGTCATTTGGAATTAGACTGTCAACCTCGATATGCGGGATGCAATTCCCGGTTTTGAATTTTTAATTAGGAGAAAAAAATGGCTTTGGTATCCATGCGTCAACTACTCGATCATGCGGCTGAAAACGGCTACGGCCTGCCTGCATTCAACGTCAACAACCTCGAACAAGTCAAAGCCATCATGGAAGCTGCGGACGAGACCAACAGCCCGGTGATCATGCAGGGCTCGGCCGGCGCGCGCAAATATGCGGGCGAAGCCTTCCTGCGCCACCTGATCTCGGCGGCAATAGAGTCCTATCCGCATATCCCGGTCGTGATGCACCAGGATCACGGTGCATCGCCGGCAGTGTGTATCAATGCGATCCGCAGCAGCTTTTCCAGCGTGATGATGGATGGCTCGCTCAAAGAAGACGCCAAAACTCCCGCCTCGTTCGAATACAACGTGGACGTGACCCGCCGTGTGGTCGAGATGTCCCACGCGGTCGGCGTTTCTGTCGAGGGTGAACTGGGCTGCTTGGGCTCGCTGGAAAGCGGCATGGGTGAAAAAGAGGACGGCCACGGCGCGGAAGGCGTGCTGACCCATGACCAGTTGCTCACCGATCCCGAAGAAGCCGCCGAGTTCGTGCGCCAGACCGGCGTGGACGCATTGGCCATCGCCATCGGCACTTCGCACGGTGCCTACAAGTTCACCAAGCCGCCCACCGGCGAGACGCTGGCGATCAGCCGCATCAAGGAAATCCATGCGCGCATTCCCAACACCCATCTGGTAATGCACGGTTCATCGTCGGTGCCGCAGGAGTGGCTGAAGATCATCAACGAATTCGGCGGCGACATGGGCCAGACCTACGGCGTGCCGGTTTCGGAAATTGTCGAGGGCATCAAGCACGGCGTGCGCAAGGTCAATATCGACACCGACCTGCGCATGGCATCCAGCGGCTCGGTGCGCCGCTACCTGGCAAAAAATCCCAAGGATTTCGACCCGCGCAAATTCCTGGCAGAGTCGACCAAGGCGATGAAGGATATCTGCAAGGCGCGCTACGAAGCTTTCGGCAGCGCCGGCCAGGCGGGCAAGATCAAACCGATCTCGCTCGACGCGATGGCGATCCGTTATGCCAAGGGCGAATTGAAGGCTATCGTTAAATAAGCCTGATCATCCGCCGCAAAAAAGCGACCCCCAGGGTCGCTTTTTTTTTCTGTGAATATGGGCGTAGCACCCACACCCCTGGAAACAGGTGTGTGGAGCTGGCATTGACAACAAATAACTTCATCGGAATGTAGTTGGCTAAACCTGATCGGCGTACCACTCGTCAGGAATATACTTCCTCTAGTCGGCTTGAGATGGAAATCTTTTAATAACTACCTATTATTCCCATACAAAGGAGATTGCAATGAAAAAGCAAAAAGGTTTTACCCTGATCGAGTTGATGGTCACGGTGGCAGTCGTATCGATACTCGCGTCGATAGCCTTGCCCGCCTATAACAGCTATGTGTTGCGCAGTAAATTGGCTGAAGCCTATGCCAACTTGGGGAATTTTCGCGTCCAGATGGAACAGTTTTACCAGGACAACCGCAACTACGGTTCCACGGCATGCGGTGTTGATTCAAGCGGCAATGTCGTCGTAGCTATTCCGGCTGCTCCCGTAGTCAAGTACTTCACCTATACCTGCAGCATGGGCAACGGTGCTCAGTCTTACATTGCTACCGCCACCGGGGTGACGACCGACAGCACCAAGGGTTTCGCGTTTACCATAGACCAAAGCAACAACAAGGCCACTACCGTTACATCTGCCGTTCTTCCGGGATGGATTGGAAACACAGGCTGTTGGGTTACCAAACAAGGTGGAGCATGCTAACCAGCAAAAATTTTCCCCAGAATAATTTTCAGGGAATGACGCTGATCGAATTGATGATAGCCGTCGTCATTGCAGGCCTGTTGTTGATGTTTGCGGTACCCAGCTATACCGCCTGGCTGAACAATAGCCAGATTCGTACTGCGGCGGAATCGATACTCGACGGCATGCAACTGGCGCGCGCGGAAGCGGTGCGCCAAAACACCAAGGTGCAATTTGCGCTAACCAAATTGCCGATGTCGGACTGGACGGTTTCCGTGGTTTCCTTGCTGCCCGCCACATCGGCAGTGGTGCAAACCCGCTCCAGCGCCGAAGGATCAGCAACGGCACGCATTAACACCACACTGCCGGCAGGCGCAACTACCGTGACGTTCACCAGCTTGGGCCGTGTCTCAGCCGCAAACAACTTTGATGGCACTGCAGAACTTACCGAGGCAGATGTCACCTCGACGTCGACCAGCGCTACCCGCCCGTTAAACGTCCGGGTCGGTGGCGCCGCCGGAGGCGGTATGGTGCGCATGTGTGATCCTGCGCTGCCTGTATCCAATCCGCAAAGCTGTCTTTACTGAAGCAATGATCATGAAAACAATTTTTCATCACGGATCGCGTGCACAACAGGGCTCCGTATTACTGGAAGGGCTGATCTCCATCCTGCTTTTCTCGGTGGGCATCCTCGCCATCGTCGGTATGCAGGCCGCTGCGATTAAAAATACCTCAGATGCCAAATATCGCGCCGACGCGAGCTACTTTGCCAATCAAATCATCGGCCAGATGTGGGCGGATCGAGCCAACCTGCCTTCTTACAACAATAACGCTATTGCGGGGACAGCGCCCTGCAACCCCACCGGCACCCTCTCCATCTACCCCAACGTGACAGGCTGGCTGAATGCAGTGACAACATCTCTGCCAAACGCGGTTTCCGGCGTGCAACAAATCGTTGTAAACGCAGCAGCAAACAATCTGGTAACGGTCACCGTGTGCTGGAAGCCGCCCCAGGCCACCACGTGGCACAATTTTGTGGCAACGGCCCAAATTAACTGAACCCCCGGAATATGAGACTCGACATGAGTAACGCATCTCAAAGATTACGCAACGGCTTCAGCCTGATCGATGTCATGGTCGGCATGGTGGTCGGCCTGCTCACCATGCTGGCCATCATGCAGTCGTTTTCTGCGTTTGAAGGACAGAAGCGCACCACCACCAACGGCATGGAAGCGCAGGAAAATGGCCTGATTGCCCTGCATGCCCTGGAAACAGATATCCGCCAGGCCGGTTACGGTTTGACCACGAGTGGCGCCCTGGCTTGCACTCAGATCAATACCTACAACAACGGCGTGTCTGCATTCAACACCGCATTTATACCAATCCAAATTACCGACGGCGGGTCGGGTAGCGACATGATCACTTCCATTTACAGTACTTCGGCCATGGGGGGGGTACCAGCCAATCTTGCGGCTGCGATGCCAACTTCTTCAGCCGTGCTTACAGCAACCACCGGCAACGGCGTCAATGTGGGAGATATACTGCTGTTGGCTACCCCGGGTAGTACTCAGCCTTGTTCGCGGCTGGCCGTCACGGGTACGCACCCTCAGGCAAACGGCGTGGATCTCATCCACAACTCCGGGACATCCGTCTACAATCCTCCTGGCGGGAGTAATATCTTCCCGGCTAGTGGCTATGGTACCAGCCCTCAATCCGTGGTATTCAACATGGGCACCATGGTGCAGAACCAATATCAGGTTCTTTTCCCTTGCAGCTCTTTGGTCGCTACCAACCTTTTCACCACTACAGCGGCTCCGGGTTGTACCAATACTTCCAGCATTACCAATGCAACGCCAATTTCCGGCAACATTGTCAACATTCAAGCGCAGTACGGTATCGCCGCCCCCCCAGCGGGTACCCAGCAGGTCTATTGCTGGGTCAACGCAACCACCACAGGCGGCGCCGGCTGCGCACCGTCTGATGGGAATGATTGGACACCTGCAGGACTGGTCGCCAATCCCGCGAATGTGGCGCGGATCAAGGCGATCCGCGTGGCGGTGGTCGCCCGCAGCAGCCTGATGGAGCGCCCAAACAGCCTTGGCAATTGCATCACGACTACCGTAGCCCCGGTTAGCTGGCTAGGCGGACCAGCGATTGATTTAACTGCCGATCCCAACTGGCAGTGCTATCGCTACAAGGTGTACGAGACTGTCATTCCGTTGCGAAATATCCTATGGGCCAACCTATGATGCCTTATCCCGATCATAAAGCCGTGCGCGTTCCGCCTGACCTGGCCGGCGGGTTGGGCAATGGCTGCGCTAACGAGTTTTCGAGGCCTTCGGCTTCACTCTTCCGTAGAGTTTATGTCGGCGCTCCTCCCGTGACACCTTCCGGTCGCCAACTCGCCCGGCCCGGAAAACAGCGGGGGGTGGTGTTGTTTATCGCGCTCATCGCTTTGGTCGCCCTGACGCTGGCCGGTATCGCGTTGATGCGCTCGGTGGACACCGGCAACGTGATTGCCGGCAACCTTGCTTTCCAGCAGGCGGCGCTGCAAGCAAGCGACATAGGGACAGAAACAGCATTGACCGCGTTGCCCAATATCATTGCGACGAGTCTGGATGCGGTCTGTCAGGGCCCGGCCTGCCCGGCGAACCCCATGGGGCTATATTACCCCACCATGCGTACGGTGGATGCAAACGGAGTTCCCACGACCGGAGAGGCTCCCACGCTGGGATCGGCCATCAACTGGAGCACCCTCCCAACCACAACAGTGTCCGGCTATGGCATACAGTATGTAATTGACCGGCTTTGTCAGGGGCCCGCTCCGGTTAACAACGTTCAGGCCAATTGCAGCATGGGTGTGCCGCTCGGCGGGGGTAGTCACAAGGCGGGCGGTATCGTGTTTTCAGCTGCCGGAGTAGTTTATTACAGGGTAACGGTGCGGGTAACGGGCCCACGCAATGCCGTCAGCATGGTTCAGACCATACTGTCAGATTAAGTAAATAGCCGTTCCGATCCAATCGAAGGAGTAATCAAAATGAACTTGACTTGCAAAATAATTCGGCAGCGTGTAGCCCAAGCGTTGTTTATTTGCCTGGCTTTAGGTCAGCTTGCCCAAACCGCCCGAGCCGCTTCTACGGATCTCTCCAATGTCCCTATGGCGGTGAATAACTCGGTCACGCCGAATGTTCTGGTAATTTTGGATAACTCGGAATCGATGGATGGCTATATGGCAGGAACTCTGGTCGCGGGCAGTGACGCGGCTACGCGCGGCAACGTCGGGCGTTCAGCCATGAGCAACCTGGCGATCACGCCCTATCGCTACGCATTCAACTGGGGGTTGATGAGTTTCACAACGGGGTCGCCAAGCTTGATGGGCACGTATGTCTATTATCTGGGCGATGCCGCAGGAGGCACCGCCACCACCGGGGGCGCCGCTACCTCCGGAATGAATTTCACCACCAGTTGTCCCGGTTATGTCGCTCCGGTTGGCACCTATCCAAACGCTAAACCTGCCATTCCCGGGAACACCGGAACCTGTACCACCACTACGACGGGCAACTGTACGCGTTCCACCAACGGTGCGATTTGGACCCAAAATTCTTCATCTACGGGCGGCACCTATACTTGGCACGACTCTCCCGATACGACCGCTATCTGGACGGGCAACCGCTGTATAGCCAACCCGCAACCTGTAACTTCCGGAGGGAACACTTACAACTACATTTCAATCGATTACAGTTCCGATGATTACAACATCAATGACGTGCTGTATTACGGCTCATATTCGTCGACCCCGGCAATCAGCCAAGCGTGGGCTCCGGCAGCCAACACTTCCAGCACCACCACTTACGATTGGTATCTGGGCCGCAGTGCAACGGGATTGGCGGACACCACTTGGAACGACCCGGCAGATTTCACCTCGCTCTGGTTTTCGTCCACGCTGACCCCGACAGATGCGGGTTACATACCGAAAAACAGTGGGGCATCTCTTCCCAACGATATATCAAGATCATTGTACCTGCCCAGGGCCTGGGGCTACTATGCTGGTGTCACGGGTTCCGGTACGCTCAACGAAGCCGTCATGCCTGACTCAACAACCCACTACAATAATCTGATTGATTTGTTGATGCCCGAGTCTAGCTCCAGCTCCCCCGCGCCTGGACACACCCTGCTAGAAATCAAGAATGCCGCGGTATTCACGCCCACGGTAGGTACCCTGACTAGTGCTGGGACCTATTATTCCGGCAGCAGTACCCCCATCACCGCGTCCTGCCAGCAAAATTTCGTGATGCTTGTTACCGACGGGTTACCCACTGCCAATACAAGCGGGAGCATGTATTCTGCAGCGGCCCGTACAAACACCTGCTCCACCACCACCACGGGCAACTGTAGCCGAGACAACACCACCGCAACCTGGACCTACGGTTCCGGTACCGCTACCGCTACCTGGGCTGATGCGACCAGCGCGACTTGGACATTTGGTGCGGCCGTCACAGATGTTACGACTCAACTCGCAACATTACGCGCAACCAGTGTCACTGGCTTCACCTCTACACACATTGATGGCACCCAAACGGCAGGCGCAACTCCAAGCGGGAAATACGATATTCAGACTTATATCGTGGGTCTTGGCGATACAGTGGTCAACGTCAATAACTTTGCGGCCTTGAATGCCATGGCTTATAGCGGCGGCGGCACGAACACGGCCTTGCTGGCTACAGATTCGACTTCGTTTAATACGGCCATCAACACGATTACCTCCAACATCACCGCCAAGGTGGGTTCTTCCGCGGCAATTGCCGTGGCAAACGCCCTGGTCACTTCGACCGACAACGCCTCCTATGCTTCCAGCTACAATTCCGGGACTTGGACCGGAGATCTGAATGCTTATGCTATTAATATTACGACCGGCTTGCCTTCGACTACCTCGCTTTGGACCGCAGGTTCGGCGCAAACCCAGCTGGATTTGATGACATCGGCCACCCGGCAGATTGCCACTTCCGTCGATACTGCCGGCACTATCGGAGGTGTCCAGTTTCAGGCTACCACGGCATCGACCGCGACCAAATTAAGCACCAACCAACAGACTTTACTCAATTCGCCGACCACGCCGCCCGGGCCTTCCGATGGTGCGGCAGTGGTGGCCTACCTGCGCGGAGACAGAAGCGGGGAAGCGGCAGGCACCTACCGCGTGCGCGCGCATTTGCTGGGCGACACGGTCAATGCCGAGCCGCTGTTGGTCAGGGCGCCCAGCTACAATTATTCGGATGTCGGCTACCAGGGTAGTTCAACCACGTTCAAAGAGGCCAATGCAGGCCGGGCACGCATGGTTTATCAGGGTGCCAATGATGGCATGCTGCACGCCTTTAACGCCGCCACGGGGGCGGAAGCCTGGGCCTATATTCCGAATCTGGTCATGAGCAAGCTCAATAATTTAAGCAGCAAAGCCGGATTTATCCATACCTATCTGGTTGACGGCTCGCCAATATCGGGCGATGTGGATTTCAAAAATTGTTGCGAGACCGGTAGCGGTAACGATTGGCGTACCATTCTGGTGGGCGGGCTGGGTAAAGGCGGGCGTGGTTATTATGCGCTGGACGTAACGAATCCCATTGCGTCCAGCGAGGCGGCAGTCGCCAGCAAGGTGTTGTGGGAATTCCCAAACAGTGTGACCAGCTCCACTCTGAGGAGCAGCGCCATTTTGAACACCGGCTATTCCTTCGGCAAACCCATTATCGTCAAAACCGTGGCAAAGGGTTGGGTGGTATTGGTCACCTCGGGTTATAACAACGGCACGAATGCGGGCGATAGCGGCGGCGACGGGCTGGGTCATTTGTATGTGCTGAACCCCATGACCGGTGACTTGATCGCAGACATCCCCACCACCGGCTGCACCACAACGCCAACCAGCTCTCCGTGCGGTTTGGCCCAAATCAGTGCCTACGTGGAGAACGGCAATGTGGACGACACCACAGACTTTGTCTATGGCGGAGATCTGATGGGCAATGTGTGGCGCTTCAATTTATCGGGCAACAGTGTCAGCAGCTGGAGCGTAGCCAAATTTGCGGTGCTCAGAGACGCCGGTAGCGCGACCCAACCCGTTACGACGGCTCCGGAACTCGCCAAGATTGTAATCAACAGCATTGCGTATCGTTTTGTTTATGTGGGAACTGGCCAGTACCTGGGAAATTCAGACGTTCCCGGTACAGGGCAAAATTCCCACGCCACACAAACCCAGACCATGTATGGCTTGGTGGACAATACCACCAGCGCGTTGCCGGACCCCTTGCGCCCCAGTCTGGTACAGCAAACCTTGTCAGGTTCGCCACTCCAGGCATCGAGTACCCCAGTAAATTTCGCCACACAAAACGGATGGCTTCTCGACTTGCCCAACGCCGGTGAACGGATCAACACTGATCCTGTGCTGGCCTTGGGTGCGCTGGATTTTACGACCAACATCCCCAGTTCCACTATTTGCGTGCCTGGAGGTAGCAGCTGGTTCTATTCCCTGGATTACAAGAGCGGTGGCAATATTACAGGTGCCGCGTGGTCAGCAATAAGCCTGGGTAACGCGCTTGCGAGCCGCCCAGTTATGGTCCAACTGCCCAGCGGTCAAGTGGTTGCGCTGATACGCAACTCCAATGGAACAACAATTGCACAGAACGCCCCTACCCCAGCCGGTATGTCGAGCCAGAAACGGGTGTCATGGCGAGAGATAGCGCAATAAATACCAATCGTGAATACAACCCTGACAATTTTGAAACGAGGCTAAAGATGAAATTTATAAAATGGATGTTGATTCCTGCCGTGGCAGCGATGACCGTGTCGCTGCCGGTTTGGGCGGTTATCCCGGCTACCGGTACCGGTAGCGGGAGTGTGCCGCAAACCAGCAGCGCGGAGAATATCGAACGGGGCGGCACGATTACCGACATGAACCCCGAGAAAAAAACGATTACTGTGGATGGCGCGGTCTACCCGGTAGCTGCCGCTACAAAAGTTTATGCTGCGGATGTGGCTGCAAGCGGCCATAGCCTTACAAAAGGTATGATGATCCGGTTTACTACGGTCAAAGATAGAGTCAGCGGGCAGGAGAAAATCATCGGGATATGGGTTACGAACTCCGGCAATAAACCGTCTCAGAAATAGTGCAAAGTTTGCCGGTTCGGTTGTTGTAGCACACTAACAAAGTAAGGGCACAACAAGGCTCAAATTTGCAAGCGTTGCTCGTTCAGCGGGTTCACACAATCATGCGTGGTTCGTGAATTTCAACAGACTGATAAATACCCCTTTGTCCAGTTCTAATTGAACGGGGAACACGGGCGAAAACAGTGTTCGGCCATAATCCACGAACCAAATTCTGGCCATTTAGCCTTTCCTTGGTGCGATTTCTGCCACTTCTGATAACCACACCCACCCCTCCGCTGTGTTCCATTCAAGCCGTATTTCCTGCCATTTGTGGCAAATGATTTCAACCTTGTTCGGATTTAAACGCTACGTTTTGCCGCGAGGTTCTTTATTTTTGAGGTTGGTAGTTCGTGCATCTAAATAGCCGTGGAGGGCAAAGCGGAAAAGCGGTAAAATCGAACGCTGTTAATTTACAACTTGAGGAAATAGAGCATGAGCAAAAGCCTGATCCAATTCATCATCGAAGAGCAGCGCGCGATCCCCGGAAAGGCCAGCGGCGATTTCACCGGGCTGGTCAGCGATGTCATCATGGCCTGCAAACAGATCGCACATGACGTCAACAAGGGCGCGCTGATTGGTGTGCTGGGCAGCGCAGGCAGCGAGAACGTGCAGGGCGAGACGCAGAAGAAGCTGGACATTATCACCAACGAGGTGTTCATCAAGTCCACCGAATGGGGCGGACATCTGGCGGCGATGGCTTCCGAGGAAATGGACGATGTTTATGCCATTCCCGCCAAATACCCCAAGGGCAAATACCTGCTGGTGTTCGATCCACTGGACGGCTCGTCCAACATCGACGTGAACATCTCGGTCGGCACGATATTCTCTATCCTGCGCGCTCCCGCAGGCGTTGAACACCCGACCGCCGCCGATTTTCTGCAACCCGGCACTACGCAGGTCTGCGCGGGTTATGCGTTGTACGGCCCGGCGACCATGTTGGTACTCACCACCGGTCACGGTGTGAACGGCTTCACGCTGGACAACGACATCGGCGAATTCATGCTGAGCCATCCGAACATGACGATTCCCGCGGACACGCTGGAATTTGCGATCAACGCGTCGAACGAACGCCACTGGGAAAAGCCGGTGCAGCGTTATGTCGAGGAATGCGTGGCGGGCAAGACCGGGCCGCGCGGCGTCAATTTCAACATGCGCTGGGTAGCCTCGATGGTGGCTGAAGTGCATCGCATCCTGGTGCGCGGCGGCGTGTTCATGTATCCCAAGGACACCAAGGATCCGAGCAAGGCCGGAAAATTGCGCTTGCTGTATGAAGCCAATCCGATGTCCTACATCGTCGAACAGGCGGGCGGCTCATCCTCGACCGGATATGAGCGCATCATGGACATCAAGCCTTCCGGCCTGCACCAGCGCGTGCCGGTGATCCTCGGTTCCAGGAATGAAGTCGAGCGCATCGTCAGTTACCACAAGGGGGCTTAGGGTTTTGACGAAACGCAACAGGCAGATAGAATACGCAATGGATCATTTGGGAATTTAGAAGGGCAAACCACCGGTTTCAATATTGATGGGCAGCGCCAATGACTGGGAGATCATGCAGCAGGTGGCGCGGCGCACCTTGCCGGCGTGATCGCCGGCAAGACCACACTGCCGGTGCTGGGCCGTCCAAATACCTGCAGGGGATGGATTCGTTGCTGTCCATCGTGCAGATGCCCAAGGGCATCCCGGTGCGATGCTTGCATTGAATGACGCGGAGCTGGCACGGCGTTTGCGCGCATTCCGCAGCAAGCAGGCGGACGCGATCAAGGCGACCGTGTTGCCTGGCCTGTAATCGTTATAGTCGGAGAGAGAACATGAATGAGGCTGCAAGTAATTCCGAAGTCGTTGCTCTATCGAACAGCTCGGGCAAGGTCAAATGGATCGTGGGCGGCATGCTGTTGTTGTTTGCCGCCGTCATCGCGATGAATCTGCCGCGCGGCTATAGCGACGACTTGTCGCGTATCGGCAAAGGCAAGGTTGCAGTGGTGCTGGTGCGCGACAAAAATGCGGTGCAAAGTTTTGACCTGATGGAGGTAATGGATGCCGTGCGCGGCAAGTATGACGGGCAGGTCGAGTTCCTGTTGACGGATTCCGACACCCCGGAGGGCCGCGCATTCATCGCCGACAAGGGCGCGGCGCGGGTGACCCTGGTGGTGCTGGACGGGAACGGCAAAACACTGGATGTCCTGTCTCCGCCGCAAACCGCCGCAGGCGTGCAGCAGGCAATTACCGTGGCAATTGGAGCAGCATCATGAGTGCAACACTGCTGCAATCGGACATCAAGAGCCTGCCCTTTTTGCACCGCGGCAAGGTGCGCGATCTTTACGCGGTGGGCGAGGACAAGTTGCTGGTGGTGCAGACGGATCGCCTGTCCGCGTTCGATGTGATATTGCCGGACCCGATTCCGGACAAGGGTGAGGTGCTCACCACCGTGTCGAATTTCTGGTTCAACAAACTGCAACACGTCATTCCCAACCACCTCACCGGCATCGATCCGGAATCGGTGGTCAAGACCGAAGCAGAGCGGGCGCAGGTGCGCGGGCGCGCATTTGTGACGAAAAAGCTCAAGCCCTTGCCGATCGAGGCGATCGTGCGCGGCTATCTGGTCGGCACCGGATGGAAGGACTACCAGAAGACCGGGAAGGTTTGCGGTATCGCATTGCCTGCCGGACTGCGCGAAGCGGAAAAATTGCCCGAGCCGCTGTTTACGCCTTCCACCAAGGCCGCAGTCGGCGAGCATGACGAAAACATTTCGTTCGCGCAGGCGGTCGAGCTGCTCGGTGAAGCGCGCGCGAAAGAAGTGCGCGACGCCACGCTGGCGCTTTATGTTGAAGCGGCGAACTATGCGGCAACCAGGGGCATCATCATTGCCGATACCAAGTTCGAGTTCGGCGTAGATGCGGCGGGTGTGTTGTACCTGATCGATGAGGCGCTCACCCCGGATTCCTCGCGTTTCTGGCCGGCCGACCAATATCGCGTGGGCAGCAACCCGCCCAGCTTCGACAAGCAATTCGTGCGCGACTGGCTGGAATCCTCGGGATGGAACAAGAAGGCTCCCGCACCGCATATTCCCCGGGACGTGCTGCAAAAAACCGCTGACAAGTACCGCGAGGCATTGGTCAAGCTTACCGTCGCATGAGTTCTCCACAGCAGCTCATCGAGGGATTCCAGCGCTTTCGCGAACGCCATTTCGCGGCAGACGGAAACCAGTTCCAGGATCTGGTCCAGTTTGGCCAGACCCCCAAGGCATTGGTGGTGGCCTGCTGCGACTCGCGGGTCGACCCCGCGCTGGTGCTGGATTGTGCGCCGGGCGACCTGTTCGTGATCCGCAACGTCGCCAATCTGGTTCCCCCCGCCGAGAATCAGGGAAGTTATCACGGCACCAGTGCCGCGCTGGAATTCGGCGTGAGGAATCTGGCGGTGCAGCACGTCATCGTGCTCGGGCACGCGCAGTGCGGCGGTATTCACGCCTTGCTGGAAGGCAGCGTGGTCGAGGAGGAGTCCTTTATCGCGGGATGGATGGGCATAGCCGATGCCGCGCGACAACAGGTGGAGCGGGAACATGCGAACGCCAGCAGCAAGCTTCGCCACCGCGCCTGCGAGCAGCAGGCCATCCTCGTTTCCCTTGATAACCTGATGACTTTTTCCTGGATACGCGAACGTGTCGAACAAGGCAAGCTTGCCTTGCACGGCTGGTATTTCGATATAGAGCAGGGCGAACTGCTGGGTTATAATGCGGGCAGCCGCAAATTTGAAATGCTGTAAGCGTCATGCAGCGGACAATTTTCAAATCAACATCTCGTCCCGAAAACCTTGCTACAATCACCGTCCGTTTTCAATGAAGTCTTGAAAGGCCTCGAGCAAATGGCCCGGCAACAACCGGAAAAGCCAAAGCGAGTCGGCTGCGAATTCCTGTTCAATTAAAGCGCGCAACATCCAGGTACAACTTTGCCATATAACTTTGAAGGATTACACATGAAAAATATATTATTTGCTCTTGCCGGTCTGACCGGGTCTTTGTTCGTCTCTGCAAGCGCACAAGCGGACAGGCTGGACGTGACCGGGACTACGGATGTTTACGGCCAGGTTAGCGCGCAAAACTTTGGCGTCGGGGTGGGCATCGAGCACTGGTTCACCAACAACGTCGGAATTGGCGGCGGAGTAAGCGGCGGCATCGGCAGCAACTTCCAAGTAATCGATGTGCGCGCGCTGTTTCTGCTGGATAACGAATTCAATATCGCCAATAGTCCGGCGCGGCCATTTGCCAGCGCGGGCCTGGCGGCAGTTCAGGGCCCTTCATATTTTGGGTCTAACGCAACGGGTGCCGGGCCGGAAATTTCCGCCGGTGTTATGTGGGAAACACCCTGGGTGAAAAATTTGTACTTCCGCCCGGAAATCATCGTTCATCTGTTCAACGTGAAAACCACCTATGCAATCGGCGGCACGTCCTATACTTATGATGCGGGATACCAGAATGTGGATGCGACGTTTGCAGCGATATACCGGTTCTAAACGGTTTGTCTGCTTGATGCGACAGATCCAGCCCCGGGCAGGCGATCTCGGGTAAATCAGTCCGGCAGGTCCGCGCAACGCAATTTGCGCGGCTATTTTTTCCCGGTCAGCTCAATGTAACGAGCTTTATCCGCGGCATAGCGTGCCTCAATAGACGCTTTATCAGCCTGGGGTTTTTCCATATCCTTGTTTAACTTGTCTAGCCTGGCCTGTGCATGCTGCAAATCGGTTTGCAGTGAGCCGGGAATTTCCCGATTCCTTTTGGTATAACCATCGGCTTCATTTTGCAATCCAGCCAAGTCGTTGCTGGCCGACTTGAGGGAAGTGCTGATGACGTTTATGCGCGCGTCGATCTGCTGCAAGCTGCGTTGGCGCGCCAAATCGATTTCCTGCGTGTTGCTATAGGTATTGATCAGTGTCTTGTCGTGGCGTTGCTGGTCGGTGACGAGTTGTTCTTCCGCGCGTTTCCTGGCATCTGCCTGATCCTTGGCTTCACGCTGCGCGGGCGTGAGAATCTCCTGATCCTTTACAACGCGCCCATCCTTGTTCAATTCGACACGGCTTTTGTTGGCATATTCCGGGGGAACGACTTCGTCATAATGAGTGACGCCCTCATTGTCCACCCATTTGTACAATCTGGCCGTGGCTGGCAGGCTGAACGTGATGCCGACCAGCAACGCAAGGAAAAATCCGAATCTGTAACCGGCCGTTTTGCCGCGGCTCCCTGGCGGCCCGGCAGGCAGGTTGGTGCCTTGATTAGTTAGCTGGATATTAGCGTAATCAGTGATTTCATCAGGCATTTTTAACACCATATCGGTCGCGATAATGTTGAACGGCTGCCAGATTCTGCACCATCCCGGCCTCGCTATGCAAATAGGCGAGCAAATCGTCCAGCGTTGCGATGGACAACACCGGAATGCCGTAACTACTTTGTGCTTCCTGTGCGGCGGAAAGTTCGCCCTGTCCGCGCTCCTGGCGATCCAGTGCGATCACCACGCCGCAGGGCTGCGCCCCTGCGGCGCGAATAAGCGCTATTGATTCGCGCACCGAGGTGCCCGCAGAGATCACATCATCGATAATCAGCACGCGCCCATGCAGCGGTGCGCCGACCGTCGAGCCGCCTTCGCCGTGGTCTTTGGCCTCCTTGCGATTGTAGCAATAGGGCACGTTGCTGCCCTGTTCCGCCAACGCTATCGCGGTTCCGGCAGCCAGCGCTATGCCTTTGTAGGCCGGGCCGAACAGCATGTCAAAGGGCACTCCGGAAGCAAGTATGGCCTGCGCATAAAACTGCGACAGATTTCTTAATGACGCCCCATCGTTGAACAAGCCGGCATTGAAAAAATACGGCGACAACCGCCCTGCCTTGGTTTTGAATTCGCCGAAACACAGCACTTTCTGCTGTACGGCGAAGCGGATGAAATCTTGCCTGAAATTGGTCATGGTGGATGGACAATTGGAACCGATGCAACACATTATAATGTCACATACGATAACTCCAGAGAATTTTCATGCGCATCATCAGCATTAACCTGAATGGAATACGTTCGGCCGCCAGCAAGGGCTTTTATGACTGGCTGGACCGGCAGGATGCCGACATCGTTTGTCTGCAGGAACTCAAGGCGCAAGAGGGTGACATGACAGCGCAGATGCTCGCACCAAAGGGCTATCGAGGCTATTTTCATTACGCGGAAAAAAAAGGCTATAGCGGGGTGGGCATCTATTGTCGCGAACAGCCGCTGCGGGTCACGCGGGGTTTGGGCATCGCCGAGTTCGATGCCGAGGGGCGCTATATCTGCGCGGACTTTGCCGATTTCAGTGTGGTGTCGGTGTACCTGCCTTCGGGTTCAAGCGGGGAGGAGCGCCAGGCGGTGAAATATAAATTCATGGCTGCTTTCATGCCGCACCTCCGCGAACTTCGCGCCGCCGGGCGGGAAGTGTTGATCTGCGGTGACTGGAATATCGCGCACCGGGAAATCGACTTGAAGAATTGGCGTGGCAACAGGAAGAATTCGGGTTTCTTGCCGGAAGAGCGCGCATGGCTGAGCGAGCTGTTTGACGGGGTCGGTTTTGTCGATGTGTTTCGGGGCCTGTACCCCGAACTGGAAGCCTATACCTGGTGGTCAAATCGCGGCCAGGCGTGGGCCAAGGACGTCGGTTGGCGCATCGATTACCAGATCGCCACTCCCGGCATCGCGGCACTTGCACAAGCGGCAAGCATCTAC
>LSLI01000051.1 GCA_001577345.1 Candidatus Gallionella acididurans
CGCAGGCAGTCCATGTACTCTTCACGCGCCAGTGTGGGGACGATGATGCGGCACTCACCTGCGGCGGAAAATTCGGCGTTCATAACTAGACGAGCCAAGCGACCGTTGCCGTCGAGGAAGGGATGCACTTCGGCGACAAGGAACATCGCCAGCAACGCGCGCGGCATGCCGGGCGCCACATCGGCCAGCCGTTTTGCACCCTCGACCAATGTGCCGCGCACCCGTTCCGGGGCGACGAAGGCGGTGTTGCCTGCGAAATTCATGCGATCCTTGAATTCGCCCGGTTCGATTTCAGGGCGCGCATGCATCATCTCGGCATGGCGTGCGCGGAGTTGTTCGAGTACTTGCGGGGTGGTGGATAGCGTCTGTGAGCGCCAGCCGGGGTGTATGATTTGCTGGAAGACACCAATGATGTCGTGGCTGTCCTTGGAGCGTTTCTCGGTGATCTTGTTGTGCATGACGATGTCCCGGGCTTCACCGATTTCGAACTCCGTTCCCTCGATGAAGTTGCTGAAGTAGGACTCCAGAAATGCCTGGTGGGTGGCCTCTACGCCACTGCCGGTTTGATCAGGCAGCAGCGTGAAGCTACGGGTGCGCAGTTCCGTCACCAGGGTATCGAACAGCGCGATCCGCGCCGTGTCATAGGGCAACCCCAGAGCCGATGCGCGAGCGGATGGATCGGCGAGAGCCTGCTCGGGGCGGGTGCCGAGAATGGCGCCGATCAGTTTGTCGAGTTTATCGAACTCGCGCATGAGGCCGAGCAGCGGCGCGAGTTGGCGCGCCTCGTCGCGCAGAACATTCAGATGGCTTTCGCCGCGCGATTCGCAGATCATGGTGAGGCGTTTTTCAACTTCGGCAATTGGGGCGCAACGATGCAGCGGATGACGGTCGATGCTCAGGTTTTCAAGCATCATGCGGGGAAGGCTGGGGAAGTAGATGCTTTTTCCGCTGATAGGCTGGTCGCCAGCCTGCGGGCCGACGCCTTTGATCAGAGCTACCGTCAGGCCGGGATATTCGTGGCTGCGGTTGTAGGATGAGTTCAGGAAAATTACCTCATCACGTCCGGCCATGCCCTCGAAAGCGCTACGGTAACCGACTACGGTGTCGGGAAACTGCGATGTCAAGAAACGCAGCTTTTCGCGCTGGAGCAGGCCGGGCCACTGTTCTTCAGCCAAGGGCGTGAATACGCCGGGGGCGATACGGTGGAGTTCGCCCTTTAGCACTCGGCGTTGCACTGCCCGGCGTTCGGCGGGCGAGAGTTCTTGGTTCAGATAGAGGTCTTGTTGTCGCATTTTGTATGCATTGTAAGCTTCAGACAGGTTTGCTTGTCGTTAATAATATCTCATGAACGCCAGAATGTCGTGTTTTATAGTTTAATTATAATTGGCTGCTTTAGCCCCAAATACATATCAGCCTTTCGTCTAATGGGTACAGGTAGAGATTCGCCAGTAATGGGCTGATACTCACAAGGAATACCAAGGCTCAAACGTGGTGTCGATGATTTGAAAACGTCCATGCAAAAAATGATTATCAGAGCTCTTGTAGCGTCTCGCAGCCACTCAATTCTTGTGGCGTTTTTGTGGCGGTCATCAGCCCAAACATGACGAATCATGCTCAACAAGCCGCATCACTATTGGCGATTTCATTGGGCATGGGTTATCATGCCTTGTTTTGGCGGAGGTTCGAATCCTCTCGCCCCGACCAGTTTGATTCAGCGAGTTGTGTGATTGTTGAGGCTGAAGTCCTGGTTTCATTTTGAATCCGGGTTTCATTTTTCTTGGTTTCCGGAAATGAAATCGCGGGCAATTCAAAAATCAGTTGGCTGTTTACATTTTTTTCCACTCAAATGGCCGATCATTTCCCTGCAAGCGATCCCTTGACCATCCAGCGCAAGGTCGTCATCGCGGCCTGTTTCGGCACTTTTCTGGAATGGTATGATTTTCTCACCTTTGCGTCGCTAGCCACCTATTTCAGCACGCTGTTTTTTCCTCAGGATAATCCGGTCGCCGCACTGCTGGCCAGCCTTGCCACATTCGGCATGGGCATGCTGGTGCGCCCGCTGGGCGCGGCATTGTTCGGATCGCTGGGCGACAAATATGGCCGCCGGCCGGTTTTCATCGCGACCATCGTGTTGATGGGATTGGCGACCTTCACTGTCGGATTGCTGCCGACTTATGCGCAGGTTGGCATGCTGGCGCCCGCACTGTTACTGGTGTTGCGCCTGCTGCAAGGCTTCTCGGTGGGCGGGGAGATCGGCGGTGCGGCGGTTTATCTTACAGAGCATGCGCCCGACAACAAGCGCGGCGTTTATACCAGCGTGCTGCAATTGATGGGCCCGCTGGGCATCCTGGTGTCCACGCTGCAGATTGTGTTGTTGCAATCATTATTGAGTGCCGGGGATTTTCAGGCCTGGGGATGGCGCGTGCCGTTCCTGCTATCCATCGTGTTGTTGCTGGTGTCTATCAGGAGCCGTGTCAACATGTACGAGTCGCCGGTGTTCCTGCATCTGCGCGAGAAGCACGACCTGTCCAGGACGCCGCTGCGCGAATGCCTTAGCAATCCGCACACCCTGGGACGCATGGCACTGCTGTTTTTCTGCGTTTCCGCGGGCGGCTCGCTGCTGTTCTTTGCGTCCCAGGTCTATGCCAACGTGTACCTGAAAAGTGTGGTCAGGCTGGCCCCCCAAACCGCCTCGTCGCTGGTGATGCTCAGCACACTGGTACTGTTTCCGCTGACCGTCTACTTCGGCTGGCTGTCGGACCGGATCGGTCGCAGACCGGTGCTGTTGGCAGGTTTGCTGCTCGGCAGTCTGGCTATTTTGCCGGTATTCAAGGGGCTGATGCATTATGGCAACCCTGCGCTGGAGCGTTTCAATCGCGAGGTGCCGGTGGTGGTATCGGGATTATCCTGCTCCTACGATCCGTTTACCGCGCCGCACAACAATTGCGAACGCAATCAGCAATTGCTTGCCGGACTGGGTGTGTCATACACGCTGGATCCTGCCCGGGAATCGGGTGTCACGCTGGTGCATGTCGGTAAAAGTGTGGTGGCTGGCTATCAACCGGAACTGCTTATGGAAATGTTAAAAGCGGAAGGCTGGACCGAGCTGGCCGAACCGCTGCAAACTGACCTTCCGATGATTTTTTTGCTGTTGCTGATCCCGGTCGTTGCGGTTGGTCTGGTCACCGGGCCGCAAACTGCGATGCTGGCCGAGCTTTTCCCGGCCCGCACGCGATACACTGCAGTGGCATTGTCGCACAATCTCAGTGCCGGCTGGATAGGCGGCCTGTCGCCGTTCATGATCACATTACTCAGTGTGGAAGCGGGCAATGCCTTGTCGGGGATATGGTATCCGGCCGCATTGCTGGCGGCAGCCTTCGTCATCGGCTTGATCTTTCTGCCGGAGACACGCAACGTGTCGCTGGAAGACTGAATGCCGTTAACGGGGTACAAATGATCATGCGCTTATGGCACAATCGCGATGGCTCTTCCAAGACTTTTTCTATTCCCCGATGCGTATTCTGATCAGCAATGATGACGGCTATTTTGCACCCGGTCTGGCCTGTCTCGCCGAACATCTGGCCAAAATCGCCGATATAGTGGTGGTCGCTCCCGAGCGCGATCGCAGCGGCGCGAGCAATTCCCTGACGCTGGATCGACCGCTCAAGTTGCGCCGAGCCGCGAATGGATTTTATTACGTCAATGGCACGCCGACCGACTGCGTGCATCTGGCGGTCACCGGCATGCTGGACCAGCAGCCCGACATGGTGGTGTCCGGTATCAATGCCGGGGCGAATATGGGCGACGACACCATTTATTCCGGTACCGTGGCGGCTGCGATGGAGGGGTTTCTGCTCGGTATTCCCTCGATTGCGGTTTCGCTGATGGGCAGGGAGTTCGCCCATTACGAGACTGCTGCCAGGGTCGCCAGCGGATTGGTCCAGCGCTTTTCCGAGCAGAAGCACAGCCATCCATGGCTGCTGAATGTCAATGTGCCGGATGTCGCCTACGATCAATTGAACGGCATGGAGGTGACCCGCCTCGGCAAGCGCCACAAGGCCGAGCCGGTGGTCAAGACCAGCAACCCCCACGGGGAAACGATGTACTGGGTGGGCGCGGCCGGCAAGGCCCAGGACGCCGGGGAAGGCACGGACTTTCACGCGGTCGCGCAGCAGCGGGTTGCGCTCACGCCGCTGCAGATAGACCTGACCCAATACAGCCAGCTCGATGCTGTGCGCGGCTGGCTGAATCCTGTTAAATGAACAAGAGTCTTAGCGGGATAGGCATGACCTCGCAGCGCACCCGTGCGCGCCTGATCGAAAGGCTGCGCGAGCAGGGTATCAGGGATGAAACGGTGCTGGCCGCCATGTTCGAAGTGCCGCGCCATCTGTTCGTCGATGAGGCACTGGCAAGCCGGGCTTATGATGACGTGTCGCTGCCGATCAATTTCAACCAGACCATATCCCAGCCCTATATCGTCGCGCGCATGCTGGAAGTGTTGCGCGGCGGCGGGCCGCTTGGCCGTGTGCTGGAAATCGGCACCGGCTGCGGTTACCAGGCGGCAGTGCTGGCGCAGGTGGCTCGCGAGGTCTTTACCCTTGAACGTATCCAGCCCCTGTATGAGCGCGCGAGAAAACAGTTGCGCGAATTGAAGATACGCAACGTCGCGGTGCGATATGCCGATGGCAATCTGGGATTGCCAGAAGCCGGGCTGTTTGACGGCATCATCATGGCCGCCGCCGCACCCTCGCTATCTGCAGTGCTGCGGGAGCAGCTTGCGGTAGGTGGTAGAATGGTAGTGCCGGTTGGAGCACAGGAACAATGGCTGTATCTGGTTGAACGCGATGCGGCGGGATTTCGCGAAACTCGGCTGGAACCGGTGAAGTTCGTACCGCTGTTGATAGGAAAAGCATGAAACCGATTCATCTGGGAACGCTGTTGTTGATGACTTTTGTATTGGCAGCCTGCGCCTCCAAGGGGCACCGTGCTCCCGTTGTCGATCGTAGCGTGGACGGAAAAAGAACTGCCGCGGACGCAAAATACAAAAAGGACAGGCGCGAAAAGGATTGGCGGCCGGAATCAATTACCGTGAAAAAAGGCGATACGCTGTACAGCATCGCCTTCAATTACGGGTTCGATTATCACGAGCTGGCTGAATTGAACGGCATCAAAGACCCCAGTTTGATTTCCATAGGGCAGGAAATCCGGCTGTTTCCGGGCAGGACCATGTCTTCCCGTGCCGGTGAAACAGCCGTTAGCAAGCCGGCCGGGCCTGTAGTCAAGGATCAACCCAGACTGGTGAAGTATCCCTACAGCGAGGCTGCGATGGCGCAGATCGACAAAGTCCAGGAACCGGCCCAGCCGGTTGTCACACCGATCGCAAAAACAGAAGACACTTCAAAATCCAATGACAGAACGGACGATACCGCGGACGACAGCGAGGATGCACCAATAGAATGGGTCATGCCGACCCAGGGAAAATTGATCGGCCAATATTCCGAGTCCGCCAATCGCAAAGGTATCGATATTGCCGGCAAGCTCGGCCAACCTGTCCTGGCAAGCGCGTCAGGCAAGGTTGTTTATAGCGGCAGCGGACTGCGGGGCTATGGCAAGCTGATCATCATCAAGCATAACAAGACTTATCTCAGCGCTTATGCGCACAATGACAAGGTGCTGGTCAAGGAAGGCCAGAGTGTCACACGCGGACAAAAAATCGCGGAGATGGGCAACACTGACGCGGACCGGGTCGAGTTGCATTTTGAGGTACGGCGCCTTGGCAAGCCGGTGGACCCGGCGAAATATCTGCCCATCGGTAAATCCTGAGTGAATCTGACTCTTCATTCCCGGCAAAACGGTAATGAGGAAGAATAAATGAGATTTCCGTGAGCGACAAAATTCTCAGCGTAGCAAATCACGACCGCGACAGTGCGGCTTTGCGCTACGTCTACCCGGTGGTGTCGCGCCGCGCCGGCGGTGTCTCGGTGGGCATCAACCTCAATACCAACAACGCCTGCAACTGGCGCTGCATCTACTGCCAGGTTCCCGGCTTGACCCGCGGCGCCGCGCCGCCGGTGGATATGACTGTTCTCGAAACCGAACTGCGCGATTTTCTCGGTGAATTGCTGCACGGCGATTTCATGCACAGCCGCGTCCCGGATGATGCCAGGCGCATCAACGACATCGCGCTATCCGGCAACGGGGAACCGACCAGCAGCGCCGAATTCGCCCAGGTCATCGAATTGGTAGCGCGAGTGCGCCGAGAGGTGGCATTGCCGGAGTCCGTGAAAACCGTACTGATCACCAATGGCAGCCTGTTATATCGCAGCCAGGTCCGGCAAGGGCTGCGCGACATCGCGAAACTCAATGGCGAAGTGTGGTTCAAGCTGGATCGCGCCAGCGAAGCGGGCATGCAGCGTATCAATGACATCCGGATGAGCGTGGGCAAGGTCCGCGACAATCTCATCGCCGCGATCGCATGTTGCCCCACCTGGCTGCAAACCTGCTGGTTCACGCTGGACGGCGAAGCACCATCGCATCAGGACGAGGACGACTATCTCGAATTCCTGGCAGCGCTGTTGCGCGACGGACATAAGCCGCAGGGCGTGCTGCTCTACAGCCTTGCACGGCCTTCGCTGCAGGCAGAAGCGCCTCGCCTGTCCGCTCTTTCCGCAGAGCAGCTGCAAGTCTTCGCCGATCGCATAGGCAAGCTCGGTTTGCCGGTCAAAGTCAGTCCCTGACCCGGGACTGGCTTGACGGTTTCTCCCTTCACAGACAAATGCGCATGAATCAAGCCCCGGAATGGAACAGGGACGCTCTGCTGCAGTCGCCGCTGTTCGCGCCGCTGCATCCGGTACTTGCCGGCCTTGAAGCCGGCAAGTTTCCGGCTGTGCAGGATTGCAATGCGCTGCTTGCAGTTCGCCAGCCAACTATCACTGTGCAGAGCGGGGCACCGCTATGTTTCGTGGCGCAGCAATGCGGCAAGCTGCCGTTCGAGGCCCAATACGAGCCGCGCTGCTACCTCAGGGGAGAAGTGCCGACGCGCGCCAACAACTGGCATGACCTGCTCAATGCACTGGTATGGATGACATTTCCCAGGGCCAAGGCAACCATTAATGCACGCCATTACGATGCTCTGACAGGGGAAAGTGCGTCAGGCCAAACCGGGCGCGGTGCAGTGCGCGACGTGAATACCCTGTTCGATGAATCCGGCGTGATCGTGGTGTATGCCGATGATAATGTCGGCCTCGCCGAACTGCTGCGCGATTTCAAGTGGAAGGAATTATTCTGGCAGCGGCGCGAACAGGTAAGACCCCAATCCAGCCAGCAAGGGATGGGTTTTTATTTGTTCGGCCACGGTCTTTATGAGAAAGCGCTGCAACCCTATGTTGGCATGACAGGGCAGGGCTTGCTGCTGGCTGTGGAACCGGCATTTTTCAGTTGGCCGCTGGCCCGTCAGTTGGCGCATCTGGACAGCCTGCTTGCGGACTATCTGGCCGATCCGGAACATTGCCGCAGCACCCGCGATCTTGCCCCGGTGCCCTTGCTTGGGATTCCCGGATGGGCGGCGGACAATGCTGATCCGGCGTATTACGACAACACCTCGTATTTCCGCCCCGGTAGGCGCGGATAAAATATCTACTCAAAAGATATTCCCCAGCTTTGGTATCATAGCGGCCTTGCGCTAGTCATCCTTCTTCCCCGGTATTCCTGAAAATCAAGTATCTCTGAATGTTAAGCAAGCTCAACCAGGTTCAGCGTGATGCAGTAACCCACCTCGACGGCCCTTTGCTGGTGCTTGCCGGCGCGGGCAGCGGCAAGACGCGCGTCATCACCCACAAGATCGCCTATCTGGTGAACGAATGCGGTTACGAGCCGCGCAACATCGCCGCGATCACCTTTACCAACAAGGCGGCCAACGAGATGCGGACACGCGTCGGCGAGCTGCTGAAAAACACCAGCACCAAAGGCCTGGTGGTCAGTACCTTCCATTCGCTGGGCATGAACATCCTGCGCGCCGAAGCCAAACTGCTGGGCTACAAACCGCAGTTCTCAATTTTTGACAGCAGCGATACCTGGAAGATATTCAGCGAACTGTCCAACTCCGCCGACAAGCAGGAAATCCGCGACATGCAGACGCAGATATCGAACTGGAAATCCGCCTTCATTTCGCCGGAACAGGCCTCTGAAATCGCCGACAACAACGAAACCAAAGTCCATGCACGTGTCTACTCACGCTACCAGGAAACGCTGCGCGCCTATCAGGCGGTGGACTTTGACGACCTGATTCATCTGCCCGTGGTGCTGTTCAAGCAGCATCCAGAGGCGCTGTTGCGCTGGCAGCTGAAGCTGCGCTATCTGCTGGTGGACGAATACCAGGACACCAACGATTGCCAGTACCAGATGATCAAGCTGCTGGCCGACATGCGTGCCGCTCTGACCGTGGTGGGCGATGACGATCAGTCCATCTACGCCTGGCGCGGCGCGAGCATCGAAAACCTGCACAACCTGCGCAACGACTACCCCAAACTGCGCGTCATCAAGCTGGAACAGAACTACCGCTCATCGCAGCGCATCCTCAAGGTGGCGAACCACCTGATCAACCACAACACCAAGGTGTTCGAGAAGAAGCTGTGGAGCGACCACGGCATCGGCGACCCTATCCGCATCTATGCGGCGCGCGACGACGAGCACGAGGCCGAGAGCGTGGTGATGAAGCTGATGGCGCACAAATTCGAGCACCGCACGAAGTTTTCCGACTACGCGATCCTGTATCGCAGCAATCATTTGTCGCGCGCCTTCGAGGAGCAACTGCGCACCCAGCGCGTGCCCTATACCGTCAGCGGTGGCACGTCGTTTTTCGACCGTGCCGAGATCAAGGACATTACCGCCTATTTGCGGCTGATCGCGAACCCTGACGACGATCCAGCCTTCATACGCGCGATCACCACGCCCAAGCGCGGCATAGGCAACACCACGCTGGAACGGATCGGCAACTACGCCGGAGAGCGCCACATCAGCCTGTTCGAGGCCGCATTCGAAGCGCACGTCCAGCACGAGGTGCAGCCGCGCCAATACGAGGAGCTGATGCTGTTCTGCAACTTCATCAACCGCATCCAGGACCGTGCAGACAAGGACCCGTGCGGCGAATTGCTCGACGAATTGCTGCGCGCGATCAATTACGAAACCTGGCTGTACGACTCGCACGACCCGCGCCAGGCCGAGACCAAGTGGAAGAACGTGGAGGATTTCATCGGCTGGCTCAAACGCAAGGCCGATGCGGACGAGAAGTCATTGATCGAGATGGTGCAGACCGTTGCGCTGATCAACATGCTGGAGGGCAAGGACCAGGAGCCTGATGCGGTCTCGTTGTCCACATTGCACGCCGCCAAGGGCCTGGAATTCCCGCACGTGTTCATCGTCGGCGCGGAAGAAGAAATTTTGCCGTTCCGTGACAGTGACGAAAAGCAGATTGAGGAGGAGCGCCGCCTGATGTACGTCGGCATCACCCGCGCCGAGCGCAGCCTGCAGATCAGCTACTGCAACCGCCGCAAACGGGGCAAGGACTGGATGCCGTGCGAGCCGAGCCGATTCCTGGAAGAGATGCCTGAGGGTGAGCTGGTCTATGCGGGAGGGCATGCTGAAGCCGTTGCGACGGTGAGCAAGGATGAGGGCATGGACAAGCTGGCAAAGCTGAAGGCAATGCTGAACAGGACGGTGGTGGAATAAAACCGTTTCAAACAAACAATGCTTGTCTGTTTGATAGCCTGAAGCCGGGCAAAAATTTGGCGGCTGGTTCGGAAATTTTACGGGCCAGGTTGATGGGATGTTCAATCCCCGCGAGCTTCCAGTGCCTGATCTATGCTGGCTATAAACGAGGAGAGGTCATTATCGGCCCGCGCAAGCAGGGAATCCACTTCACCGGATTCTCCGTTCTTGATGCAGCTTTCCAGTAGCCTTGCAGATTCTTGCAGGGTTTGCGCGCCTAGGGTGCCTGCAATTCCTCTCAGAGTGTGCGCCAGTCTTTCCGCCGTTCCCCGGTCTGTTGCGGCCAGTGCTTCCCGGAAACCGGCGGAAAAATTCCGCTGATTAACCCGGAATTTGTCGAGCAGCGACCAATAAAGGGATGCGTTCCCTCCCATCCTGCGTACACTTTCGGCCACATTTATTCCGGGTAACTCCGGTAGCGTTTCAGGGGAGGGTTTTTGAAACACATGGCCAGAGGAGATGCTCTGGACATTCAGTGCCGGCCGCACCCACTTTGCGAGCGTTGCGGCCAACCGATCCGGATCAATGGGTTTGCCAATGTGGTCGGTAATTCCGGCATCCAGGAATTCATTTTGTTCAGTGACCATTACATTGGCAGTCAGCGCGATGATGGGCAATCTGGAAAACCGCGGGTCTTTGCGTATCTCGCGGGTGGCGGTGACGCCGTCCATAACCGGCATTTGCATATCCATCAATACACCGTCGAATTCCGCTTCTTTCAGGATTGCGATGGCTTCCTCACCGTTCTCTGCGGTAGTTACATCGAGCCCGAATCCTTCAAGCAGTTCCTGCGCAACCTGCCGGTTTATTTCGTTGTCTTCTACCAGCAGCAGGCGTGCTCCGCGGATTTGCGAAATAAGTTCCGGATTGACCTGTTCACTGACAAGCTTGAACTTGCCCGTCGACAAGACACTCCGGCCGGAAACCTTGGTGACAGCTTCAAGGAATTTATTTTCCTGAAATGGTTTTGCCAATATGCCATCCACCACATCGTTATCCAATTGCAGTGTCGCCGCGTCGTGGCCTTTGGAAGTGATCAGCAATACTTTCGGCCTGAAACTTGAAAAGGTGATTTCCCGGAGTTTCCGGGCCAGGTCTATGCCATCCATCTCCGGAATATTGCAGTCTATAACCACCAGGCCAAAAGGCCGGCTTTCGTCGTTGGCGCTGTGCACCAGAGTCAAGGCTTCATCGCAGTTGCTTGCAGTCGCCACATCCAATGCGAATGACTCGAGGTAGTTCTTGAGGATTTGCAGGCCATTCGCGCTGTAATCTACAGCCAGAACACGCAATCCACGCAAGTCATCGAGCGTTGAAGGGCCATAGCCCCATTGTTTTTTCGCTTTTTGAAACCGTGCGACGAAAATGAATCTGGAGCCTATCCCCGGCGTGCTTTCCACCCAGATTCTTCCACCCATCATTTCGACGAGGCGTTTGCTGATAGTCAGCCCCAGGCCGGTTCCGCCGAATTTTCGGGTGGTGCTGGAATCAGCCTGGGTAAAAGGATGGAACAGCTTGTCGATTTCCTGCTGGGACATTCCGATGCCCGTGTCTATCACGGTGAAACGCAGAACCACCTCGTCGCTGGTCTCCCGCGCGCGCACGACACGAACCAGCACCTCGCCCTTTTCGGTGAACTTGACGGCATTGCCGGCCAGATTGATCAGCACCTGGCTCAACCGCAGCGGATCGCCAATCAGCAGGGGCGGCACGTCTGGGGCAGTTTGTATCAGGAAATCAAGCTTTTTTTCCTGGGCTCTATTGCCCAATATCGTGGCCACATTACCCATAACTTCCGCCAGTTCGAATGTTATGTGTTCAATCTCCATTTTTCCGGCCTCGATTTTTGAAACGTCGAGAATGTCGTTGAGTATTCTCAACAACGATTTGGCCGAACCGTGGATTTTCTCCAGGTAGTCGTGCTGTTTGCTTGACATGCTGGTCTGCAGACAAAGATGGCTCAGGCCGATGATTGCGTTCATCGGTGTGCGTATCTCGTGGCTCATGTTTGCGAGGAATTCATCCTTGATCTGGTTGGCTGCTTCCGCCTGGTCTTTGGCTTCCTCGGCTTTCTTCAGTTTCTGGATTTCGAGTTCAAGTTCACTATTGACCACCACCAGCATCCTGTTCCGGTCAGCCACATTTTTTTCCAATACCAGAATCCCGCGTGTGACCAGCAAGGTAAGTCCCGCAATGACCAGCAGCATCAGTGATCCGATACCTATGCCGGACTGTTGCGCGTGTTCTGATCTTTTTATCGCGTCGGCTACATCCCTGTGGTAGTCATTTTCGGTATTTGCCTTATATTCCTTTGCCTCAGACAAATATGCATTACGCAACACCCTCATCTCTTTTATCTGCTGAGCACTAGGAATATTTGATTTCGTGGCCATTCTATGGGCCACGTCCAGCGCCAGGGCAAAGTATGTATCGAAATCGGATTGCAGTTTTGCAATTGCACTCGTGTGCAATTCATCGATTTTTTCCAGTTGTTCATACCGGATTTTTATTTCAGCAGCCTGATTTTTTGCGGTATCCAGAAAATCCACCTCGCCGGTGGCCACCGCCGCTTCAAGCGCATCCACCACCCTGCCGTAGGCGTTGAGATTTTTTTCGGCCTCATCGAGTATCGGATAATCAACATCACGAAGTTCTTTGAGGACGGATTCCCCATCCGACAAAACTGCAGATGAATAAGCCAGGTATACCGCAAAGCTCAATGTGGCAAAAGCGGGCACCAGCAAAAGTTTCCAGGTCAAAGAATAGCCGGATAATTTTTTTATCAGCGCGGTCATTTTTTAGGGTTCCAGAATGACCCGGACACTCCTGTTTACATCTCTTTTATCGATGTATCCGATGGCATGCGGATTTTTGGCAACGGCCTTTCTGACGGCCTCATTGCTTGCCAGTTCGATCGGTGGGCGACCAATGCCGGTGAAAATGACCTTTGCCCAGTATGCGGCGAGTTGTGAGGGATTCTTGTGGATTACCTTGGAATAAAACTCATTCCTGATTGCATTTCCCTCGGTTAGATCGATAGGCAAGGCATCGCCGTCATTCGGGAAGCTGGTGGTTTTGCCGAGGAAGATTCTTGCGGTCTGTTCTGCCGTAATGCTGGTGATGGGACTCTTGGCAGACACGATAACTACCACAGCGGCGTCCGCACCTGCAGGAATTGCGGCCATTGCCAGCAGCAGGAACTTCATGCAGTTGCGGAGAATTCCGTGCGGTTTGATGCTATCCATGGTGCCTAGAATATGAAGTCAACCACTGCAGAAATCACATGGAACGTTGATCCAAACAAGGTGACGTTCGCCGGCACATTTTCAAGGTAGCCATTCGAATTGGCACTGAGTTTTACCTGGTCGAATTGCAGTTTTAGATCGGTATCCCTCATGAAGTCCCAGCGCATACCCAGGCTGATCGTACTTTGCTCCCGATTGGCCAGAGTTAAGGCATTCTGTGATGGGGGGGGCGAGCCCGGCAGGAAAGAGCCCAGGCTGTTTTGTGCGTATGTCAGATACGGGGTGAATTTTTTAATGCGGTAACCGCCGCTGACATACATCGCACTGGTTTTGTAGGTTGATTCGCGCAGTATCCACTCTGACATCATGAACCAGTCGCCCGGATCGTATTGCACCCCGGCCGATAAATCCTTGTCCGTGACCAGCGTTTCGCCTTGGCCGGTCAGCAACAATCCGGAATCGGTTTTGCGCTGCTGGAAAGCAGCGTGGATGGTGGTTGAGCCATATTCAACCGTATCGAAAATTCCCCACAGGTTTCTGGATGTCAAATCGCTGGGTACCGGGGAAGCATAGGTTGGACGCATGGCGCTTCCGTAAAGGGCTTTGATGGAATTCCCCCATTCGCCAGTTTGTGAACGGTAAGTGACGTCAAAACCGTCGCTGTTCGTGATTGGTTCCTGGCGATAAACTTCAACCGGCGGATGTATCCATGCATAGGTATAACCGATATCCCGGTTCTCTGCTTCCATGAATGTCGGTAAAGCTAAACGCCCGACCCGGATAGAGGCTTCGGGAGTGAAAGCATATTTCACATGAGCCCACTCGACCTCGGGCTGGTAAGAGTTGCCACTATGATATTCCGAGTCAATTTGCAGCAGGGCCGATATTTTTGGTGTGAACTGGGCTGCCACATTTCCCGCGATCCGGGTGTCATTGGTCGTCGACCAGACTGCGGTTCGGCCAGGGCCGCTGGGAATGCTGCTGTCAGGAACATAATCCCCCGAACCCATGCTGGAATGACTGATGCCCATTGAGCCGAACCCGCCAAATATGAACATGGGCTGGTCAGTACCGGCTGCATCTGCATTGGCAATGCCTGCAAATGTTCCAAGTGCAGCAATGATGTAATATGCTTTGGTCACGAGACACCTCCGCTGAAAGAAAAATAATTTTTCATAACGTTGGGTAATATTCGGACGCAGAATTCATTAATCGATGGGGGATTTTAGTTGATTTTCCAGATATATACATTTTTAAATTAGAGATTGGCCGTTGAAAGCTGCAATTAATTGCAAAGAAATGAGTGGTCCGGATTGCGTAATCCAATATGCTGTTATATCCTGATTCACGGGTGATGCAACACGCTGCCCGCCAATTAATTAAGCATATGCAGTCGAGAATAAACGTAACTCGCCGGGCGGCTATTGAGTATGGTTCAGGAGAAAATTATGGAAAAGACAAAAAATAATCCCGGGATATTGGTTGTAGATGATGCCGCTGAAAATCTGATGATAATGGAATCAATCCTGTCGAAAGATTACTCACTTAAATTGTTCAACGATTCCAGTGATGCGCTGGATTACGCATTTGCCAATCCTCCCGACCTGATACTGCTGGATGTCATGATGCCCAAAATCGATGGCTTCGAGGTGTGCCGTCGGCTTAAGGCCAACCCGAAGCTCGCCGATGTGCCGGTGATCTTCATTACTTCACGGACAGATATCGAAGACGAGGAACGCGGATTTTCGGTTGGCGCATCCGATTTCATACACAAACCCATCAGCGCGCCCATAGTGACTGCCAGGGTCAAGACCCATATCAAGATCAAGTTCATGCTTGACTATTTGAAGTATGAGAACTCTCATTTGCAGAAGAATGTAGAGCATTCGTCTACTGAGCTGGCAAAATTGAAAGAATTCGTTTGGGGTAGCCCATTTGCAAGACACTGATCTTCTTTACAAGGTCCATATACAGGTTGGAAGACTGCTGGGTATTCCGGTTTCAATGCCTTGCTACAAGGTCAGGATGGCGCAACACTAAAACTTGATGAATGGATTTTCCCAAAGTATCTTGATCACTTTTAACAGCTCTGATGATGACTTCTGCTTGCTGCCCTGCAAACGAATGTTTTCATTTCTGAGGTAATCCATAACCAATTTTATCTTGAGATGCGTCTTGACGCGCGCGACCAATATGGGCGCGTTAATGGGTTTGTGTATGAAATCGGATGCACCAACCGAAAATCCCATCTCCTCGTATTCATCTTCATTTTTGGAGGTGATGAAGATAACCGGTATATCCACAAGCTCCGGGTTGGCCTTAAGCCGACGGCACACCTCGAAGCCGTCAATTTTGGGCATCATGATATCCAGCAGGATCAAATCGGGAGGGTTGGCAAATGCGTAATCCAGCGCATCACTGGCATCGTTGAATGATTTCAAATAATAATGCTTTGCCAGGATCGACTCCATTACCATCAGATTCTCGGGAGCATCATCAACTATCAGTACTGTAGGCCTTGCGGCAGTTTCTTCCATTACTTTCCCCCTTCATATTGTGCACTGAACAGATCGTTCGCCACACGACGCAGGTAGAAATTTACCTCACTTGCGGGAACTCCACCATGAAAAGTTGCAAATCGGAAAGTTGGACTGGGCAGACACATTGTGGTTCAACACCAATACCCTATATTGACGCAATCTGTACTCAATCAAGCGGAGGGATGCAGATCGGTTAAATCAATGCGCCTGGTTACCATATGCGAGCCGACAATACGGCGCCAATTTGTACGGCCCGCCCATTTTCTTGGGCCCCCAGAAGATTGCCACGGAAATTGAAAATTCCCAATTCAGGAACCAGGCTGACCTTGTCTGTCAGTTTGATTTTTAGTCCGATATCCGGTCCGAAAGCGCTGAGATTGTTCGCAGATGAACCACCCAAGGCGGTCGGTATTGCAATGTACAAATACCTGGCTTCTGTAATCAAAGTATATTTTTCATTCAGGTATTTGCTGAACACAAAGTCGAAACCAGGGCTCCATGCGCTTTTTGATTGCCCGGAAATATCAAGGTATGAGTAGGCACCCCCTGCAACAAATGCGCCCTGCCATGAGGCACCTGGACGTGTGAATCGGTATTTTAAATCAACTTCGCTTCCCAACGTAGGTCCTACACTTGAATAGGGCAAGGCGACCGGTGCAAGGCGGTATCCAATATCGAGGTTATCCGATAGTCCGTATCTGAAACCGGCATGCGCCAAAAATACTGTTGAGCTTGATTTGGCAGGGCTTCCAACGTTTGCATATTGGGCCCCGGTTCCCGCAATCATACCCAGAGCTCCTGTGGGAAGTGTGTTCGCATCCGAGAAACCGAGCAGCCAGAACGCTGACGATTCGAATGAAATCGTCAGCAATATAATCGCGACTGTTAATTGCTTTAGTGGCCGGTGAGAATTGATTATGAAGCGACCGATGAATAAAGACTGCTTGGCAATGATTGTTTTGAAAAACATCATAGCTCTATCGCAGTTAGTTACATCTTGGGCAATGACAATTCTCTCCGTCCGGCTGTCTGGTCTCGATGTGTCCCAGGATGAGGGTTTTGTTTTGTAGAACATTTTAGTTTTCCTTGAGGTTATTTTTGCTTTCGGATACGGCTTGTGCCTCGAGTACCGATTTGAAGCTACGGGCAAGATCGAGCGCAGAACCTTTGCCCCAGAAGTGCGTGAAATACACTACGGGTTTTTCCCCGATCATGTGATTGTGCAGGGCGACGATGTGGAAGCCCGCATGGCGCAACGCATGCAGCACAACCTGCACATCACGACCATACATAATGAAGTCACCATCTGCGACTGACTGTTGGTCACTGCCGACAAGGGCTATCCAAGTCGTCAAGCCGGACGTGCCTCCGATGGTCATGCCGCCCATGGAACTCGTGTGGCCGAAGGAGGCTTTTAGAACGCCATGGTTGTCTGTCACCGTCAGGCCCAATGCGCTGGAAATTGCCATGGCATCCAGGTGCCCGGGAACCGGCACACCGCCGGGAAAATGGCGGCCCGGAACGATGCGTTGCGTACGCACCGAACGGATCGCCGCCCACACTGCTTTGACTCCCTGGGCGAGCGCCATGGGATCACCCTGCCCATTGATGTGCATGAAGAAGACTGGCGGATCGGAATAGAAAAAATGGTTGTGTAAAGCCGTCACCTCCAGCCCGTGTGCGAAGGCCGCATCCATGGCTGCATCCACCTCGTCCTGGAAGACCACGGTATCGCCCATCACCATCGCGCCATCCGGAGTTGGCATGAACGCTGCCCAGGAGCCCAGTCCCGCAGGCGGTGGAAGTTTTAAACCATCAACTGTTACCGGTACATCCGTACGCGGCCATGTGATGGTGACGACACCATCCCCGCCCAGGTTGGCTGGGGTGTCGCTGGCGGCGGCTATGACAGCCGGGTCAAGGCTTGCGGGGTTACGGGAGAGCGGAGTGCTATCGGCGATCGCAACGGACGTCGCCAAGAGGCCGAATACAAGCAGAAAATGGCTGATCATGAATTTCTCCTTTCGTGGAACCGTTGACGATCTCGCCCCGGATGGGTTGCGCTGCAATCTGCTTCATAGCGCTGTTACTTCCTTTTCGAAAGTGCTGTGCAGACCCTCGAACACGCTGCTGGCGGCTGCCAGCAATTGATCGTCATCTGGGATGGCTTCGCGCAATCCGGCCAATATACTTTCCACGCCGGTTGTCTCGGGCGGTTGCACTCCGCCAATGTCGAGATAATGAACCAGCGCGCCAATCCGCCGCAGTGCAGCAGATTCAATGCCAAAGCTCGCCAGCAATACTTCGAAAGTGACTCGCGCACCGACGTGACTGAATGTTGCGCCGTCGAAATCGAATCCCAGCGCATTGTCTAGGCAGTCGGACGGGGATGCCAGCCACAGCAACCGGGCTTGAGGGTCGATGAAACGTCGAATCAGCCAAGCACTGGCCAGTCTATCCACCCATGGACGACGGCGGGTTGCCCATGTCCGGTTCTGGTAGTCGCCGATTTGCAGGCGGGCAATCTCGCCATCGACCGGATGCGGCTCATCGGGAAACAGCATGCGCGCGACAGCCAGTTCCAGGTTTTGCAAAGCTGCATTGGCCTGCTTGTGTGCTTCCCCCGGGAAAAAATCGATTTCGGCGAGACTGGCAAAGGTTTTGCGCAGCTTGCGGGTCTGCTTGAGTGTGGCCGGTGCAGTGTCGGATTTCAGTGCTTCTTGCGCCCTGGCTACATCAGCAAGCAGTCCTGCGTAATCATCGTTACGATCGAACAGGGCAACAAAGTTGGCGCCTTCCGGTTCTTCGATACGAAACACGTAGGCTTTGCCTCCACCTTCCAGCACGTCGGTGGCAATGGCTTCCAGATTGGTGCGGCAGCTATCGCGCTCGGGCATCAGATAGACGCCATCGCGCAATATCGCCGCCCCGGATGCCTTGAGTGTGCGCCATGCCCGCATCCGGATGGTCGTGTTCTCAGTTGGCAAAGAAAGTATAAGTGCGATCAGGTTCATATTAATGTTGAGTATACTACACAAATGTTTCTTTCTAAACTAAATAACTATACGGGAATGGGCTAATCCAAGTCATTTAATTGAAGATAGCAGTGGTACCAAGAATAATTGTCGACATTAATTAAATAATTTGCATTAATTAACGAAATTATGTGCTAATATTTTACTAATTGTCGACAATCTAGGTTATAAACCATGTTGCCATACACACCCGAACAAGGCACCCTTGCCGATATCGCCTCGCACCGTCTGGCTCAAAGCATCGTGACCGGCGAACTGGTGCAAGGCCAGAAGCTGAACGAGGCAGAACTGGCCGAACGCTTCGGCATGGGACGCGGCCCTTTACGCGAAGCGCTGCGCCATCTGGAAGGCATGCGTTTGGTCACTCGTGTACCCAATGCCGGCGCGCGCGTTGTGGTACTGGATCGCAAAACCCTGTCCGATCTTTATGCGGTGCGTGAAGCGCTGGAAGGCATGGCTTGCCGCATCGCCGCGGTTCAGATGACCGATGCCGATATAGATCAATTGCGCAAACTGCTGGATCGACACGAAGCCCAGATCAAGAAGGAAGGCGGCAAAGTCTATGCACAAAACGAGGGAGACCTGGATTTTCACTACCAGATCGCGCGCGGCAGTCGCAACCAGATGCTGATGGACATGCTGGGTAGCGAGCAATACCAGCTGTTGCGCATGTGCCGATACCGCACCAGTCGCAACGCCGAACGCACCCGCCCGGCACTGCAACAGCACCGCCAGATCGTCGAGGCATTGGCGCAACGCGACGGCGAGCTGGCCGAGATGTTGATGCGTCGCCACATACAGGGCGCATGGCTCAGCATCAGCGAAATGATTGATAAGGAGGAGGCAGCATGAGCAGGGAACAGGGGCCCCACTTGTGGGGATGCGAACGTCCGCGAGTGCTGCCAGCTTCCGACACGCAGTCCGCTGAAATCCATGTCACTTTAAAGAGGAAGTGCGCATGAGCAGGGAACAGGGGCCACACTCTGTGGGGATGCGAGCGTCCGCGAGCGCTGCCAGCCTCAGACATGCTGCACGCGAAAATCCATTTCACGGCAATGAGGAGGCATCATGAAACGTTTCAGCAGCACACCCGGCGAGAAGCTGCGCCGTGCAGTTGAAGAAAACCATCCATTGCAGGTAGTCGGTGCAGTATCGGCTTATTGCGCCATCCTTGCGCAGAAGAGCGGGCACAAGGCGCTGTATCTTTCCGGAGGAGGGGTGGCGGCTTCATCGCTGGGCATCCCCGATCTCGGCATCACGACCTTGCATGACGTGTGCGAAGACACGCGCCGCATCACCGCTGCGAGCGACCTGCCGCTGCTGGTTGACATCGATACCGGCTGGGGCGGCGCCTTCAACATCGCGCGCGCCACTCGCGAAATTGCGCAGGCCGGCGCGGCGGGTTTCCACATTGAAGACCAGGTGATGCAGAAGCGCTGCGGGCACAGACCCAACAAGGCCATCGTCAGCCAGGGCGAAATGACGGACCGCATCAAGGCAGCGGTGGATGCGCGCAGCGACGCGAGCTTTGTCATCATGGCGCGCACCGATGCGCTGGCGGTGGAAGGCATGCAATCGGCAATTGAACGTGCGCAGGCATGTGCCGAAGCCGGAGCCGACATGATCTTTCCGGAAGCGATGACCACGCTGGAGCAATACTCAGAATTAACCCGTGCGGTGAAAGTGCCGGTACTGGCGAACATCACCGAGTTCGGCGCGACACCGCTGTTCACCACTGAGCAACTGGCGGGCGTGGGCATCAAGCTGGTACTGTATCCACTGTCTGCCTTCCGCGCGATGAGCAAGGCCGCCCTGAATGTCTATCAGCACATCCTCGCCGATGGCTCGCAACAAAAGGTCGTCGCGGAGATGCAGACACGCATGGAACTCTATGACTATCTCGGCTATCACGCCTACGAGCAGCAACTCGATAGGTTATTCGCGGATAACGGGGCTGATAAAACATGAAAAACTATTAGCCACAGAGCACACAGAGATCACAGAGAAAACCACGCCAATCTCTCTGTGTCCTCTGTGATCTCTGTGGCTAATAAAAATTTTGATTGGATCTCTTCAAGGAGAATGACATGGCAGAAGAAAGCACACTACCCAAGCCGAAAAAATCCGTCGCACTCTCCGGCACGATTGCCGGCAACACCGCGGTCTGCACCGTCGGGCGCACCGGCAACGATCTGCACTATCGCGGCTATGACATCCTGGATTTCGCCGACCAGGCCGAGTTCGAGGAGATCGCGCACCTGCTGATCCACGGCACATTGCCGAACGCCGCACAGCTCAAGGCCTACAAGGCCAAGCTGAAATCGCTGCGCGGCTTGCCGCAACCAGTGAAGCAGGCGCTGGAGGCGATCCCGGCGAATGCTCACCCGATGGATGTGATGCGCACCGGCTGCTCGATGCTGGGCACCTGCGAACAGGAACCGGAGGCACACGGCGAAGCTGTGGCAAAAGATATTACCGACCGCATGCTGGCCTGCTTCGGCTCGATGCTGATGTACTGGCATCACTACAGCACCAGTGGCCGCCGCATCGAGGTGGAAACGAATGACGATTCCGTCGGTGGTCATCTGCTGCATCTGCTGCACGGCACAGCGCCCAAGGCATCCTGGGTGCGCGCGATGCACACTTCACTGATACTGTATGCCGAACACGAGTTCAACGCATCCACGTTCACCGCGCGCGTGATCGCCGGCACCAACTCCGACCTGTATTCCTGCATCACCGGCGCGATCGGCGCGCTGCGCGGCCCCAAGCACGGTGGCGCCAACGAGGAAGCGTTCCGCATCCAGAGCCGCTACAAGAATGCCGATGCAGCCGAGGCCGACATCCGCACGCGCGTCGCGCGCAAGGAGATCGTGATCGGCTTCGGCCATCCGGTCTACTCCATCTCCGATCCGCGCAACGAGGTGATCAAGCGTTTGGCGAAAAAGCTGGCCGAGGAAAAAGGCGAGATTGCTTTGTTCGACATCGCCGCCCGCCTGGAAAGCGTGATGTGGGACACCAAGAAGATGTTTCCCAACCTCGACTGGTTCTCCGCGGTGTCGTATCACATGATGGGCGTGCCGACCAATATGTTCACGCCGCTGTTCGTGATCTCGCGCGTCACCGGCTGGGGCGCGCACGTGATGGAACAGCGTGCGGACGGCAAAATCATCCGTCCCAGTGCGAATTACATCGGGCCGGAAAATCTGGTTTGGGTACCAATTAAAAAGCGTTAA
>LSLI01000052.1 GCA_001577345.1 Candidatus Gallionella acididurans
ATTACCCAACGCAAGGCCCACGAATCAAAGATTGCGCGCCTCAACCGGATTTACAGTGTGCTCAGTGGCATCAATACCACGATCGTGCGCGTCCGCGAGGAGGGTGAGCTGTTCAAGGAAGCATGCCGCATCGCGGTGGAGCATGGCAGGTTTATTTTCGCCTGGATCGGCAAGCTGGATGCAGACAGCCAGCAGGTGGCACCGGTTGCCCAGGCAGGCTGCGACGACGGTTATCTGGCGCAGATTAATTTGACCTCACACGAGAATACTCCTGGAAGCTGTGCGCTAACTGCACAGGCTTTGACCGAGGCGAAGCCGGTGATATGCAACGACATTGCCGGCGACGAGCGCATGGCAGCCTGGCGTAGCGAGGCGCAGGGTCGCGGCTATCGCTCAGTGGCGGTATTCCCTCTTATTATGGAGGACAAACCAGTCGGTGTGTTCGTGCTTTATGCCACAGAAACGGATGTCTTCGACGATGAAGAAATGAAGCTGCTGGTCGAGATGTCCGGAGACATCAGCTTCGCGCTGGAAAGTTTTCGTCTAGAAGCCAGGCGCAAACTGGCGGAATCAAAACTTGCCGAACAGTTCGAGGAACTGCGCCGCTGGCATGATGCCACGTTGGGACGGGAGATGCGTACCATTGAACTCAAACGCGAGGTGAACGAACTGCTCGGTCAGGCCGGACAGCCACCGCGTTATCCCAGCGTGGAAGCAGTTGAATGAAGAATGCTGAGTGCTGAATAAATCAATTGTGGAACTCGAAATTTTGGGTGCGGTACGAAAAACTTTTGTCCGGGCACCCGGATGAGTTCGCATTCTTGAGAGGGCAGCGTAAATTATGAAAAACCGGAAGTTGTCGACGCTATTTAACACCACTTCAGGAGTGCTGATCGTGGTGAGTGTCGTTCTGCTAGGCGCCGACTTTTTGGACATGGCTTTGCTCGATGAAGTCCTTATTCCCATGTTTAAGCTTTCGGGTACGGTTTCGAGGGTCATCGATGCCGTCCTGGTTACCGCAGTCGTTGCTCCGATGCTCTATTTCGCCTTGCGGAAAATGCAGGTGAGTCAGGATTTGTTGCGCAAACGGGAGTCACAACTTCAGACGATAATCGAAAATCTCACCGAGGGTTTGGCCGTTTTCTGTCTCGATGGCCAGTTGCTGTTCTTCAATCGTGCCGCGCTGGATTTGCACGGGTTTGACACGCTGGACAAATGCCGCCAACACCTGACCAGGTTCGCAGAAATGTTTGAACTTTCTGCCATGGACGGCACGGTATGGCCCGCGGAGCTATGGCCGCTGGCCCGCATCCTGCGCGGCGAGAGCCTGCGCGACCTTGAGGTACGCGTCCGGCACATCCAGGCCGGCTGGCAACGTGTATACAATTACGGCGGCACGCTGGTCCGCGATGCCGACGGCGAGCCGCTGATGGCAATACTCACCATCAGCGACATCACCGAGAGCAAAGAGATGGGAAAGGCGCTGAGGGAAAGCGAAGCGCGCTACAGACGCATTAACGAGAGTCTCACAGATTACCAATATACGGTGCGCATCGAAAACGGCCTCGCTGTGAAGACCACGCAAAGCCCGGTCTGCGTGGCAGTGACGGGGTACGCGGCGGAAGAGTTTGCCGCCGACCCTCATCTTTGGATGCAGATGGTCGTGCCTGAAGATCGCGAGCGGGTCATGAATCACGTGAACCGGATTCTGGCAGGAAAAAGAGTTTTGCCCATTGAACATCGCATCACCCGAAAAAACGGGGAGATTCGCTGGGTAAAGGACACCGCCGTCCTGTTCAGGGACGCCTCCGGCAAACTCCTGTCCTATGATGGTGTGGTCAAGGACATCACCGAGTCCAAGCAGAGTGAGAATGAGATACAGGAGATGCTCAAGGCTGCCAACCAATCACGCCAGGTAATGCTGGGTGTGATTGAAGACCAGCAGCGGGCGGAGCATTCGTTGCGTCATCTCAACGAAGAGCTGGAGAACAAAGTGATGGCGCGCACTGCCGATCTGGAGCAGGCCCGGCTTGAGGCCGAGCAGGCCAACCAGGCCAAATCGGCCTTCCTCGCTGCCATGAGCCACGAGATCCGCACGCCAATGAACGGCGTGGTCGGCATGGTCGATGTGTTGCACCAGACCAGCCTCAAGGGCTACCAGGTGGAGATGGTCGATCTTATCCGCGAATCGGCATTTTCCCTGCTGGGCATCATCGACGACATTCTCGATTTTTCCAAGATCGAGGCGGGCAAGCTGGAGATCGAAAGCCTGCCGATGCAGGTGGCCGACGTGGTAGAGAAAGCCTGCGGCCTACTGGATCACCTGGCAGTCAGGAAAGGGGTGGAACTGACGCTGTTCATCGATCCGGCGATTCCCGAAGAGGTTATGGGCGATGCGTTGCGCTTGCGTCAGGTGTTGCTCAACCTGGCTAACAATGCCATCAAGTTCTCCAGCGGGCAGCAGCGGTCTGGGCATGTGTCGGTGCGAGCTATACTGGCCAAGAATAACTTGGCCGGGCGTAATCCGGGGCAGGTAATGGTGGAGTTTCAGGTAACCGACAACGGCATTGGCATGAGCGAGGAGATTCTGGGGCGGCTGTTCACGCCTTTCTCGCAGGCCGACAGCTCTACCACCCGGCGTTTTGGCGGTACCGGGCTGGGGCTGGCCATTTCCCGCCACCTTGTGGATATGATGGGCGGAGAGATCGCAGTACAGAGCGAACCTGGCAAGGGTTCCACCTTCAGCGTGCGCCTGCCGTTAATGCCGCTACCGCCCAGGCCGGACAGCGGTGGCAAAGCTATCGACCTGAGCGGACTTTCCTGTCTGGTGTTGGGCGGCGAAGAGGGCATGGGCGACGATCTGGCCACCTATCTGACTTACGGCGGCGCGCTCGTCGAGCGGGCACCGGACCTGGACGCAGCCCGCAAACTGATCGCCACGCTGCCGCACGGCCTGTGGCTGCTGGTCATCGACGCCGGACACAATGCAGCGCCGGTCGAAGAATTGCGCGCTGCCTGCCTTACCCGGCCCAACCTGGATCCGCATTTCGTGGTGATTGAGCACGGACACCATCAGCCAGGCGTGGAACCCCACTTTGTCATCATCAGGCGCGGGCGCCGCCGCCAGGGGCGCGCCCAAGCTGTGGACATGGTCACCTTGGACGGCGATGTCATGCACCGCCAGTCCTTTCTTCGGGCAGTGGCCATCGCTGCAGGACGGGCGCATGAAGAAGAAATGCCGTTGCCCGGCAAGATCGGGGCGACGATAACCAAGCCGTCGCGCGAGGAAGCCCGGCAGCAAGGCCGACTGATTCTGGTGGCCGAAGACAACGAAACCAACCAGAAAGTGATCCTGCAGCAACTCGGTTTGTTCGGGTACACGGCAAATGTCGCCGACGACGGCAGAGCGGCGCTGGAACGCTGGCAGAGCGGCGACTATGCGTTGTTGCTCAGCGACCTGCACATGCCGAACATGGATGGCTATCAACTGACTGCAGCCATCCGTGCTGCTGAAGCCGGCCAGCGGCGCATTCCGATCATTGCCATGAGCGCCAACGCTCTCAAGGGCGAGGCCGAACATTGCCGCGCCGCCGGTATGGATGATTACCTGAGCAAGCCGGCGCAGCTTGCGGATTTGAAAGCCATGCTGGATAAATGGCTGCCGGTTGCTGCCAAAGCTGCGCCGGCAATCGCAGGTCGGGCTAGTCCGTCGAGCGTAACCGGATATGAAGCGGCTGCGGCGGATGTCGGGCTACGTTACGCTAACCCGGACTACGGTGCTGCGGCATCCGTGCCGGTGGACGTGAACGTACTCAAGGCTTTGGTGGGCGACGATCCGGCGGTGATCAGCGAATTCCTGCACGATTTCCGCGTCAGCGCAGCGAAGACAGCGGCGGAATTGAAAGTCGCCTGTGAGAACGGTGAGGCGGCACTGGCTGGTGCGCTGGCGCACAAGCTCAAATCCTCGGCACGCTCGGTAGGTGCGCTGGCGCTGGGCGAGTTATGCGCCGAAATAGAACAGGTCGGACAAGTCGAAGCATTGACTGCGCTGCTGTCCCGCTTTGAGGCGGAAATGGCCGCCGTGGATGAATGCCTGGATTCGATAGTAACTGTGGGTTCCGAATCACGAAAAAATTAAAGAGAGAAAATCATGACAGGGAAATCTGCAATCAAGATTCTGGTGCTCGACGATGAGTCCTTCATGCTCAAGCTGCTCACCCACATGTTGGCCAAGCTGGAATTTACCCTGGTGACGACCTGCGATAGCGGGCGTGTTGCGCTCGAATCGTTCGATAGCCCGAACAGCTCGCCGGACTTGATCCTGCTGGATTTGAACATGCCGGAAATGGACGGGGTCGAATTTGTGCGCCATCTGGTTGAACGGCACTATAACGGCAGTCTTATCCTGGTCAGCGGCGAGGATGAGCGTATGTTGCAGACTGCCGAAAAACTGGTGCGGGCACATAAAATATCGGTGCTCGGGCACTTGCACAAGCCGGTCAAACCAAAGGAATTGGCCGAGTTGTTGGAGAAGTGGACGCCTCTCTCGCCTAACAGACCCCGTGCGGCTAACAAAATTTACGGCGCGGATGAGGTGCGCGCTGCCATAGCCAACGGCGAGATGGTCAATTATTACCAGCCTAAGGTGGTGGTCGCAACCGGTGAGGTGGCGGGCGTGGAAACCCTGGTGCGCTGGCGTCATCCCCAAGATGGAATGGTGTTTCCCGACCAGTTTATCGGCGTAACGGAAGCACACGGCCTGATCGACGACCTGACCCGCGTGGTGCTCACCGGCGCGCTGGCCCAGTCCAAAGTCTGGCAGGAAGCGGGGCTGGTGCTGCGGGTGGCCGTCAACGTGTCGATGGATAATCTGGTTTCGCTGGATTTCCCGGATTTCGTTGCCGGTCTCGCGGCCAAGGCAGGCGTGCCATCACAGCAAGTGGTGTTGGAAGTTACGGAAAGCCGGCTGATGCAGGACACGCGGGCTTCATTAGAAACTCTGACCAGGCTGCGGCTGAAGCGCTTCTGGGTTTCGATCGACGATTTCGGTACCGGGCATTCTTCGTTGGCCCAGTTGCGCGACATTCCCTTCGATGAACTCAAGATCGATCAAAGTTTCGTGCATGGTGCATGGGCCAACGAGACGCTACGGGCAATGTACGATGCCAGCCTGGGTCTGGCAAGACAATTGGGTATGGAAGTTGTGGCTGAAGGGGTAGAAGACCGGGACGATTGGGATCTTCTGCGCAACACTGGATGCGATCTCGCCCAAGGCTACTTCATTGCCCGACCCATGGCCGCTGCCGATCTGCCCGGCTGGATACAGGTCTGGCAAGTGCGGGTGGGGGAAGAGCTGTTGACAGGGCGGTAGCGTGGGAGGAACAGTCTTGAGCAGATCCGCCCACGCCGATCCACCTGTTACTGTCCGGCGAATCTCGGCCAGTTGCATGCCAAAGCACGCGACAATCTCAAGAGTGCGCAAAAGCGACCCTCGATCATCGCCGCTTGCTGGACGCAGGCTACGCTTTGGTAATGTCATGATTTATGGAAAGCTCAATAATCTGCCAGAACGTTTTACATTCGGTTTGTTTGTGGCCGGTGATGGTTTTACACCCCCGACAATTCACCGAAATCTTGTTTTTACACAGCCTTGGCCAATAGGAGACGTTATTGAATATTTCCATGAATGGGTATCCAATATATTTTGTGGAGGGGAAGTGCATTATCTTTAATTTCCGTGGTTGTTTCCATACTGGATTCCTGTGTCTGATGGAAGTCTGTCTTGGTGGGTGTACCACCACAACAAATACGCAACTTGCTCAAGCACATATGAAGGTGCCGATCAAGATATTGGTTATGCAATCTCCGATTACGATTGATACTGACAGGCTTCAAACAGTATTTGCTCCGGATATCAAGCCAGCATTATCAATTTCAGAAGAACCAATCTCGCAAGGAGTGAAACATGCTCAAGAACACGCCTTGGAGGTAATGGAGTCAGCCCTGACCAAACAATCAAGGCTTGTAATCGTTACGCCCCCCGCCGAAGAAAAACAGTTTATCAATCGAATCCAAGGTTATAACTTTGAAACCACCCTATCACAGGAGGAGGCAGATCGCATACATGCGTCCACGGGGGCTGACGCTCTCCTAAGATTTGGTATTACGGACTACGGTTTGACCCCAAAATCTTGGCGAAATGGTTACATCGCATTCGAGGTGACGTCCACGCTGGCGATTGCAGCCGTTATTGCATACACGGGTTCCACTGCTACGAAAGCTGTCGCAGGAGCATATCTGGCGCAAGAAGCTGTTGAAGAATCGGCAGAGGCTTATGCCGGTTTTTGGGCTTTGGATGTAGCATCCCGCCCAGTCAGAATAGAAGCGGAGTTTGTTCGTTTGAGTCCGCTGACAACAGTGTGGAAAACCAGCGACACAGGATTGTCTGACGTAAGTTTATTTCGCGTGATCAGAAAGGTGAATACAGATGAACGAAACAGGCAGTTGGATCAGGCTACTGACCATGCCGTAAAGGACGTAGTATCTAGCTTTTCAGATGCCCTGGAAAATATCAGGCCCTAGCACTGACCTCTTACTGTCGGCGCGCTGCCGGCCAAAGCCTTGATCCGGTTTACTGTTATCTGGAACAGCGCGTCGAATTCTTTTGTCACCGGATGAGCCTGACAGACTTCCAGTGGCTTGAAATCCTTGGCCTGCATGGCACTTCCATGGCGCGCGACCTGAACCGCTCCCAGCGCATCGCTCGCCTTCGCCGGTATCAGGAAAATACATTCTCCGCGCATGCCGAACACGGTAAACTGGTTGTCGTCGCGTCTGGACAGTGTCTCCTAGATATCGGAGTCGATGTGATGATGTTTGATCGAAGCGATCATGTGTGGATCCTGCATCACCAGGTTGCGCACGAACACCAGCGCAATGTCATCGCGGGATGACGCTGAATATTCTTCGCAGCTGACCGAACTGGTGTCAAAGCTAACCACAAAATATTGGGAAACCTGGTTGTTTAAATGGGGATCACCACTGACAGGACAGTTGCGCCCAGTGTAGCAAAGATCAGGGGGTATACCCCTGAACGACACGATAAAATGTCCAATTCCGGCTAAAACGCCGGATGGTTACATACTGAGATGGAAACTGTTGGTGCCGATGCGATTTTGACCCAGTGCGCCGATTTTGGCTGCCCCATCTCAGCCATTTGAAATTTCCAAGAAAACAATCGTTTGCTATGCATGCGGGTGGGTGGGTCAATGAATTCTGGCGCACTGGGTCAAAATCGCATCGGCGCCAACACACCGTCAGCAGTTCGACATGCATTGAGGCTTTCACCGGCGCAGGGATCCGGTCGGCGGTGAGCGCATTGGAAGTGTGTCCCTTTCATCCACTGCGGCGCTGTATTGCTGAAGACCCGCGCCCAGCAAAATGACGTCCTGAACTCGGACTATAACCACGCCGTGAAACAACATCGCCGCCTGTCGTGTCGCCGGAATTTGCTGCTGGCCAAAACATTTAAAAACTTAACCGCGGTCAAGGATTGCGCCTGTCAGTTCTTGCACAATCGGAGCAAGCCTAGTGAGATTTGCGAATTTGCATGACAACGCCGGACGTCTCAATGGCGTCATGTAGCAATTATCTCATTAGCTTCGATCGAGCGGCAGCTTGATCGACGAGCCAGTCCATCCGAGCTAAAAAGTGGTGCATAACCCGGATTAATGATTGAGTTCAAAGTAGCAAGAGCGTCCCTTTGCGGGGGCGTAATATTCAAGCATCAAGCGTGCGAAACGATGAGAGAGTGACCAAAGAAGTCACACATAAATACTAGCAAATATAAATCATATATAAATTTCTAGGAGATAACCTCATGAATCATCGGATCCAAGTCGCAATTGACAACAACATAAATGGTCCGATTTGGACCAATCGCTGGATCCAACTGGTTAATAGGCATCAAAGGAGTTTCGATATGACCACAATATCTGTTTCATCCACGCCCAGGCGGTCTATGCTCGCCTTGACCGTCACATTGGCGCTGGTGTGCGGTGCCGCCATGGCGAAGGACTTCGCCGTCCTTCAGCCGATCAGCGATAAGCCGGAACAAATGGCAAACGGCAATTACTATGTCCCTTCATCACTACAGACGGTGAGTTGGGGTAGCTTGCCTAACGTCGATACAAAACCGGTGTTGTCAGTGCCTTCGGGCAGCGTGGTTATTTTCGATACGGTGTCGCACGAAGGAATTCTTGAAGATCAGGGAAAGAATCCGACAAAATATTTCAGCAAATTCGGAATCAAGCCGAACCAGGTGTTGAAGGACGCACAGGTGATCACCGAGTCGAATCTTGAACATGACTTTATCAAGGACGGCCCACACATTGTCACCGGGCCGGTAAAAATCGAGGGCGCAAAGGAAGGGGACGTGCTGAAGGTGGAAATACTCCAATTGCAACCGCGCGTTCCCTACGGCGTTATCTCCAACCGCCACGGCAAAGGCGCTTTGCCGGGAGAGTTCCCAGAGAACAAGGGGCCGTTTCCTGGTGCCGATACGGCGCATCCGGAGCTGTATGCCAACGTGTCCACCTTCACCCCCATTCAAGAGATCAAAGGCAAATGGTACGGCATCATCAAGGACAAAAGTGGATTGGAAGCACATATCCCACTCAAGCCTTTTCTGGGCATCATGGGTGTGGCAGTCAATACCAAAGACAAGCCGAACTCCGTACCGCCTGGTGAATACGGCGGCAACTTAGATCTCAATGAACTCGGTGCCGGCGCGACCCTCTACCTTCCTATCCATGTTAATGGGGCCATGTTCTATGCGGCGGATCCCCATTTCGTGCAAGGTGATGGTGAAGTAGCTTTGACTGCTCTGGAAGGCTCTCTGCGGGCCAAGGTTCGGCTGACTGTACTCAAACCAGGGGATCCGTCGTTACCTCTTAAAGCACCCATGAAAAACCCCTTTGCCGAAACGCCGCAGTACTGGATTCCAGTTGGAATGAATACCGATCTCAATGAAGCCATGAAGGATGCAACACGCCAGGCGATCCAATTTCTTAGCGAGAAGCTGGGCATGGATCGCGCAACTGCACTTGCCTACCTGAGTGCTGGTACTGATTTTCAGGTGACCGAGGTTGTAGACAAGGTAAAAATTATTAATGGCATGATCCGTAAGTCAGATTTTTCAAATATGACTACACATTAGCATTCTAAAGAAGTCCGATCAGTGAATGCTTGATCCGACACGACCTACATTTGATGGCGGGAATTGCGGTTTGCATTGCGTTAGAAACGCTTGACTGAAGTTTAGACACACGCCGCTATCCGCCAGCATACAGATTTTATGATTGTCGCATCCTGTCGATGTGGTTATGATATTGATGAACTTCAGCAACTCTGCAGCAGGCGAGTTAGAAACATAGATCACATCCTTAATTGTCTGCAGGGAAGCTTTGCAGGACAAAAAAGTTGGCGGTATCCCTCAGGTTGATCTGATAAATCACAGGCACCTTGCCATCCGGTGTGGTTTTTTGCGGGTGCCAAAACCAGCGATTTAGCATCTTCTAGTCGAGAAATAAAAACCGCGCGTGCATCCGCACGGGTATCATCAAGACCGTTGGCACGCCAGCTGCCAATTCTAGCAAGTGGCTCATGCGCGCGACATGTTTACCCGCCTCCCGGGCACGTCAATATTCGGGATGCGTTATTGGAATCAGGTCATGCACCACAAACAGCGGCCATTCAATTAGCCGACTCCGGAAATCATATTTATCTAATTAACTGGTAGTTCAGTGATTACTCCAGTGTTATGAAGGCCGGAGTTAATGCGACAGAACCGGGTTGACCGGCATCTCGAAACGCCGGTCGTTCGCATCTCGATTGGGAATCGGTATAGTCACGCGCCATGTATAGGCAGGTAAATTCCGAGCGCCGTGCCAAAAGCAATAATGGTCAACACGGCGGCCGTAATTATGCCAAACATGTAGTCATGCTCACGCAGGAAGACGACTAACATCAGTGCCAATCGAAGCACCGGTAGCATGATGAGCAAAGCAATACCGGCCGTAACGATCGTTGTGCCGGACGGCCCCCCTAAAGCAGAGGCACCCAGGTAACCTTCAACTTGTACCAGCACAAGTCCCAGTGCAGTGACAGCGGATGAGAACCATGTGCCATAGTTCAGAAGTTGCGCGAGCATTCCTTCCAGTCGTTCTGTTTTCAGTGTCTTGGTGTTCAAGCGAGGTTTCCGAAAAGATGGATGCCAAAAGCGGTGAGAAGCATTTGCGCTGCCAGCGCTATGAGCACGACGACGAACAGGACGCGGAGCTTCTCATTGGACACCCGCATGAGGATGCGCGCACCCAGCACCGAACCCACGACCGAACCAAGGACGACGGGGCCGGCGATGGAAGGCACGATATCGCCGCGCATGAAATAGGCACCTGCACTGGCTGCCGCTGTCACCCCGATCATGAAATTGGAGGTGGCTGACGACACCTTGATTGGCAGGCGCAGGGCGGTGTCCATGGCCGGGATCTTGAGCACACCGCTACCAATCCCCAGCAGGGCCGAGATCAGTCCCGCGCCGTACATCAGAGTCATGCCCATCGGCACGCGCTGCACCTGATAGGCGACCTCACGTCCAAGCGCGCGATCGGGATAGCTCGCGTGAAGTTTCAAGATATCTGCCCAACTCGTGCTCGTTTTCTCGCTGGCTGTGACGACCGGATCGGCACGCCGTACCAGCATCTGTCTGGCAGACACCAGCAACACCACTGCGAATAGACAATATAGATAGGACACCGGAATGATTCCAACCAGAAATACTCCAGTTAGGGCACCCAGCGTGGTTGCCGTTTCAAGTACGACGGCCAGCCGTATATTGGTCAGGCTACCTTTCAAAAACGAGGAAGCACTGCCGCATGAGCAGGCGATCACCGATACGATGCTTGCGCCGATGGCCGTATGGATGTCGACGCCTCCGAGCGTCGTCAGGATCGGCACAACGAAGATGCCGCTAGCCATGCCGAGCATGCCGCCAAAAGCACTGGAGCCGAGCGCTACCGCGAACAGCCACAAACCAAAATGAGCATGCACGTTAATTATTTTTCGTGCCGCCTGTTGTTCGCCGGGCCAGACGAGTTACAAAACGAATCATGTCTCCCCGGTAGTAGAGTTTTTCGTAGTCAACTGGTCGGGCGCCAACGGAATACGAGGTCCGCTCGACTAGAAAAATCGCACTGCCAGTTTCAATACCGAGGGCACGAGCGATGTTCTCTTCCGCCAATACCGCTTCCAGGCGGTATTCCGCTTCCAGCAGTGGTATTCCGTACTTCCGTTCAAGCAGCGCGAAAATCGGCTCGACCTCCAGATCATGGGTAACCACCTTGTCGCCAAGCTCGCGCGGGAGATAGGTTTCGTCAAACGATGTCGGCACGCCGTCGGCCAAGCGAACGCGTTGAATCCTGATCACCAGCGTGCCAGGCACGAGCGCAAGGTTGCGAGCAACGGATCTGTCGGCATTGATGACCCGTTTGTCGATGAGGCGGGCGGTAGGTGTACGTCCAATGGCCTGCATGTCCTCGACAAAACCACTCAGTTCGGTCAGGTCCTGCGTGATCTTTGGTGGCGCGACGAAAGTGCCCTTGCCTCGCCGGATTTCAATCAGGCCACGACTTGCTAGGTTCTGGATCGCTTTGCGAACGGTTGTGCGACTTACTTCGAAGCGCTGGATCAGGCTGTCTTCGGGGGGAAGTTGACTGCCGGGTGGTAAGCTGCCATCGGAGATGCTTGATGCGAGCACCATTTCAACCTTGGCGTAAAGTGGGAGCGAATTATTGTTATCGGTATGCACGCAGGCATAGTGACGTAATGATGTCGTATTGTCAAACGCGGCTCAATGGGGGAGGCTTATATTTGTAGGTGGAGCCTTCCAGCTCGAATTCATATTGTCGCTCAGTATTGTCGTCATTCCTTACAGGAATAAAATGACTTGCAAACTTGGCAACAGTCGGTCATTATTATGACTATAGGCATATGACTATGGGACTAATGCGATGGATAGCAATCAAATTTCAAAATCTGAGTTCAAAACTAAAGCACTCGAGTATTTTCGCCAGATTGAAGCCTCCGGCGAAAGCATCATTGTGACTGATCACGGCAAGCCTGCTTTAGAAGTACGCCCATTTCGGGGCCATAGCCGTCATCCCCTCGATGTATTGCGTGGTTCAGTGGTGCGCTATGACAATCCAATGGAGCCGGTGGCTGTGAACGACTGGGATGCCGCACAGTGATTGTCCTTGATACTCATACCCTCGTATGGTGGGTAACGGGCGACGCGACACTCAGCAAGAAAGCGAAATCCGTGATAGAGCGCGAGCATGACGGCGGCGAAATTATAGTTTCTGCCATCTCAGCCTGGGAAATAACAATGCTGGTTGAAAAGGATCGGCTCGTACTGTCAATGGATGTTAGCAGTTGGCTTGCCACTGTTGCGGAAATAGAGGGCGTTAAGTTCCTTCCAGTAGACGTGGAAATCGCGAATAAATCGGTTGTTCTGCCAGGAGAATTTCACAAAGACCCTGCAGACCGCATGATCGTGACGACCGCGCGCAAATTGGCTGCTCCTGTGGTAACGAAGGACGAAAAAATACAATCCTACCCACATGTGAAAACGATTTGGTGAGTTAAATTGAATGACAATTTGTTTTTTTGGAATTCCTATATTGAATGCTTGAGATGGACTTGGATGCATCCAAGGTGGCTGCATTCAAGGCTGGAACTGCTCTCAAGGGAGTTGTGAACGGTGTGAAGAAGTAATTGTGCTAACGGTAGCTGCAAGGTTGCGGCAAAAGAGGCAGAGGTAAAAGCGATTGAAGCGGAAAAACCGAAAATGGGTTCAACGCCAAATTCATCAGCGGATTATGGGAAATTATTTTAATTATTTTCTGATTCTGTGCCTGCAGTTCGGCACGCAAGTACGAGTTTGCATTACCGCCGCGCTAGAGTTGCATCCCTCTGAATCCTGATGATAATTCGATGGTGAATTTTGAAAGTATGATTGAAATGCTTAATGCAGTACCGTTGATGCCCCACAGCATTTCTTGAACTTCTTACCGCTGCCGCACGGGCATGAATCGTTGCGCCCTACCTTGGGATGCTCGCGCTGGAAACTGGTTGGACAGCGCTTCGCGTTGTTCTGGAGTATCGGTTAGTTCCTCTTCTTCTGGTGTGACTTCGTCTGTTCCGAGCAGATAGATCGGTCGCAACACATCTGTACTGCCCAGTTCATCAAAAAAAGCGTTCCAGCTCTGGCGTTGAGGATCAATGCCGGACATGTATCCATAAGCCCACATCTCACCATTGGTGTATTCATGGGGACTGTCAGGATAGACAGTGGTGTCGAATAACGGCTCGAATGCGTCAGGGTCTTGCTGCAAGCTCCAAATGATGCCGTTCAAATGCCGCATAATCAGGCCGGTAATCCGTTCAGCTTGTGTAAAAGTATCGAATGTTGGCTCGTCTTTTTCGGTCGGCCCCCATACACTGGGTAGCCATTCACTGGGTTTGACTGCCCCATCACCGTCAAACGCATGGTGATGTGGAACCAGTCGAGCAGATGTTCGGATTCCGGGCTGAGTATGAGTATGCCGTTTTGGTGACCAACACCGACTACGAGATTCTCAGCTTGGGCCAGCTCTACCGTGATCGGGCGGATGCCGAGAATGTCTTCGACGAGCTAAAAAATCAGTGGGGCTGGGGTGGCTTCACCACGCACGATCTACATCGCTGCCAGCTGGCAGCGCGTGCGGTGGCCTTGATTTACAACTGGTGGAGCTTGTATGTGCGATTGGCGAATCCGCAGGCACATCGTGAGGCGATCACCAGTCGCCCGTGGTTGATGTCTTCGGTGGGGTGCAGAACGGAACACGCCGGGCAGACGACGATTACGTTGACGGGGCTGCACGCTGATTTCGCCAAAGCACGGGCAGCGCTCATGCGTGTTTCTGCCTTACTGCATATTCTGGAGCAACGTGAACACCGATTCTGGGCGAACGTGAACAGTCATTCTGAAGGAACGTGAACACCGATTCTGCTCGAACGTGAACACTTTTAGCCATTCACCAGAATGAGTGTTCACGATGCCAGAATCACCGTTCACGATGCCAGAATCACCGTTCACGATGGCAGAACCAAGCGTGATTTGTGCTGGAACTTAACCTGTTAATGCTGGAGCATCCCCGAGTTTTGGAGGGGCTATGCCGGCAGCAAGGAGTTCCATGCGCAAGATCAAAGACGTACTGCGCCTCAAATACGAAGCTGACCTGAGTTGTCGGCAAATTGCCGCCAGTTTGAAGCTGTCTGTTGGTGTCATTTCCAAATATACCCAGGCTGCTGAAACAGCCGGGTTGTCATGGCCGTTGCCAGAGGGTATGGACGACACCACGCTGGCAGCACGGTTGTTTCCGTTTGCCACCCCAGTCCGTAAGCATGTCATGCCTGACTGCGCCTATATCCATCAAGAGCTGAAGCGCAAAGGTGTGACGCTGATGCTACTGTGGGAAGAGTATCGGGCTTCCTGTGCGGGGTCGGCCTACCAGTATGCGCAGTTCTGCGTGCATTACCGCCAATACAGCAGCCGCCTCAAACTCAGCATGCGGCAGACCCACAAGGTCGGCGAGAAACTGTTCGTCGATTACAGCGGCGACGGAGTTCCCATCGTTGATCCCCAGACCGGCGAGATTCGTCGTGCGCAAATCTTCGTCGCGGTACTCGGTGCGTCCGGCTATACCTTTGCCGAAGCCACGTTGAGCCAGAAACTACCGGACTGGATCGGCTCGCATGTCAGGGCGTTCGATTTCTTTGGTTGCGTGCCGGAGATCGTGGTGCCAGACAACCTCAAGTCAGCCGTGACCAAGCCTTGTCGTTACGAGCCGGAACTTAACACCACCTATGCCGACATGGCACAGCAATATGGCGTGGCGATCATTCCGGCACGGCCCTACAAGCCGCGTGACAAGGCGTAGGCTTCATATTGCACCTTGTGTAGTAAATGGAACAGCGATAAACACCGGGGCTTGGGGTTGACGCCCCCCCTTACCCTTGACCAGAGTGACATTGCCGATAGGCTCGTAGAGGCAACGGAATTTGTTACCGTAGCGATGTTCGCGTAAAAATCCCTCGTGCCCCCAATGATAAATGGTTGTGGGGCAGACGCCAAGCTGGCTGGCGAGTTCGTTGGCACTGAGCATGCCGCGCTCGCGTAGACGATCGTAGCGGCTCTTGATGTGGTAGGCCATACGAATTACGAAGACTTTCTTGTGGGTAAATGTCTGCCCGCGCCAATTCTTGTACCCCAGCTCGTTAAGTCGCTGAGCGACTTGACGATCAGTGCAGGTTTCAAGCAGTTCGTCGACCGTCCTGACCACATCTTCCGGCGTCTTGCGGATCAATGCGATGGGCTTGGGTTTATCAATCTCCAGCGATGTCGTGCGGCCACCGCGGAAGCGCACATGAATAGCGACCCGCTCCGCTTTGACCAAGGTCACATCTTCGATCAGCAACGCCACCATGCGCTTGCGCTCAACCGGCGCGATGCGTTCGTCGTGCCACACACACGGGAAGTCCTCGGCAAGTTGGCGGATCTTCGCGCGCGCATCGTCCCCCAGCAACTTCTGGTCGGCCTGCTGCTTGCTATCATGTTCCTGCTGCAATGAATCAAGCTGACGAAGACGATCATTCCAATCGGACTCCAAAGAATCAGCGACAAGCCGGTTGGCGGGGTCGACGCTCAAATAGCGCCGTCTCGCAAGTTCAGCGTCATAGCGGGCTCTGGTCAGTTGGGTGACGCGTTGCGCGGCGGCCTGCCCGATCCTGCCGGCGATTTCGTCTTCAACGGCCAGCGCTACTTCAATGGCCGCCGGTGCAACACTCTCCAATAGCAGCGTACTAATGGCATCGTCAATGGCACGCCCGCGCACCGATTGACAGGGCTTGTCGGCACGCCGCACCGAGTTCTCGGTGCATATGTAGTACGGTTCGAGTTTACCGCCGACCCTCTGGTAGCGCACCCGCATGCGTGCGCCGCAGATGCCGCACACTACGCGTCCTTGCAAAAGACCGATGCCCTCACGGGGCATGCTGCCCCGACGGTCAATGCCAAATCCATTTGCATTCTGTTTGAGTGTGGTCTGGTTGCGTTCGAATTCTTCCCAGTCAATATAACCAGGATGGGCATCGCGGATCAATACCTGCCAATCTTCTCGTGCCACTTTAAGCGTCGTGTGTTTGTTCCCGCGATGAGCGCCCCGTGTGCGTCCATACACGAAAGCACCTGCATAGCGTGGGTTGTGCAGAATCTGCACGACACGACAGTGCTCCAATGGCCCCCATAGCACATCGCCTTTGCCAACACCGCGCCGAATTCGACGTGGAAACAACCAGCCCTCACGGCGAAACCGCTTGACCGTTGCACAGGCTGAAGTAATCTGCCGAAAGGTGTCGAACAGCAATTGCACCACGTCACGAATCGATTGATCAGGGTCGAGCACGACCGATCCGTCTGGATGGTAAACAAGGCCAATAGGCACCGACATCTCCAATTCACCGCGACGTGCCTTGTTGAGTATGCCTCCTTGCAGTCGAGCTTTGAGGACGTGTAGTTCCGCCTCGCTCATGGCTCCTTTTAGACCGAGCAAGAGTCGGTCATTGAAATAAGCAGGATCGTAAACGCCGTCTTCATCCAGAATCAAGGTTTGCGTCAATGCCGATAGCTCAAGTAAGCGGTGCCAATCGGCATTGTTACGTGCCAGGCGTGACACCTCAAGGCCAAGCACGATGCCAACATGGCCGTTGGCCACCTCGGACACCAAACGCTGAAAGCCATCGCGATCCTGAGCGCTGGCGCCCGACAACCCTAGATCACAGTCGATGACGTGAATGCGCTCGATAGGCCATCCTAATGACACCGCACGATCACGCAACGCGTATTGCCGCTTGGTGCTTTCAGTGTTCTCAAGTACCTGGCGCAACGAGGACTGGCGTACGTAGAGAAATGCATCCCGCCGAAGATGGTCGGCGGTTACCTTCTGGAATCGATCAGCAGACATGGGTGAGTTCCGAATGAGTATGCAAGACGAGATTGGCGAGCAATCGAACGAATTCGCTGTCGCGGCGTAACGATTGATTGACTGGTAGAGGTGGACTCGGTGGGGCCGCTGCCGGTGCCTTGAGCAAGATCGCTAATCCTTGCCACATGCCGTGGAAACGAAGCGCTGCTCTCCCTTCCGGGTTCGCGCGGCCTGTCAGTAAATCCGTGCGTATGGTTTCGTAAAGCGATGTAGCGGCAGGCGGCAAGTACGCCGGCAACGATTCTTCTACGGTTTTTTTTGCGTACGATGGCTCGCTCGATACTGCGGGGGTGAACCGATAGCCCGAGTGTGGATTTGATCTCTTGTGCCAAGGCGCGTGCATGAATCGATCCATCGTCTTGTAGTCGCTGCTCGATAAACGCCATGACCTCGTCGGTGAGTTTGTGCGCCCCTTTGGGCCCCCTTTGCTTTGGCAGCAACCCGGTAAGGCCCTCGTGGGCAAAAGCCGCTTCGGCCTGATACAAGGTCGGACGTGACATGCCGAACAGGGCGGCAGTCTCGGCCTTGGAGGCACCATCGATACGGACGTGGCGCAGCATTTCGTACTTCGTCTGAAGCAGATCGTTGGGATCGAAGAAGTCGCCCGATTGAAACAGCGGCGACTGCACACGCTTGGGTTCGGGATTGAGCGTCCCCTGGCTGCGCAAACGATCGAGCTTCGGGTCTAGTTTCTTCATGAAGGTGGCTCCTGCGATAATTATGTAATGAAATATATGCCGCAATATTAATAATGTCAAGGTTAATATTCGATTGAATGCGCCTTGCAATATAGATAATAGCCAGTGATATCGACAGATTCGCGGATGATAAAATAATAAATGCGGCATATTTAACATTACATATACGGCGTAATTTATTTGACATTTCGCTGCTCCTGTAGCTCCCCGATCAATGCGCACAACCGGAGCAAATCATCAGTACGAAAGCTGGATCGACCGGCAGAGGCCTGGGCAAACAGATCCTCTTCTGGAACATTGGTCCATGATGCCAACAGCGAGCACAGCCGCCCTTTTGCGTCGTAGTACATCACCCTGTCCTCGCCCCAATTCAGTCGGCGCGTCATCAATACGAAGCGCATTCCACGCTTTGGGTGGAATGGGTGGGTGATCTCGAAGGTTGGGATTTCGGATACAGAACTATCCACACAGCAGATAGTTGATGACTCATGAGAAGGCGATGGTCGAATTGGGCGTGTTGCTGGTGCAGCGCTGGATTACCGCCAGATTGCGCCGCCACACCTTCTTCAGCTTGCACGAATTGAACCGTCTCATTGCACAGCTGCTGCAAGGCTTGAACAATCGTCCATTCCAGAAGAACAAAACAGAAACCCGCCGTTCGCAGTTCGACAGCCTCGACCGACCCGCCATGAAGCCGCTTCCCGCCCAGCCCTACGAGTATGCCGAATGGCTGAAGGCACGGGTCAATATCGACTATCACGTCGAAGTGGATCAGCACTATTACAGCGTGCCGTTCCAGCTTGCCAAGATCCAACTGGACGTTCGTCTGACCGGATCGGTGGTGGAAGTGTTGCACAAAGGACAGCGTGTCGCCTCGCACGCCAGGAGTCCTCTGCTCTATAAGCACACCACGCTACCGGCACACATGCCCAAGTCACACCAGAAGCATCTGGAGTGGACACCGCAGCGTCTGCTGAACTGGGGTGAACGCATCGGCCCTGCGACCTGTTCGATCATTCGCCGCCTGCTGGAAGACAAGCCTCATCCTGAGATGGGCTATCGCTCCTGCCTTGGCGTGTTCAGCCTGGCCCGGCGCTATGGTGAAGACCGACTGGACGCGGCGTGCGCACGGGCGCTCACCATTGGGTCGCCGAAACGCAAGACGATCCAGTCGATTCTGGAGGCAGGACTCGATCGTCATGCCGAGTTGTTTCCGGCAGAGGCCACGCCATTGCCTACGCACGAGAACGTGCGTGGGCCGGATTACTACCACTGAGCACCACAACACACCAACGCTATTCCCAACCACAGAAAGGATTCACCATGTTGCACCAACACACCCTGACCACCCTCAAGACGCTCAAACTGCCCGGCATGGCAGCGGCGTTTGAAGAACAACTGATTCAGCCCGTCACGCAATCGCTTTCGTTCACTGATCGGTTCGGACTCATCGTTGACCGAGAAGCAAGCCACCGCGACAACCAACGGCTGGGACGCTTGCTGAAGAACGCACGCTTAAAACATAACGCTTGCGTGGAAGACATCGACTACCGTTCTGGTCGTGGGCTAGATAAAGCCGTGATGGCAACCTTGATTGGTTGCGACTGGATTCGGCAGGTACAGAATCTGATCCTGACAGGAAAAACTGGCTGCGGTAAAACTTGGCTGGCATGTGCACTGGGCAATCAGGCGTGCAGACAGGGTATGTCGGTGCTGTACGTTCGGACATCACGGCTACTGGAAGAAATGAAGCTGGCACACAGCGATGGCAGTTTCCGGAAACGGCTGATGCAAATTGCCAAGATCGATCTGCTTGTTTTAGATGACTGGGGAGTTTCAACGTTGATCCCATCCGAGCGGCAGGATCTGCTCGAACTCATCGACGATCGCACCAGAAAGTCTACGCTCATCACCAGCCAGATTCCTGTCAAGGCATGGCACGAAGTCATCGGTGAACCCACCCTGGCTGACGCGATTCTGGATCGCATCGTCCACCGCTCTCACACCATCGATTTAACCGGAGAATCGATGCGAAAAACCAAAAAAACTTGACCCAACGTGAACACTTGAAGTAAAAACCAACCACCAGCACAACACGCCGTTCCGGCGTTCACGTTCGAGCAGAATCACTGTTCACGTTCACCAGAATACTCATTACTTCAGGAATGAGTTGTTCGTGCTACGGAGCAGTTAAACCCCACCACCGTTTGGCTGCTCGTCTGCGACCACCTCAAGCGTGTTATTGCCAGCATTGGTCCCCCACAAAATATCCGATTGCTTACAAATCTTGCCAATGGGGTCGGTTAACTGCGTTTTTTAGGTTCATTTGGCATATGGTACGGTTCTGACTCGATCGATACGACAATATACGAGACGATATATCACTGGCGTAATCGTTTACTGGATGATGCCGGATTCACGGGTCCCGGCATCAGAATCGAGCGCCGCGTGCATCTTGTGCGATGCAATGCCGCACTGATTGACCTGCGCAGTTTGGTTGCCCAGCATCCGATGCTTGTCGATGCCACGGACTATACGCTCACGCAGCAGGTGGGCGGAAGATTGCACCGTGAAGGTCATCCAGGGTTAGTAACAATGTCGGCACGTTGCGCAGGAGACGTGTACGCAGTCATGAATCCTGAAGTGCTGTCCAATCCGCGCCCTAACTGCTATCTCACATACACCACAACGGAAAACGGAGTTGAAGTGGAACGAGCCCCGGGAGAGCTGCTGTTTTCTGTTCCGTGAGAATGTCCGTCTACAATTTCGTGAAAATGCTCTTCACTTGCCAGTGCCATTGGTGAGATATCCTTGGTTCATGCAGAAAGTAAAAGGCTTGGCCGGAGCCAAGCCAGCCCACCCCTGATATTGCAAGTTGGGTAATGCGAACCGCTACTTGTCTAATTAGCGGATTTGCCGGCAAATATAACCATGAAACAGAGCACGATAAATGGCAGCATGACAAAAATAATCGGGAAATAAGGCAAGTTCGTCATTAATGTTGACACGAGAGCACCTCCAAAAAAGTTAAAAGAAGTCAATAAACACGCTCAAGAGGACGGTAAGAACGTGTGAGGCATATGCCGTAAGTCACGTTAAATTAAATAACCACACTTGTCAAATGGTTATATGATCAGCGGTCAGGGCGTAAGCTGTGTGTCCTAATGAAGTGAGCGTTGGGGGCTGATGACTCAACGGGCAAAGTCAATCCAGTATTGAGTTGCAGTTATTTTTCACATCAATTTAAACTGCGATTTTTAAGATATCTCGCATCCCATGCAAAAAAATCCCCTGAGCCTAGGGCATCAGGGGAGAACGTCCCAACTGGTTGTCAAGACAACACGTTCAAAAAGGCAGGAACATGTTTCGGCTAGCGCCAAAGACACAATAAATATATTAACCATGATTGTCAAATGGTCTTTATCTCGATAAAGTGGTCAGTCGATTCTGACAATCGCATCGCTCTTGTGCAGTAGTCCTAACAGGGAGGTTTGCTTCGGCCTGCCCTTGCCGGCCAAGCCGGGTGGACCCAACACTCAGGTCACCAGCGCCACCATTTGAACCAGACAACCGTGCCTATTGCAGGTCAGTACAACAGTGATTTTCCCAAGCCCGGGAAATGATCGAAATTGAGTTTTTATATTCAACCTCGACTGGTTTCAGTCATTACGAAACGTCAAAAAATGGCTGTGGTTTTTTTACAACATCCGAACAATAACCATTATTACGTTGTGGTTATTGTTATAACATCCGCGCTGGCAACTTCAATTTGCCAATAGCAGCAAAAAAGCTGCAATTTATTAAAACCATTAAATGAGGGGTTCATCATGAAGAAAATTTCAGGTGCAGGAATAATAGCCTGTATGTTATTTGCGTCTGGCGCACAAGCAGCCATAACCGATGTTGACGGCCAGGCCGGTGGCGGATTGGTGCCGTGGGCGCTGTTG
>LSLI01000053.1 GCA_001577345.1 Candidatus Gallionella acididurans
GGCACAGGCAATGGACAGCAAAACCCATACCCGTTTAGACCGCAGTTAAGAGTGAAGCAGAAGCTCAGTGCGCACGCTACGTCCAGTGAGATATCGAATACTTTAAGCCGGGATAAATATGTTTTTTAAATACCAAGCAAATTTTTTACATTGGCATGTCATATCAATGACAGTAACATAATGCAATGAAAGAATTGATAATCGGCGGAAGTCGTTCCGGTAAAAGCAGACTGGCTGAACGGCATGCATTGAACTCTGGGCTTCATGTGACCTACATTGCCACGGCAACCGCCGGAGATAAAGAAATGGCGATACGAATTGCTCAACATCAATCCCGCAGGCCAGCAGAATGGGCCTTGGTGGAAGAACCTGTGCGGCTTGCTGATGCACTTCAAAACCATGCCGCACAAGAATGCTGCCTGCTGGTGGACTGTCTCACCTTGTGGCTGTCCAACTTGGTGTGCGGGGACGAAGTTATGCAACTTGAAGAAGAACGGGATCGCTTTCTCAAGATACTGCCGGATTTACCCGGGCATATCATTCTGGTCACGAGCGAGGTCGGCATGGGCATCGTGCCCATGGGTGAATTAAGTCGCCGTTTTAGCGACGAGGCTGGCTGGCTCAATCAATCGGTTGCGGCCATTTGCGATCAAGTTACGCTGACCGTGGCAGGGCTTGCTTATCCACTGAAACGTTAAAAAACTTTTTGAATTAAACTGGCAGCCATTGCGCCAGATGGTCCATGTCCAGGTGTTGTTCAATGGCATCAGACAAACGGTCAATATGGGTTTCGCGCAGCATGCGGTAATCCTGAAAAACCGGGGATGCCAATCCTGCCCAAGCAAGTAAAGCGTTGCACGCTTCCGGATGATCGAATAAGCCATGCAGATAAGTGCCCATAACTTGCCCATCAATAGAAATGGCGCCGTCCGTTCTGCCCTCAAGCGACACACTATGGCGCGACAAAGCCGGTCCCGATGAGATGCCCATATGAATTTCGTAGCCACAAACTGCAGCACCATTCAGCGTCAGGGATCCTTCGACGTGCACTAATTGCTTTTCCCTGTGCAAGGTTGTTTCCATGTCGAGCAATGCTAATCCATTCATGCTGCCGGCATCCCCTTCCAATCCCAGTGGGTCGTGCAGTGCTGCGCCGAGCATCTGAAACCCACCGCAAATGCCAATGATCTTTCCGCCATAACGCAGATGCTTCAACAAGGCATTGTCCCAGCCTTGCTTGCGCAACCAGGCCAAATCCGCCTGCACGTTCTTGCTGCCGGGCAGGATAATCAGGTCCGCAGCAGATAAAACTTGTCCGGGGCCAATGATGCTGAATTCCACCTGCGGGTGCAGGCGCAAGGGGTCAAAGTCGGTATGGTTACTGATGTGCGGCAGCTGTGGTACCACCACATGCAGGCACTCTGATATCGATGCTTTGGCCGGCGTCCCGGAAAGTGCACCGTCTTCTGCTTCCAGGTGCAGGCCGTGCAAATAAGGCAGCACGCCGATCACTGGTTTGCCTGTATAACGCTCAAGCCAATCCAATCCCGGCTGCAAAAGGCTGATATCGCCACGAAAGCGGTTGATCACGAACCCTTTTACCCTGGATTGTTCTGATTCACTCAAGAGAGCGAGCGTTCCGACCAGATGCGCGAAAACGCCGCCCCGGTCGATGTCGGCCACCAGAATTACCGGACAATCCACTGCCTCGGCAAAGCCCATGTTGGCGATATCCCTGTCGCGCAAATTGATTTCTGCGGGGCTGCCCGCGCCTTCCACCACGATGCATTCAAACTTTTCCGAAAGTCGTCGGTAGGATTCCAACACCGCATCCATGGCGTACAGTTTATAATCATGATAGGAAGCAGCATTCATGTTGCGCAGCACTTTGCCGTGAATGATGACTTGTGCGCCGGTATCGCTGTTGGGTTTCAACAATACGGGATTCATGTCGGTATGGGGAAGCAGACCGCAAGCCTGAGCCTGCACCGCCTGAGCACGGCCGATTTCTCCTCCATCTTCGGTTACGGCACTGTTAAGCGCCATGTTTTGTGGTTTGAAAGGCGCAACGCGCACTCCGCGGCGTTTGAGCAATCGACACAAACCTGCAACCAGCGTGCTTTTACCTGCATCCGATGTGGTACCTTGTACCATGAGCGTTTTACATGACATATAACAATTATCTCACAGCCCCAATCATTCTCCTTTTTGCGGTGCTTTTGGACCGATGGCTTGGGGAACCTGCAAAATGGCATCCTCTAGTGGGTTTCGGGCGGCTTGCTGCCTGGTGCGAAAGGCTGGTCAGAAAATCCGATTCAAGTTGCGATTCTGACAAGATAATGCGTGCCAAAGGCGCGCTATCGGTATTGTTCCTGTTGCTACCTTTCGTGTTGCTTGGCGCAGCTTTGGCTGCCATTCCTCGGTGGGGCCTCCTGTTCCAGGCGATGCTGCTCTATTTCGCAATCGGCGCAACCAGTCTTGCCCAGCACGCCCGTGCTGTGGGGGACGCACTGAAGAACAATGATCTTGATCTGGCACGATCAAGCGTGGCAATGATCGTCAGTCGCGATACCAGCGCCATGCAGGAGACCGACATCGCCAAGGCCACGGTGGAAACCGTGCTGGAAAATGGCAGTGATGCCGTATTTGCCGCGATTTTCTGGTTTCTGCTTCTGGGAGCGCCCGGTGCCATCATGTATCGCCTGGCCAATACGCTGGATGCCATGTGGGGCTACCGTACTGCCCGTTATCTGCATTTTGGATGGGCAGCAGCCCGTTTGGACGATGTTCTGAACTGGGTGCCGGCGCGCCTCACCGCGTTGACTTACACGCTATTGGGCAATCGTTCTGTGGCATGGCGCTGCTGGCGCAGCCAGGGCAGCCGTTGGTACAGTCCCAATGCAGGCCCCGTTATGGCGGCGGGAGCCGGAGCGCTAACTATCGAGCTTGGGGGTCCGGCCACCTATCACGGTGAACTAAAATATCGACCTACTCTGGGCGAAGGGTGCGAACCCTGTGGATCCGACATTGAGCGCGCCCTTTCACTTGTAAAACGCGGGCTATGGTTATGGGTTGCAATGGCCGTTGTAGGAGGGATGATCCTTGCTTGAACATGGCGGCAAGCTGCGCGCTGCCGCAATGCGCTTTGGCATTGCGCACGAGGAATGGGTGGATCTCTCCACCGGTATCAATCCTCGGGGCTGGCCGGTACCCACTGTGCCGCCGGAAGTATGGCGATGTCTGCCGGAAGCAGAAGACGGTCTGGCAGATGCGGCTATAAACTATTATGGCAGCCCCATGATTTTGCCCGCCGCAGGCTCGCAACCTGTCATTCAGCTATTGCCTCACCTGCGCCCAGCCTGTCGTGTCGGCCTGTTGTCCCCAAGTTACGCAGAGCATGCTTACGCCTGGCGGGGTCATCAGCTGGTTGGTTTGGAATTCAATACGATCGATATGAAGCTGGATGATCTGGATGTGTTGGTGTTATGCAATCCCAATAATCCGACCGGACATAGATTCGCCCCTTCAACCTTGCTCGGCTGGAGGGAAAGACTGGCCTGGCGTGGTGGTTGGTTGGTTGTGGACGAAGCTTTCGCTGATGCTACACCAGAGATCAGCATCGCATCTCATGCCGGTTTACCTGGCCTAGTGGTGTTGCGCTCAATGGGGAAATTTTTTGGACTCGCCGGCGCAAGGGTTGGTTTCGTGCTGGCTTGGGGGGCATTGCTCTCCCGGATAGCCGAAGAATTAGGGCCATGGTCCGTTAATGGCCCAGCCCGATGGGTTACCACCCGTGCTTTGCAGGACAGTGCCTGGCAGCAGACGGCAAGGAAGAATCTCGTTATCGATTCAACCCGGCTTGCTGATCTGCTAAAAAAATACAAACTGGCCCCGTCAGGGGCGACCGCCTTGTTTCAATGGGTCATCAGTCCGCATGCACAACAACTCCATGAGTCATTGGCTAAGCAGGGTATTTTGACGCGCTATTTCGATTCGCCCAAGAGTGTCCGATTTGGAATGCCTTGCCCTGAGAAAGAATGGCTACGTCTGGAAACAGCGCTGCAAAAATTTCAGGACATCGCCTGAGGCGCTATCCATAAAACTTGTGGAATACAATCATGGCTGCAAGCAGCATGGTTTCGGTGATCTCTATGCCTGCACCCAAACAATCGCCATTCATTCCGCGCAAGCGATTTTTGAGGAATAGCCACCAGATAAGCAAGGCTGCAGGCGCGAATAAGAGTGCAGGCGCGAGCAGCCATGACACACAAAGTAGCCCGAGTCCCCATAGCGGCAACCCAGAAGATTTCTGCGAAAATTGCTCGCCCAAGCCAGGCCCCAGCGGAGGCAGGGTTTGAGACCATACCATGGCGCCATAACGCGCCCATGCAGGGATCAACGCGATCATCCAGGGCGAGGGAATTTCGCGCACAAGCAACATGAGCAATATCAGTTTGCTGATAAGCAGGAGACCTGTCGCCAGTACTCCGAAGCTGCCGACATGAGGGTCGCGCATGATTGCGAGCAGCCGCATGGGGTCTCGATGGGCTGCGCCCAATGCGTCTGCCAGATCCGCCAATCCGTCTATATGTATGCCGCCCGTGATCCAGACCCAGCAAAGCAGCGTGAGCAGTGCGCCAAACCATGGGTCAATTTTTGCACCAAGGCTCAGCGTCAATGTAAGCGAGCAGCCGATTATGAGACCGACGAAAGGGAACCATATCTTTGACTTCGACAGCATGTCCGGCGCAGTGTTTTTCAGCGCCGGAGTGGGCAGGCGGGTAAGGAATTGCAATGCAAAAATAAGATGGCGCATTACATGCCGTTATTCAAATTGATGAGACACGGGGGATGGTCAGCCAGCATGGATAATTGGAATGACGCCGCATGCGGCAGCGCGATGCGGTAAAGATTGCAGACTGGAAGACCGAGGTGCTCAACGAGCAGTATGCGCATGACGCCGGCGTGGGTGATCAGGAGGCGATGGCCGCCATTGGCTTTATCCAGCCATTGTTTGAACGTGGTGCATACCCGTTTGCGAAAAACATCAAACGGCTCCCCGTTTGGAGGTGAAAGTCCCTCAGGATTGTTTTGAAAGCGTTGAAACAGATCGGGAGATAGTGCTTGAACCGCTTGAGGTGTCTGTTCTTCCCAATCTCCGAAATCCATTTCCCGAAAATCATTCAGAATGACAGAACCTTCTGCCGAAGTGAGGCTGTCTGCGAATGCGCGACAGCGGGCAAGCGGCGATGTGGCGACAGAATCGAATTCAGGGAATGCACGCAGTGCACGCTGCATTTGTTGCCAGCCGTTAGTTGATAGCACGGGGTCGCTTTTCCCCCGGAAAACATGGGGAGCACCTTCCACTTCGCCATGCCTTAACACGGTAATCAAGGTCGGCTTAACCATCCACCCAACCCGTCCAAAAACAGGCATGCGCAGTGCAGATTGCGCGGTGTTCAGTTGTCGCGTCAATAGGGCTGCGCATAGGGACATTCCTGAGGAAAACGGTACATTACTTTGTGATCAGGGTGAATGCAAGATGAACGTCGGTTACCTGCGTCATGCTTGCATGTTTTTTCATCGGTGCCTATACTCGCAAAATAATATCGCTTGAGGTTTTCACGGACAGTCCGTCCGTGAAATGAAACAGGAAGTCGGTGAGTTCGCTCCATCAGCGGGCAAATCCGACGCTGCCCCCGCAACGGTAAACGAGTAAAAGGTTTGCAGTATGCCACTGTGCAATGCATGGGAAGGCGCCAACCTTGGAAAACCCGTCTTTTGGGTTTTTGCTCGTAAGCCCGGAGACCGGCCTGAAGCGATCGTATAATTTGTGCGCGGAGGGCGTGCAGATGGATCGTGCAGCCGTGCGCCCATCGTTGTATTCCTTTCTCCCAGACAATTTTCACGCGTGCGCAACCTGACATTATTTAAACGGGTAGCGTTCTTCTTTGCTATTTTGCGAAGCGCCGGCGTTATCTTGGAATGGACCGTTGACCGTTCACTCAGCAAGTAAACATCATCACTATATATAAACGTTTTCGTGACTAAAATCTTCCAATTGTCGGCTTTAGAATTATGAGAACCCACACCAGTCACGTGTTGATGTGCGCAGGACCACGTTGCACTGACGGCAATACAGAAGCCGAGGCAATGTTTCAAAAGCTCGGCGAGAAAATCGATAGTCGCCCGCATCTGAAAGTAAAACGCACTCGGTCCAACTGCTTTGTTGTATGCAAGCAAGGGCCAATTCTTGTCGTCTATCCCGATGGCGTATGGTATCGCTGTGTCGACGAGACAGTGCTGGAGCGAATTGTCGCCGAACATCTGGAGGAAGGGCGTGAAGTAAGCGAGCATGTGTTCCATCGCCTGGGAAAAGGTGATTTCTGCGCGCCGGGGAAAGCGGATGTCTGACGGTGCACCAATTGCATTCTTGACGCACGCACCCAGCGACCTGATGGTATTGCACAGTGCACAAGAGCAAATGCCTGAAGGTTTCCCGCAGGTCACTGGCATCAACTTGCAGTCCCTCGACAGTGAAGCACAAATGCTGGGTCTGATTGCGCATCAGATATCAAACGCGCGCATCATCGTGTTGAGGGTGCTGGGACGCCTCGGTAGCGTGCCGGGATTTGCTACGCTGGTGCGGCATTGTCAGGGTCGGCACTTGATCGTGATCAGCGGCACTGGTGAACCCGATCCGGAACTGGCGGCTACATCCACAGTATCACCCGATGTGCTGCACCAGGCATTGGCCTACTTTCAGGCGGGAGGCAGCGTAAATCTGGCGCAACTGCTGCGTTATCTCTCGGATCATTTTTTGCTCACCGGTTTTGGGTTCGAGTCGCCGGTGGCTCTGCCCGAGCATGGTATCTATCACCCGGACCTTGATCAGGGTGCAAAAATCGACGCGTGGCTCGCGCTCCGTGAACCCGAGCGACCCAGCGTGGGCATCGTGTTTTACCGCGCCCACTGGATGAGTGGCAACACGCGTTTTGTCGACGCCCTGATTGATGCGCTGGAAAAACGCGGCATGAATGTGCTGCCGGTATTCACTGCTTCGTTGCGTGCAGGCAGCAAGGATCGCAAATCATTGCCTACGGCGCTGCGCTATTTCAGCGATGCGCATATCGACGTACTGATCAATACCACCTCGTTTGCTATGGGAGAAATTACGCACGGCGGGTCGACGCCGGCAGGCTGGTCGGTGGCCGTGCTGGAAAAACTCAATGTCCCGGTGCTCCAAGCCATGACCAGCGGTATGCTGCAACAACAATGGGAACAATCGGCGCGCGGCTTGAATCCACTTGATGCGGCAATGAACGTGGTACTGCCCGAGTTTGACGGGCGCATTATCACTGTGCCGGTGTCATTCAAGTCCCGAGCGAAATTCAGCACGGGCGGCATGCCCAATGAATTAATTGAGTACGAACCGCTGCCGGATCGTGTGGCGCGCATAGCCGGTATCGCGGCGCGTTTTGCCAAGCTCAAACGCATGCCTAATGCAGATAAGCGCATAGCCTTCGTATTCACCAATTCCAACAGCAAGGCACACAGATCGGCAATGCCGTCGGCCTGGATGCGCCGGAATCCCTGATGCGGATTTTGCGTGCAATGCACAGTGCCGGTTATTCCGTCGGCAATCTGCCTGAAAACGGCACTGCCCTGATTCATGAGCTTATCGACCGATGTGCTTACGACAATACCTATCTCACCGCTCACCAGTTGACCGATGCGGTCGGGCGCGTGTCGGCTGCGCAATATGCGACATGGTTTGACGAGATACCGCAGCAGATGCAGGAAAAAATGGTTGCACAATGGGGCGAACCGCCGGGAGAGGCTTATGTGCATGAAGGCCAGATTGCCCTGGCCGGCCTTGAGATGGGCAATACCTTTGTGGCATTGCAACCACCGCGCGGTTACGGCATGGATCCGGATGCGATCTACCATCAACCCGATCTGCCGCCGACCCATCATTACTATGCGCTCTACCGCTGGCTGTGCGACGAATGGCGGGCGGATGCTATCGTGCATGTCGGTAAACACGGTACGCTCGAATGGTTGCCAGGAAAAGGCGTGGGGTTGTCGGAAAACTGTTTTCCGGATGCGCTTCTGGCCGATATGCCGCTGTTTTATCCTTTCATTATCAATGATCCGGGCGAGGGCGCTCAGGCCAAACGCCGCGCCCATGCTGTTGTCGTCGATCACCTGACGCCGCCGATGACTACTGCCGACACCTATGGGGCACTAGCGCAATTGACCCAGCTGGTGGATGAATATTATCAGGTTGAAGTGCTCGATCCGGCCAAGCTGCCGCTGTTGCAGCAGCAGATTTGGGCACTGGTGAAACAAACCAATCTCGATGCCGATCTGAGAGCCAGGCTGTTGCACCACGACCATGAGCACGACCACGACCATGACCACGACCACGACCATGAGCACGACCATGAGCACGATGAAGCACTTCCGGACGCATTCTCAAGCATGGGCGGGGCGGATGTCGCCCATTTGATCGAAGATCTGGACGGGTACCTGTGCGAGTTGGGTGCTGCGCAGATACGTGACGGCTTGCACATTCTCGGCCAGTCACCTGAAAACGAACAGCTGGTAGACATGCTGGTGTCGCTCACGCGCCTGCCGAATCAGGACATTCCCGGTCTGCAGGCGGAAGTGGCACGGCTGTTTGGTTTGAAAATCGAGATGCTGCTGGACAACAAGGGGCGTCGCTTAAATGTGGTTGACGATCTGGCGCGCCTGGCTGAACGGCCCGTTGTCACACGTGCCGATGCACTTGAAGCAATTGATGCGCTGTGTCGCAAGCTGTTCGTCGAATTGCATGTGCGGAGCCATCATGTGTCGGATATAGATGACGTATTGGCACTTGTTTTTAGCGGCCTTGGTGTTGCTAACAGGGCGCTTTTGCAACCCATAACTGTCTCGCGTAGCAGCGCGCTGTCGCAAGGAAAAATGCATCGTGCAAAGGCGGGCATCGTCCGTGCTGTTTCGTTCAAAGTCGAGCATAAAGAACTTTCGTCAGGCACTGAAGACCGTTTTGCCGCTTTGCGCAGGATACTCGGTTTTGCCTGCAGCGAACTGGTACCGAATCTTGCGCGTGCCACTGACGAAATTGATAATTTATTAAGCGGCTTGGCTGGCGGCTATGTGCCGGCAGGTCCCAGCGGATCGCCGACGCGCGGCATGGCGCATATACTGCCGACCGGGCGCAATTTTTACTCTGTGGATCCGCGCAGTGTACCCTCCCAGTCAGCATGGCGTGTCGGCCAGCAGCTTGCCAATGAAGTGTTGACGCGACATGTGCGCGAAACGGGGAGCTATCCCGAGAGCGTGGCAATCAGCATCTGGGGCACCAGTGCGATGCGCACCCATGGCGACGACGTGGCGCAGATTTTAGCGCTGCTCGGCGTGCGACCAGTCTGGCGGCAAGAGAATCGCCAGTTAACGGGTGTCGAGGTGATCTCTCTGGACGAGTTGAAGCGCCCGCGCATCGATGTCACGACGCGCATCAGCGGTTTTTTCCGCGACGCCTTTCCCCAATTGATCGATCTGATCGATGACGCAGTACATGCTGTGATAGTGCTGGACGAACCGCTAGAGCAAAATTTCGTGCGCAAGCATTATCTGAGCGAGCTGGGCGAGTGGATAGGCAAGGGTTTGTCCGAGGACGATGCATCGCGTCGCGCCGGGTATCGCATTTTCGGCGCCAAACCGGGTAGTTATGGCGCGGGCATTCTGCCCTTGATCCAGGAAAAGAATTGGCAAACCGATGCCGACTTTGCCGAGGCTTATGTCAACTGGGGTGGCTATGCCTATGCGCGCGGTGAGCAGGGCATTGATGAGCGCGATGCATTTCGAACGCGCTTGTCAGGGGTACAGGTGGCGCTGCACAATCAGGACAACCGCGAGCACGATATTTTCGACAGCGACGATTATCTGCAATTTCACGGTGGCATGATCGCCACCATTCGCTCACTGACAGGGCAGCAGCCGCGCCACTATTTCGGCGACAGTCATGACCCGGAACGGCCGCAGGTACGAGACCTGAAGGAGGAGACCTTGCGGGTATTCCGCTCGCGCGTGGTGAATCCCAAGTGGCTGGCGAGCATTCAGCGCCATGGCTACAAGGGCGGACTGGAACTGACGGCGACAGTGGATTATCTGTTCGGTTACGATGCCACGGCCCGCGTCATGGACGACTGGATGTACGAGCAGGTGGCAAGCACGTACGCAATGAATCCGGAGATGCAGCATTTTCTGCAAGAATCCAATCCGTGGGCACAGAACGCCATCGCCGAACGCCTGCTTGAAGCGGCCAAACGCGGCATGTGGTCCAAGCCTGAGCCGCAAACGCTGGAGGCGCTGCAAGAACTGTATCTCAAGAGTGAAACCTTGTTGGAGGCGCGCGGCGAAACACCGCGCGGAAAAGCATGACTTTCCCATTTTCCGCCATCGTCGGGCAAACGCAATTGAAAACCGCCCTGCTGCTGTGCGCGGTCGATCCGATGTTGGGCGGCGTGCTGATCCGCGGTGACAAGGGCACTGCAAAGAGCACGGCAGCGCGGGCGCTGACCGACATTCTTCCGCTGATCGAACGGGTTACCGGGTGTGCCTTCAATTGCGTGCCCGGCACGCCATGTGGACACTGTGAGATATGCAGTGCTCCAGATGCATTGGCGCAGGCAAGTGCAGTGCCTTTTGTCACGCTGCCACTGGGCGCGACCGAAGACCGCGTGCTCGGTACGCTGGATCTGGAACAGGCCCTGAAAGGCGCAAAACGCGCTTTCCAGCCTGGCCTGCTGGCTGCTGCGCATCGCGGCATTCTGTACATTGATGAAGTAAATCTGCTGCCGGATCATCTGGTGGATGTCTTGCTGGATGCTGCGGCCATGGGCGTGAATTCGGTGCAGCGTGAAGGTTTGTCTCTGACGCACCCCGCACGTTTCACGCTGATCGGCACGATGAATCTGGAGGAGGGCGATCTGCGCCCGCAACTGCTTGATCGCTTCGGCTTGATGGTGGAAGTGGCTGCCCCGCGCGAAAAGACTGCGCGTGCCGAAGTGGTTCGTCGGCGTATCGCCTACGAGACCGATCCGGCCGCCTACGGCACCGCCTGGGCAGCGGAGCAGGATGCGCTACGCCAGCAGATTGCCACCGCGCAACGCTTGTTGCCGGAGGTGGTGCTGGATGACGGATTGCTGGATTTGATCAGCCATCTGTGCTGCGAATTCGAAGTGGCCAGCCTGCGCGCGGACATCGTCATGCACAAGGCGGCGCGTGCACTGGCGGCACTCGATGGGCGGGGGCAGGTGACGCCTGATGATGTGCGCGGTGCGGCGGAACTCGCGTTGCCGCACCGGCGTCGGCGCAAGCCGTTCGAGCAGCCGGGGCTAAATCGCGAGCGCCTTGACGAATTGATGCGACATGCAAGCCAGGCACCTGCCGAGAGTGAAGTTGAGCCAGTCACGGCTCCGGACAATGAGCATGTATCAAGGGACACGGAAGCACCAAGGGATGACGAAGGACAAGATCAGCAACAGGTGTTCGCCGCCGCGTCAGACGGTAGCGTGCCCCGGATTACGGTGGACGCGAATGCCAAGGGCCTTGCCGCCGGCCGGCGCAGCGCTGCGGCAAATGTCTCGCGCGGACGGGTGGTACGCGCCGTGCCGGACCAGAATCCGAGCAGCCTTGCCGTGGGCGCAACACTGCGTAGCGCAGCACTACGTAACACAGGCGAATTCCGGGTTAAGAAAATTGATTTGCACCAGCAGATACGTACGGGAAAAAGCGCCAATCTGATTTTATTTGTGGTGGATGCCTCTGGCTCCATGGCGGCGCAGCGGCGTATGGAAGCAGTCAAGGGTGCGGTGCTGGCGCTGCTTACCGATGCCTACCAGCAACGCGACGAAGTGGCTGTGATTGCTTTTCGCGGTGAATTGGCGACGCTGTTGCTGTCTCCCACCCGTAGTGTTGATCTTGCCGAACAGGGTTTGCGCGAGTTGCCCACCGGTGGCCGCACGCCTTTACCGCATGCGCTGCAGTTGACCCTGGAAACGCTGGAGCAGGCGAATGACAAGGGTATCCCGCCGCTGCTTGTGCTGCTAAGCGACGGTAAGGCCAACGTGGCGCTGAACGATGGCGGAGATCCATGGCAGGAAACGCTACAACTTGCCGGATTGCTGGCTGAGCGCGGTTTGCCGGCCTTGGTTCTCGATACCGAAACCGGTTATCTGCGCCTGGGTCGCGCACGACAGTTGGCACAGGCGCTGGGTGCAGAATGCTTGTCACTGGAAGAATTGTCGGCAGAAAGTCTGACACTGACAATACGAGGATGCATGTAATGAGCAAGGAGTATTCATGATAGTTTGTATAGGCGCAGGACCAGGTGACGTTGGCTACCTGACCCAGCGTGGCGCTGAGCTGATTCGCAGCGCTGACATGGTGGCCGGATTCAACGCCGTCCTAAACGTTGTGCGCAGCCTGATTCCCGAGGCAGCGGAAATCGTGACCATGGGCTATCGCGACCAGGTAGACAAACTGGCGCAGGTGGCACAAGCCCACCACGCTGGCAAGCGTTGCGTGGTGGTTTTTATGGGGGATATCCACTTTAGCGGCTTCCAGTATCTGGAGCGGGTTGAGCGTGCCTGCGGCCATCCAGTGGAAAGTTTGCCGGGAATTTCCTCGGCGCAAATTCTCGCATCCCGTGCCAAAGTATGTTTCGACGAAACCACCTTCATTACGTTTCACCGCCGTGGTGATCTTGACCCGTTCAAGCGTCATCTGATCCACGTGCTCCAGGACGAGCGCAATGCCATCGTGATTCCCTGTCCCTGGGACGCAGCGCGCTCATTCATGCCGCGCCATATCGCAGCCTATTTGCTTGAGAATGGGATTTCGCCTGAGCACCCGACCGAGGTTTGGGAGAATCTGACCCGTACCGAAGCGGAATGGCACGGTACGCTTGCCGAATGTGTAGCTCGCGATTTTACTGACATGAGTATCATGCTGATCCGTACCCGCCGGCCGATGCCAAGTCAGATCGAAGCGCCGGAGAGTAGATGATACAGACGGAAAATAGCGAGCCGTTCGGCATCGTGGTCGCGGGCCACGGAAGTCGCGACCCTGACGGCATTCGTGAATTCGAGGCGCTGATTGAGCTGATACGCGCGCGGGCGCCTCAGCATGTGGTTAATCACGGTTATCTGGAATTCGCCAGCCCGACTATCGACCAGGCGGTGGCGGCCAATCTCGCCGCAGGCGTGCGGCAAGTGGTCATGGTGCCGGGTGTACTGCTGGCGGCAACGCACGCCAAGAACGACATGCCGAGTGAGTTGCTGACATACGCCCGCGCTCACCCCGAGATTGACTTTCACTTTGGCGCGCCGCTGGGTTTGCATCCGCTATTGCTGCAACTGGTACAGGAACGCATAGTTACCGCCGAATCGGCATCCCCCCATACCGTGCGCCGCGACGATACCTGTCTGGTGCTGGTCGGTCGCGGCACCACCGATCCAGATGCCAACGGTGAAGTGGCCAAGTTCGCCCGCATGATAGAGGAAGGCATGGGTTTCGGCGCTGCTTGCGTCTGCTATTCGGGGACAGCCAAACCGCTGGTGGCCGATGGCCTGCGCGCCGCCGCAAGGATGGGCTACGCACGGCTCGTGGTGGTGCCGTTTTTTCTGTTCGATGGTGTGCTGGTTAAACGAATTTATGAAGCCGCCGATGCCTTGCGGGAACGCGAGCCTGAACTGGAAGTACTCAAGGCGGGTTATCTCGGCGTACATCCACATGTGGCCGATGTGATGATAGACCGTGCACGTGAAGCCGTGGCAGGTCGTGCAGCAATGAACTGTTCATTGTGCAAATATCGGGTACAGATTGTCGGTTTTGAAGAACAGGTGGGCGAACCGCAGCGCCCCCACCATCTTCAAGTGCGCGGCTTGCTAGAAAAACAAAGGGGATGCGCAGCGGCCCAAGATAAGCCCGAGTTTATGCCTTACATCCCGCACCCGATTGAAGCTGAAAGCTTTCGAATTATCGCCGCCGGACGGGATTGGTCCGGTTTCCCTGTGGCACACCTGACCGTGCTGCAGCGCCTGGTCCATACCAGCGGCGATTTTAACGTGCCAGATGATATGTATTTTTCATCTGGTGCAGTCGAAGCCGGCATCCGTTCCTTGTTACGCTGCAAACGCGTGATTACGGATGTGACCATGGTGCAAACCGGTCTCAAGCGTGCATTGCTCGAACAGCTGGCCATCGAAACCTGGTGCGGCGTGCATGACCGCGAAACACTCTTGATGGCAGAGGCGCACGGCATTACCCGCTCAGCCGCAGGAATTCGTCGCGCCTGGGAAAAGTTTGGCAACGACATCGTATTGGCAATCGGCGATGCGCCCACCGCGATCATGGAAGCAACGCGCCTGATCCGCGAGCACGGCTGGCGGCCTCAACTGGTGATCGGCCTGCCCGTTGGTTTTGTCGGTACGTGCGAGGCGAAAGCGGATCTCCAGCGTTGTCTGCAAGTGCCGCGCATTACAAATAGCGGCACGCGCGGCGGTTCACCCTGGGCGGCCAGCGTCGTCAACGGCTTGATGATAGACGCGCTGAACCAGCTTGCAGCGTATGAGCCGGACTGAACTTGCAGAATTTGATCTGAGTGTGCTCGCGCCGAATGGTATGCGGCGCGGGCGCACCACGGGAAGCTGCGCCACGGCAGCGGTCAAAGCCGCACTCTGTTTACTCCTGCGCGGCGAGCGCTGCACACAGGTACAGGTGACATTGCCGGACGGCGCGCATTATCTGGTGGTGCCGATACAGGAAAGCCGCCGGCTGGATCAGCACACGGTGCGTGCAGAAGTGCTCAAGGATGGCGGCGACGACCCGGACAATACCCACGGTGCGACGATCTTTGCCGAGGTACGCCGGAACAATGCCGGACAGATTTGCTTCTTCGCCGGGGGCGGGGTAGGCACTGCAACACAACCCGGTCTGAGGGTGGCTGTTGGCGAGCCTGCGATCAACCCGGTGCCGCGCCAGATGATGCGCCAGGCAGTTGCCGAAGTGCTGCGTGATGGTGCGGTTAGTGAACAGACTGAGGGTCAGGTTCAAGGTTTCGATCTGACCATCGGTTGCGAAAACGGTGAAACCATCGCCAGAAAGACATTTAATCCGCGTTTGGGCGTCCTCGGCGGAATATCCATCCTCGGTACATCGGGGATAGTCGAGCCGTTGTCGCTGGCATCCTGGATTGCGTCGATCGAGGTTTATGTGCGCGTCGCACTGGGTGATGGCGCGGAGCGTGTGGCTTTTTTGCCGGGAAAAATTGGCCGTACCTATGCACGGGAGGTTTTGAGCTTGCCAGAGAAGCGGGTCGTGCAGATTGCCAATTTTCTGGGCGATGCGATTGATTTTATGCAACTGGCGCTGGACGAAGAGTCGCGTCAACTGGATACATTGTGGGTGCTGGGACATCCGGGCAAACTGGCCAAAGTGTTGGACGACGTGTGGGACACACACTCCAGCAGGAGCGGCATGGCAATGGGATGCGTAGCACGGGTGGCGGCAGAACTTGGATTTGAACCCCGCGTGGTGCAAGAGATAGATAATGCAAATACAGTGGAAGCGGCAATGGAACGATTGAAGGGTGAGCGCGGCGCACAAGCGCTGTGGGTGGAAATCGAGCGGCGCATCGCCGTGCGGATAGGTGAGCGCGTGCCTGCGGCCAAGCGGGTGGAAGTGCGTTTGTTTGATCTGAGTGGCAATACTTTGGGAACGCCATGAACGGGCCAGATATGAGAGAGCCAGATATGAGTAGACTGGGCACGTTCTGGGGTATCGGCGTCGGACCGGGGCCAGCGGGCTACATCCCGCTGGCGGCGCTTGAAGCATTGCAGCAGGCCGATCTCGTGTTTGCACCGCGCGCGCGTAACGCGGAAACCTCGGTTGCCCTGCAATGCCTGGAAGGTATCGAAATTCCGCCGCAACGGTTACGTGAAATCGAATTCAACATGGACCCGGACCGCACGGTGCTGCGCGAGCACTACGCAGAGCTGGCCGAAACCATAGCGGTAGAATTGCGCGCAGGGCGTAATGTGGCTTATCTCACCATCGGCGATACGCTGACATACTCCACCTACGGCTATATATTGGCCGCACTGCGCGATCTTTTGCCCGGATTGCCGCAGCGTACGTTTCCCGGCATCACCAGCTACGCTGCAGCCGCAGCGGCAATGGGCTGGCCGCTCGGAGAAGGCAAGGAACGCACTCTGATTCTGCCCTGTCCGGAGGATGCTGCTGCGCTCAGGCTTGATATCGAATGCCATGACATCGTGGTGCTGATGAAGATAGGCGCGCGTCTGTCCTGGGTACTAGAACTGCTGCGCGACATGGGCATTGCCGAACACTGTGCTTTTGCCCGCCGCATCGGTTTGCCGGATGAAATGCTGGCAACCGGGGTGAACAGTTTGTGTGCAACCGGGGCGATGGGTTATCTCGCCACCCTGCTGATACGCAAAACACCAAGAGAGAAACGACATACATGAAAGTTTATTTTATTGGCGCCGGTCCCGGTGCCTCCGATCTGATTACATTACGCGGCGCCAATCTGCTTGGGCGTGCAAGCATGGTTTTGTACGCGGGTTCGTTGGTGCCGACAGATATGCTGCAACATTGCCGGCCTGATGCGGAATTGATCGATACCGCCAAACTTGATCTGGAACAGCAGCAAGCCTGCTACGTGCGGGCGCAGGCAACAGACTGCGACGTGGCCCGCCTGCATTCCGGTGACCCGGCAATTTATGGCGCAACGGCAGAGCAAATGCGGCGGCTCGATGCCCTGGGCATCGAATACGAGGTAGTGCCGGGGGTGTCATCATTTACCGCTGCAGCTGCTGCGATCAAGGCCGAACTGACCAGGCCGGAAGTATCGCAAACCATCATCCTGACCCGTGTTTCCGGCCGTGCCTCGGCGGTACCCGAGTCAGAAGCCATTGCGCGGCTGGCAGCGCACCGTTCCACCATGTGTATCTTTCTGTCCGGCCCGCACCTGAAAAAAATCGTCACCGACCTGCGCCTGCATTATCCGGCAGATACGCCGGTGGCGCTGGTATATCGGGCAAGTTGGCCGGAGCAGCGCGCCTATCAAGGGACGCTGGGAAGCGTGCTCAAGGAAACGAAGCGCAAGGATTGGAACCTCACCACCATGCTGTTGGTTGGCGCGGCGCTGGGGCGGGATGTGCAGACAGAATCCAGCCTGTATTCCAGGGACTTCACGCACATTTTCCGCGTGATGAAGAAAAAGAAGCAGAAGGCGACAGCGTGAGTGCATCACTCGGCATCTGGTTAATTCGCCCCGAAAGCGAGGCACTGGCCACTGCCTTGCAAGCCAGACTCGGTGGTGAACTGCATCGTCCCTGGCTCAATGCAGTCATGCCGCAAAAAACTCAATTTGCAGCAGCCTACAGTTTGCATACGCAATGGATAATGATCGCTGCAAGCGGCATAGCGGTGCGCTTCCTGGATGGCCTGGTGAAGGACAAGCATAGCGATCCGGCCATGGTGGTGCTGGACGAAGCGGGCCGTTTCGCAGTTTCGCTGCTGGCCGGTCATGAAGGCGGTGCAAACCGGCTGGCCTATTGCGTGGCCAACGCCATCGGTGCTGTGCCGGTGATCACCACTGCAACCGAGGCCATCAAGCCGCTGGTGGTTGGCATCGGCTGCCGAAAAGATGTGTCAATCGAGCGCATAGAGGCAGCCGTATGCCGAGCGCTGGGCGAACGGTGTATCAGCGAAATACGCGAAGTGGCCACGATAGACCTGAAAGCGAATGAGCCTGGGTTAATCGAATTCTGCGAACGGCACAGCTTGCCTTTGCACATATTGGCGCGGAAAACCGTGGCTGCGCGGCCATGGGTGACCAAGCCTTCGGACTGGGTGCAAAAAAATGTGGGTCTGGATGGGGTATGTGAACCGTGCGCTTTGATTGCCTGTGCGCGCGGGAAATTGATCGTTCCTAAAATCTCTTTGGATGGCGTAGCCGTGGCAGTAGTAGAAGATAAAGGTTGGCTGTAAATATGAAAGGTGTACTTAATTTGGTCTCTGTCGGGCCGGGATTTGCCGATTTGATTGTTCCCCGTGCCGAAGCGGCATTGCGGGACAGTGAGGTGATCGTGGCCTACGATTTGTATTTGCGCTGGATCCAGCCCTGGCTGGCTGGCAAGGAAATTCACACTCCGCCGCTCACCCAAGAACGCGAGCGTGCCTTGCTGGCGATAGAGAAAGCACGGGGCGGCGCCAGAGTCGCGCTGATTTCCAGCGGCGACATCGGCATTTATGCGATGGCGGCACTGGCTTTCGAAGAAATGCGGGAGGAGGATGAGTATGAGGTGAACGTGATACCCGGCATTACCTCTGCCAATGCCTGCGCATCCCTGCTGGGTTCTCCTTTGTCGCACGACTTCGCCACCCTTAGCCTGTCCGATCTGCTGTGCCCCTGGGAATGGATCGAGCAGCGCGGACGGCATATAGCCGAAGCCGATCTGGCCTGTGTCCTGTACAACGTGCAGAGTGCCGGCCGGCAGCAGGGCGTGTACCGCATCCTGAACATCATGCTGGAATCCAAATCGCCGCAAACACTGTGCGGCGTGGTGCGCAATGCGTATCGCCCCGGTCAGACGGTCAGCATCCATCATCTGGAAGATCTCCCGTCCATGCAGTTCGACATGCTCACTACCATCGTGATCGGCAATCGATTTACCCAGAGAAAGCGCGGTTATATTTTTACGCCGCGCGGCTACAACGATTGGGCAGCACCTCTCGAACAACCTGCAAAAAATGAGTTGCCCGAACATGCGCTCTGGGTTTTTTCCGGCACCAGCGACGGTAATCTGCTTGCCAGCGAACTGGCGAATAATGGCTATCCGGTCGTCATCTCCACTGCAACAGAATACGGGGGCGATCTTGCAATCAGGGACTGCCCCGGCGTCTCGGTATGGGCGGGGCGGCAAGGTGTGGAAGCACGCAGGCAGGCGCTCGCCAAGACCAGGGCCAGGGTGTTGGTTGATGCGACGCACCCCTATGCCAATTTGATTTCAGAACAGTTGATCGGCCTGTCGCGCACCCTGAATATCCCTTATCTGCGCTATGAACGGCCAAGCGCCCATGCAGCGGATGCCGGCGAAATGTGTGAATCTACAGAGCAGGCGGCCGGACGCGCCATCGCCCTTGGCAAGCGGATTTTTCTGGCAACAGGATCGAAGAGTCTGGCCACCTTCCTCAAGGCCCCGAATGCCGCTGAAAAAGAATGGTTTGTACGCATGATGCCGGAACCTGAATTCATTCAGCGCGCGATCGATCTCGGTGTACCGCGCAGTCATATTTGCGCCATGCAGGGGCCATTCTCCCAGGATTTCAATGTTGCCTTGTGGCGTGATTGGAAAATCGACTGCGTGGTGACCAAGGATTCCGGTGACGCCGGTGGTTATCAAGCCAAGGCGTCTGCGGCGCAGGACCTCGGCATCACCTTGCTGGTGGTCAGTCGCCCGAAGCTGGACTATCCGGTTGTCACCTCGTCCTTCGATGCCGTGTTGCAGCAATTGCAATCGTGGGATATCTGGCCATGATTCCAGTGACTATCATGACCGGGTTTCTCGGTTCCGGTAAAACGACCCTGCTAGGCAGCCTGATTCAAGGGCGGCAAGCTCGGCGTCTCGCGCTGTTGATCAACGAGTTCGGAGAAGTCTCGATCGACGGCGCGTTGATCCGTGACAGCTTCGATCGTCATGATCCGGTCACGATTCACGATTTTCCCGACGGGCTGATTGCCTACGGCGACGACGAGCGCTTCATCCCGGCCATGAAAGCGATCGCGGAGCGGCGCGCACAAATCGATCATGTGTTGATCGAAACTTCCGGCCTGGCCTTGCCCACGGCCATCATGGAAAGATTGCAGTCACCTGAACTTGCCGGAGAATTTGTTCTGGATGCGACACTGGTCGTGGTGGATACGCCCCTGTTGTTGTCCGATCAATTCGAGCGCGATCAGGCGGGTCACCCAGGAGCCGATTCGGTTGCGACCTTGTTCGAACAGCAACTCGAATTCGCCGATGTGGTGGTTTTGAATAAGATCGATGGACTGGATGAAGATGCACTGCTCTTGGCCGAAGCCCGCGTGCGGAAACGCGCGTCTAACGTGCGCTTTATCGAACTTGCCTATCATGCAAGGCTTGAAATCCGGCTTGCCCTCGGCCTGCGACTGCATCAGGCTACGCTTGCAGCAAACAGGCACCACTTTACGCCAGTCGCCATGCCCGGGACCGAGGCCGCGCTGTTTCTTGATCAGTCCCGCATGAATGGCCATGTCCATTCCGGCTTGGGCAGACATAGCCATGGCATTGCCACCCACAAACATTTTCATGAGCAGGACCCCGGTTGGCTTTCGTTCGTACTGCGTAGCCAGGAACCGCAACAGCCGGAAATATTGAAAGCCGCCCTGATAGACGCCGCCAGGACGGAGCCGATATTGCGCATCAAGGGATTTGTTCGCGCCACTGGCCCCGGACAAGATTTTCTGGTGCAGGGTGTACGCACGCGCGTGACGATCAGCACTGGTGCTGTAAATAAATCGTCACCGGAATCGGAAGTGGTTTTTATCGGCTACCATCCCAGCCGTAATAATGTGGCTACGATTTTATCCGGGTTGACCGGAACGCTTTGGAGATAATGGTAATGAAAACTGACTCGGACGCACATAAGCGCATGACCCAGCGCCACAAGGAAGGCTTCGAAAAAAAGAAGACCGCCGCGCAAAATGAAAAGGGTTTGCTGATCGTGTATACCGGCACCGGCAAAGGGAAATCGACCGCGGCATTCGGCATGGGATTGCGGATACTCGGCCATGAAATGAAGCTGGGCGTGGTGCAGTTCATCAAGGGAGCATTGCACAGCGCGGAACGTAATGTGCTCGGCAGCAACCCCAACTGCGATTTCCACGTGGTCGGCGCAGGATACACTTGGAATACCCAGGACCGTGCGGCCGACATGGCAACCGCAGCCAAGGGCTGGGCGGAAGCAGTCAGGATGATCAATGATCCTGACTACGACATGGTCATACTGGATGAGATGAATATCGTGCTCAAATATCAGTACCTGGATTTGGCCGAGGTGCTTGCGGCATTCGGAAACCGCCGCAAAATGCTGCATATCGTGGTCACCGGCCGACATGCGCCGCAGGAGTTGATTGATCTGGCTGATCTCGTCAGCGACATTCGTCCTGTCAAGCATCCCTATCA
>LSLI01000054.1 GCA_001577345.1 Candidatus Gallionella acididurans
TAGCGTGGTGGTTTGCACTGGTGTCGACATTACCCGTCGGTGCAGATGGTGCAACGCTACTCGCGGAGGACTGCCTCTGGAAGGCGTATCCGGGACATTGCCCTGACTGCCAGATGGTTCCTTGTCTATGTAGGCCCGGGCCTGTCCGGCAGCTTATGTCCCGCCCAATTCCAGGCCACGGCCATCGATTTGACAGCTTGACATCCCTGCTCAATCAAGCGGCATACAACGAAGACATTTCTCTAGTCCAGAAAGGCGAAGTTTCGCTTCCATATCCCAGCGCATGCGTACGTTTGGATGTGGATAACTTCAAGACCGTCAATGATTCATACGGTCACGCAGCTGGCGACGAAGCCCTTCGCCACATTGCAGCAATCGTTCGCCGAACGGCTCGGGAACGCGACCGCGTATACCGAATCAGTGGCGACGAGTTTGGAGTTCTTTGCGCGAACTACACCGAAGAAGAGGCCGCAGGCGCGATGCGTCGTGTCTGCTCAGCGCTAGGGAGCACGCCTGTACGCTGGGTAAATCAGGAGGGAAAGGCTTTTGAGTTTTACGTTTCCGTCAGCATCGGGGTAGCCGAGTTCGAGCAAGCCATAAATATTGGCGAGGCATTTGAACTTGCCGATAAAGCGTCATATGCAAGCAAGGCCGCTGGCAAGGGAAGAGTGAGCCGATCCGCCGGACAAGATCTTAGCAAGACCTTAGGGACGGAGCCCAATTGAGTTTGCGAAAAGAATAGGGCTCCGCCCCCATGTTGTTCGATGATATTGTATGCGCAGAAAATAACTTGAGCCATACCTACATTATAAGTAATGCTCCATGCGCTTTCTGCTCGATACCAACATTCTGATCCCTCTTGAGGATTCAAATATCCCTCTACCACCGGGCCTGGCTAATTTTGTGCGGTTAGCACAAGAACATGGTCACACTTTAGTTTTTCATCCCGCCTCAGAAGAAGATATAAATCGAGACCGAAATGCAGATAGACGCATACGCACTCGTGATCGATTGGAGCAATACACTCGTCTTGATGGCATTTTAGACTGCCCGTGGAATACACCAGAAACAAGCCCAAATGATGCATGTGATAACGCTATTTTGTATGCGCTTGAATCTGATGCGGCTCGTTACTTGATTACTGAAGATCGTGAAATACACAAGAAAGCTATAAGCAGAAATATCAGTGATAGAGTTTATGGTATACAGGCCGCAGAAGACTTCTTGCGTCGTTTGTATGAACCCGGCTCGGTTCAGCTCCCTAACATTAAAGATGTGCCCCTGCATTCGCTGACCCATTTATTAGGAGATGAGTTTTTCGATAGTTTGCGGGAAGACTATCAATTTGATACATGGTTTAGACACCATGCTAGCGAGGGGAGAAGAGCTTGGGTATATTGGATCGAGCCAGAAAAATTGGGGGCGCTGTGTATTTTTGCACGTAAGGTAAACGATGACCTAACTGGGCGAGGCGAAATTTTGCCCGGTGCTTCGTTAAAATTATGTACATTCAAGGTCGGCGAAGGATGCCGTGGAAGAAAAATTGGTGAATTGTTTTTAAAGGCCGCATTTCGGCATGCAACCGAACATGGCTTAGAAAATATTTTTATTCATGGCAACCCAGATAAGCAGGCCATACTTTTCGAACTATTATCTGACTTCGGTTTTACAGAGTTTGGTCAATATGACGATGATGTCGTTTATGTAAAGCCGCACCCTCTTGTTGCGCCGGATGATTCGACTGGTGATTTGTCAGCATTTGAATATTGCCGAAAATATTTCCCGCATTTTAGGCAAGACAGTCGAGTTAGGAAATTCATAATTCCGATTCGTCCTGAATATCACCGAATCTTGTTTTCAGATTACGTCTCTCCCGTAGATCCGCCACAAATGACATTGTTTGATTCAACTCATACTGCAAGTAATGCAATCAAACAGGCTTATTTGTGTCATGCCAAGTTAGGTAAAGTCAGTCCGGGAGATATCGTGCTTTTTTATCGTTCAACTGATGAAATGGCTGTGACCAGTCTAGGAATCGTTGAACAATACGAAACGCTTGAGAATGCTAACGAAATCGTAGATCGAGTACGGCGCAGAACGGTGTATAGCATGACTGAGATTGAGGACATGGCGCGCAAGCCAACAAAGGTAATGCTCTTCAGGCTAGTAAAACATTTTACTTATCCGCCTTCTTTTGAATGGCTTAAACAGAATCGAGTTGTAAATGGCAACATCCAAACTATCCGAGAAATTGATGACGACGCGTACCAAAGACTTATTTCCCAAGCCGCCTAGAGTCGCGCTTATTTCCATCCGCCCATGCTTTGTGGAAAAAATTCTTTCCGGTGAAAAGCGGCTTGAATTTAGAAGAAGCTGGGCTGCCGAACCTGTCGATGTGTTGGTGATTTATTCTTCATCACCTATTCAAAAGATTGTGGCCGCTGTAAATGTTGTGGGAGTTACTGTAGGGTCCCCCACATCACTATGGGAGTTAGCCAAGGAAAAAGGAGGTGGCGTAACTCGACAGCTTATTTATGATTATTTTGATGGAAAGAAATCTGGATTTGCAATCGAAATTGCAGATGTCCTTGAATTTGAGCACCACGTTGATCCCAAGAAAGTGTTTAAAGGGTTTTTGGCACCACAGTCATTTCGCTATCTTGATGCAAAGGACTACAACAAGATACTTCAACAATCTTGGAAAACGCGAATATGAAAGTAATTTTTGTAGCGGGTATCCATGCGGTTGGTAAATCTTCCGCCTGCAAGGCGGTATCAGGTAAATGCGGCATTCCTCATTTTACGGCCAGCCAAATTATCCGCGATGAAAAGTCGTCTGCTATTTCGGAAGAATCAAAACTTGTTACTGACGTAGTTGATAATCAGCGACTATTAATTCAAGGTGTATCGAGGCTTTTGGCAGGAGGCCATTTTTTGCTGGACGGACATTTCACGATGCGCCGTAAATCGGATGGGTGTATTGAAACCATTCATGTTGATGTGTTTCGAGAATTACATGTCGAGAGCATCGTGCTATTTATCGATGAGCCTGAGCAGATTGCGAAAAGAATGCATGCTCGCGATGGAGTGTCGCATCCAATTGAGCTATTACAACTTCACCAAGATGCTGAAATCGCACATGCGAAGCATATTGCCACCACACTTAAACTACCCTTAGTAATACTTCAAGCATTTGATATTGAGAGTATGGCAAGTGCCATGAATGGTTGGGGATATATAGAGCAATCGGGGACAGGCCACGAATAAAAACCCGACCCTGTTAAAATCCCATCCTTCTCACAACCTCCTGACCCGCCGCTCATGACCCAAAAATTGACCCAGCAACCACCCGTCACCATCCATCGCAAAGACTACACTGCCCCGGCCTATTGGGTGAACACCGTTGAAATGGGTTTCGATCTCGACCCCGCGGCAACCCGTGTGGCCACACGCATCACGCTGCAACGCAATAGCGCATCGCCCAACAAGGATGTGGAGCTGCTGGGCGACGGCGCCAAGCTGGTGGCCCTGCGCATGAACGGCAAAACGCTCGGTAAAAATGCCAAGGGTTACTCGATAGCAGACGGAAAATTGCGCATCGCCAACGCACCGGACGAGATCACGCTGGAGATCGAGACACTGGTTGAGCCCGAGAAGAATACTTCGATGATGGGTCTGTATGTCTCCAACGGCACTACTTTACCCAATGCGAGGCCGAAGGTTTCCGAAAGATCACCTGGTTCCCCGATCGCCCGGACGTGATGGCGAAATACACCGTGATGCTGCGCGGCGACAAGAAAAGATATCCGGTGCTGCTGTCCAATGGCAACCTGGATTGGCTTCGGCCTCAGGCTTGATCGCGGGCATACCCCGCGAGGATCTGCCCATCATGGATCTGGCTGCGCTACACACGCCGCCGGTTCTAGAATAATAGTGGCGGGATGAGCTAAGCCGTGTAACTCACAAAAGTGTTGCTCATTATTGACAATTATTCATAAATGCCTACAATGAGCAACACTATGCCAGCACGTACACCAATTATTGCACCTGCAGTCGCCAACATACTCATCGCAATGGGTAAGCAGATACATGCGCATCGCAAAGCATTGCGTATCAATGTCACCACAGCAGCAGAAGCCGCAGGGATGTCGCGCGCAACTTTGCACCGTATTGAAAACGGCGAACCATCTGTCACCATGGGCGCGTACCTCAACGCCATGGGCGCCCTAACCCTGGACTTCGGCATTATCAAGCCCGCCGAGTCGGGCGCCGGAGGAATTAACGATGACCATGAAGGCTGGATTCCCGCTCGTATCCATCTGGCAGACTACCCGCAACTCAAGCAGCTTGCCTGGCAAGTGCATGGCACCGATGTATTGACACCGGCGGAAGCACTCAGCATCTACGAGCGCAACTGGCGTCATGTGGATACGAATGCGTTGGAGCCAAGCGAGCGCCAGTTGGTCGATGCACTGCGTATCGGACTTGGCGAACCGAATGGAATTATTTAAGCGTCCACACCACCAGCGGATTGCTCATGTCCTGAGCATCCTCAATGGCCAACAGTTGAAAGAGAACAACTGCCTGTTTGGCGGCGGGACCGCAATCACACTTCGCTATGGCGAATATCGTGAGTCGATTGATATCGATTTTCTAGTGTCGGATGTTGCCAGTTATCGCAACCTGCGCCAGTTGCTCACAGGCGCAAACGGAATCGCCGCTATCGTCCGTGAGGGCACAGCGCCCTTGGCGCAAACCCGCGAAATGCGAGCTGATCAGTATGGCATCCGGACAATGTTGCAGGTGGCAGACCAGCCGATCAAATTCGAGATCATTCTTGAGGGGCGGGTTAAACTCGAGTCACCCGGAACCCGTGATGAAATTTGTGGTATTGCAACCCTGACGCCACTGGACATGGCAGCGGGCAAGCTGCTGGCGAATTCGGATCGCTGGAACGATGATGGTGTTTTCAATCGGGACATCATCGATCTTGCCATGATGAATCCATCGCTGGCATTACTGCGATCAGCCGTGGCGAAAGCGGAAGCGGCATATGGCGAAGCTATATGCAAAGACCTCAATAAAGCGATCGAACGTATGCTGGACAGACATGGGTGGCTTGAACGCTGCATGCAAGTCATGGCAATGAACTTGCCCAAGGCTGTCGTATGGCAACATATACGTAAGCTGCGCAAGGTACTGGGTTAAGGAATATCTGATTAAATCCGAAAACTATGGCTCGATACACCTTCCGTTCGTCCCGATAACCACGAATGGACTTAATCAGACCTTCCTTAAGAGCAGATTTTTCAGGCTTCACACTTTTGCGAAACCTGATCTCCTTTATACAATAGAACACCTCATCCACCAGACCCGCCGCTCATGACCCAAAAATTGACCCAGCAACCACCCGTCACCATCCATCGCAAAGACTACACTGCCCCGGCCTATTGGGTGAACACCGTTGAAATGGGTTTCGATCTCGACCCCGCGGCAACCCGTGTGGCCACACGCATCACGCTGCAACGCAATAGCGCATCGCCCAACAAGGATGTGGAGCTGCTGGGCGACGGCGCCAAGCTGGTGGCCCTGCGCATGAACGGCAAAACGCTCGGTAAAAATGCCAAGGGTTACTCGATAGCAGACGGAAAATTGCGCATCGCCAATGCACCGGACGAGATCACGCTGGAGATCGAGACACTGGTTGAGCCCGAGAAGAATACTTCGATGATGGGTCTGTATGTCTCCAACGGCAATTTCTTTACCCAATGCGAGGCCGAAGGTTTCCGCAAGATCACCTGGTTCCCCGATCGCCCGGACGTGATGGCGAAATACACGGTGATGCTGCGCGGCGACAAGAAAAAATATCCGGTGTTGCTGTCCAATGGCAACCTGATCGAACAGGGAGACCTGCCCAAAGGCCGCCACTATGCCAAGTGGGAAGACCCGTTCAAGAAACCTTCTTATCTGTTTGCGCTGGTGGCAGGCAAGTTGGTGTGCCAGGAAGAAACATTCAGGCTGAACAGCGGGCGCCGCGTGCTGCTGCAAGTGTGGGTGGAGCCGGGCAATCTGGACAAGACGCAGCATGCGATGGAATCGCTCAAGCACAGCATCCGCTGGGATCAGGAACGCTTCGGGCTGGAGCTGGATCTGGATCGGTTCATGATCGTTGCGGTGGGCGATTTCAACATGGGTGCGATGGAAAACAAGGGCCTGAATATCTTCAACACCAAGTATGTGCTGGCCAACCCCAGCATCGCCACTGACACCGATTACGCCAATATCGAGGCGGTGGTCGGCCATGAATATTTCCATAACTGGACCGGCAACCGCGTGACCTGCCGCGACTGGTTCCAGTTGTCGTTGAAGGAAGGCCTCACGGTGTTCCGCGACCAGGAATTCTCCGCCGACATGATAGGCACGGCCAGCGGTCGCGCGGTGAGTCGCATCGAAAATGTGCGCATGCTGCGCCAGGTGCAGTTTTCCGAAGACGCAGGGCCAATGGCCCATGCGGTGCGGCCGGACAGTTTTGTGGAGATCAGCAATTTCTACACGGTCACGATTTATGAAAAAGGCGCCGAGGTGGTGCGCATGTATCAGACCCTGCTGGGGCGTGACGGCTTTCGCAAGGGCATGGACCTGTACTTTGCACGGCATGACGGGCAGGCGGTTTCCTGCGACGATTTCCGCGCGGCGATGGCACACAGCAGCGGGCGCGACCTCGCCCAGTTCGAGCGCTGGTATAGCCAGCCCGGCACGCCGCAGCTCAAGGTGCAAAGCCACTACGACGCCGCCGAGCAGACCTATGAACTGACGCTCAGCCAAAGCTGCAAGCCCGGCGACGGACAAAAGAACACCCTGCCCTTCCATATCCCCGTGGCGGTAGGCCTGCTCGATGCGCGGGGCCGCGACATGGCGCTGTATCTGGATGGCGCGGCAAAACCGGCCACCACCTGCGTGCTGGAGCTGACCAATGAAAAACAGACGTTCATCTTTATCCACGTTAAAACCAAACCCACGCCCTCCTTGCTGCGCAACTTCTCTGCGCCGGTGGTGATGGAATACGACTATACCGACCGGGAGCTGGCGCAGCTGATGGCGCATGACAGCGATGCCTTCAACCGTTGGGAGGCCGGACAACGCCTGGCGATGCAACGTCTGTTGAAGCTGATCGAACAGGTGCAGCGCGGTGAAACGCTGACGCTGGATGAGCTGTTCATCGACGCCTTGCGCACCACGCTCAATGACCCGGCGCTTGATCCGTCATTCAAGGAGGTGGTGCTGACGCTGCCTTCGGAATTGATGCTGGCCGAACAGTGCAAAGTGATAGACCCGCAGGCGATCCACACTGCGCGCCAGTTCATGCGCAAGACGATTGCCGAGCGGCTCAAGGCCGATTTCATCGCCAACTATGAAGCCAACCTGACACCCGGCAAATACAGCCCCGATGCGAGATCGGCCGGCAAGCGCGGCCTGAAGAATTTGTGCCTGTCCTATCTTTTAGGCTGGCAAGATGAATCCACGCTGCAACTGGCCCACGCGCAGATAGCCGCAGCCGACAACATGACCGACCGCCTTGCCGCGCTGATGTGCCTGGTCAACACCGGCAGCAAGACGGCACAACAGCCATTGAACCGCTTCTATAGTGATTTCAAGAACGAGGCGCTGGTGGTGGACAAATGGTTCAGCCTGCAGGCGGTGGCGATGCATACCGATGTAACAGCGGTGCGCAAGCTGATGACCCATCCCGCGTTCACGCTGAAAAATCCCAACCGCGCACGCAGCCTGATCTTCAGCTTCTGCAACGGCAATCCGTCACAGTTCCATGCTGCGGATGGCAGCGGCTATGCGTTCTGGACAGAACAGGTGATCGCGCTGAACAAGCTCAATCCGCAGCTGGCCGCGCGTCTGGTGCGCACGCTGGATCACTGGAAAAAATACCGGCCCGCGCTGAAACAACAGATGCAGGCCGCGTTGCAGAAAGTCGCCGCGGCCAAGGGCTTGTCCAAGGATGTGCAGGAGGTGGTGGGTAAGACTTTGGGGTGAGAGCACTAAGGATACTGTGTCATAAACCTAAATGCCGCAGGGGAATCCAGAATGCCTCGTCATTGCAACAAGGCTTCAGCTGCGAGCGAAGCGCGGCAGAGGCGAAGCCGACGCGGCAATCCAGTAATGCTGTCATTGCGAGAAGGCGTAGCCGACGTGGCAATCCAGATGGTTTAAAAAATGCATCTTGGTCTTGCTGGATTGCTTCACTTCGTTCGCAATGACGGCAAGGGTGTCGTGAATTATGGAAGTATCAATAAGTGGTCCGAGCCGTTGCAGTTATATCTCAACGCAGGCGCAAGGCCGAACCGCGGCAAGGGGAAATAAAAAACTGGCACGTCTTCCCCGCGAATTTGGGGAATCCAGAATGCCTCGTCATTGCGAGAAGGCTTCAGCTGCGCGCGAAGCGCGGCAGAGGCGCAGCCGACGTGGCAATCCAGGTGGTTTACAAAAATGCATCTTGGTCTTGCTGGATTGCTTCACTTCGTTCGCAATGACGGCATTGGGTGTCGTGAATTATGGAAGTATCAATAAGTGGAATCGATGGGGTCAGACTCGATTGATCGGCGCCGCACGGAGAACAATCAGAAACAGGCCGCGAATAAAAAAGGCGACCAATCGGCCACCTTCATTTTACCTACGCCGCAATCGGTATCATGTGTTCAAGTTGATCCTCGATTGCGCTACGTGCTTCGCGCAGTTCGTATTCGTCCTGCAGGCCCATCCAGAATTGCACTGAAGTGCCGAACACTTTCGCAAGGCGCAGTGCCGTATCCGCAGTGATGCCGCGTTTGCCAAGCACGATCTCATTGATGCGGCGAGGCGGCACACCTATCGTGTTCGCCAGTCTGGTTTGGCTGATATCCATCGGGCGCAAAAACTCTTCGAAGAGTATTTCGCCGGGGTGTATGTTGTTCAGTTTGCCCATTTTCTTCTCCTTAATGGTAGTCGACTATCTCGACTGCATCGGGACCGTTCTTTGTCCACACAAAACAGATGCGCCATTGATCGTTGATGCGGATGCTGTGTTGCCCTTTGCGATCATCTTTCAGTGCTTCGAGCCGATTGGCCGGGGGTATCTTCAAGTCAACGAGCGTTTGCGCCTTGTCCAGCATGAACAGCTTCCGCAAGGCGACTTGCTGAATCTCACGCGGTAATTTACGGGACGCATCGCCTGCCCAGATTTTCGCGGTTTCCTTGGATGAAAATCCGATGATCATGTGGCAGCATAACGAATATCGTTATGCCGCGCAACTGTTGGAAAATCACCGGGGAATAACCAAAGGTAGCTGTGATTTCGTTATTTTCTGTACTGGACTCGGCAATGTGCGGCATATTTACATCAGATGCGGTATAATTATGCAACTGATTTAATTGATGTAATTGATTGCCTCCCGGTAGTGGCTTGGGAATACGACCGTTGTCGCAGGTCGTAGATTCGAAGCCTGACAGGGGAGCCAGTCATAGCAAGCAATCAGGCCATCCTTAGCGGTGGCCTTTTGTTTTTTCGAGCGGATCGAGTCCAGCGGGTGATCCCTTCAGCGAGGGGTGATCCCAGTGGGTTTCAACCAATATAAAGGAGCAATACCAGTGACCAACGCACAACGCAAAGCACTCAGCCGCATGGCTGCAATGAATTCATCAGGTAACGACAGCAAGCCTGAACCAACGCTCAGCAGCGCGTTCTGCCCGCATGAGGCAGGCGCGTATTACCTTGCGACGGTGGAGACTGTAGCCAAGGTCATCAAGCTATTCGCCAGGGAAATCGAGCCGCCCGTTTACACCTACGCCATCACCACCATTCATTTTGAACAGGATCCCGATACCGGCAAATGGATCTGGTTTGATGGCAAGGAAAAGCTGTCCCCGCGCAAAAACCAGGATGGTTGGCGTCTTGGCAGCAAGACGTTATATGACACACGTGTAGGCGCAGAGGCTGAGCTTCAGCGCATGATGGTCAAAAACGGTGACCGGGTGACCAAGGTACATGACCTGCCCGACGATATGACTCAACTGAAAAAAATCCGCAGCGCCCATCATCCGGACCGCAACAACCCCGATTCCGACCATGATCTCTATCAGGCTGTTATCGAGAAAATCGACAGGATGCGTGCGGTGACTCAGTGATCCATAACCAAGCCTGACCGAGTAACCCACCTTGGTCCGGTGGGTTTTTTTCACATAATCAGGGACAGGCTATTAGCCGACCAGAAAAATCCAAATCAGCATTCCCGTAGAATACTGATATGAACCGCCCCGCCTCCCCCACCCCGCAACTCATCCAGCGGGTCATTCATTTGGCCTGGCCGGTGCTCGTGGCGCAGCTTGCGATGATGGCGAATGCCGTGATCGACACCGCGATGGCCGGGCGGCTGTCCGCGGTCGACCTTGCCTCGGTCGGCATCGCCTCTGCGATCATGGCCACGGTGCTGATGACGCTGATCAGCGTGTTGCTCGCGCTGCCGCCTATCATCGCCCAGCTATACGGCGCGGGCCGGGGTGCCGAAGTCGGGCGCGAGATACACCAGAGCGTGTGGATCTCTCTGGTGCTGGCGCTCATCGCCATCCTGCTGCTGCGCTTCCCCGGCCCCATCATTGCGATCTCGCACTTGCAGCCCGGCGTCGAAACCAAGGTGCGAGCCTATCTCGCCGCATCCGCCTGGAGCGTGCCCGGCATATTCGCGTTGCGCATCTTCTTCGGCCTATCGACCGGCATCGGCCGCCCGCGCCCGGTGATGTTGTTCAACCTGCTGTCGCTGGGGATCAAGATCCCGCTGAATGCGGTGTTCATGTATGGCCTGCTGGGGGCGCCCGCGCTGGGCGGGCCGGGCTGCGCGGTCGCGACGGCGGTGGATGCCTGGCTGATTGCGGCGCTCGCCTGGGGCTGGTGTCTGCGCCATCCTGGCTATGCGCAGTTCCAGCTGCGCAGGCGCTTTGCCGCGCCGGAACGCAAAGCGATACTGGAATTCCTGCGGCTGGGCGTCCCGATCGGCCTGACGTTCATCGCGGACGTGACCGCCTTCACTTTCATGGCGCTGTTCATCGCGCGGCTGGGACCGGTGGTGTCGGGCGCGCACCAGATCGCGGCCAACCTGGCGGCACTGGCTTTCATGGTTCCGCTGGCACTCGGCAATGCAACGGCGGTGCTGGTAGGCCAGGACATCGGCGCCGGACAGCGCGAGCGCGCCCGCCAGACCAGCTGGGTAGCCATCCGCCTCGGCATGGGGATCGCGGTCGTGCTGAGCGCGATCTTCTGGTTCGGCGCGCCGCACATCGCCGCGCTGTATACCACCGACCTTGAGGTGCAGAAGGTGGCGGTACCGCTGATCATGCTGGTCGCTTTGTATCATCTCGGCGATGCGCTGCAGGCCGTGGCGGTGAATGCGCTGCGCGGATACAAGAAATCGGTCGTGCCTATGCTGATCTACGCGACGATGCTGTGGGGACTGGGCCTGGGCGGCGGCTTCCTGCTCGGGCTGACCGATACTTTGGGCCCCGCGCGCGGCGCACCCGGCTTCTGGATCGCCGCGATCGCGAGTATCTGGCTGGCGGCGGGGATGGTTGCGCTGTACCTGAATTCGGTGAGCAGGGCGAAACAATCATAAGATGCCAGCCAGATTGCGCGTATAGTCAAAACACCTGAACTTGCAAAACCGCGGTTTGACTCTATATGCATTACAACCCCGGACTATGAAGGAACCAACATGATATTCCGCCAGATGTTCGACCCCGAATCATCCACGCTCACTTATCTGCTCGCCGACGATCAGGGCAGCGCGGTCATCATCGACCCGGTGCTGGAACATGTCGAGCGCTACCTGTCGCTGCTCAAGTCGCTGAAGCTGACGCTGCACCTGGTGCTGGATACCCACGTTCATGCCGACCACATCACCGGTTCTCAGGCGCTCAAAAAACACACCTGTGCCACCACGGTGATCGCACAGAACTGCGGCGCGCCGGGATACGATAGATTATTGAAAGATGGTGACACGCTGACGTTCGGCAACGAGACCATACGCGTCATCGCCACACCGGGGCACACACCCGGCAGCCTTTGCTACCTGTGGCGCGACCGGCTGTTCACCGGCGACACACTGATGATCAATGCCTGCGGCCGCACCGATTTCCAGCAAGGGAGTGCTGTGGAGATGTACCACAGCATCACCGAAAAACTGTTCACGCTGCCGGATGAGACGCTGGTCTATCCAGCCCACGACTACAAGGGGCGGCGTGTCAGCAGCATCGGCGAGGAGAAGGTGCTCAACACGCGCATCGCGGGCAAGAGCGAGGCGGAGTTCGTCGAGATCATGGACAACCTCAACCTGGCCACGCCGAAGCGCATCCACGAGGCGGTGCCCGCAAACCTGCTGGGCGGCATCCGGGTGGAATGAATTAAATCGGCGTTGAATTAAACCAGCCGACTTACTTCGTCGTCAGGCGCAACTGCAATTCCTCATCCATGGCCGTTAATATCTTCGGCATTTGCAGCCATGAATGCTGGTGATACAGGTGCATGGTGCATCCGACCGGTGTATCCAGCGCGCTGCGGCCGGAATCGAAACCTTCCCATGCGATCAGCGGCAGCGAGATTTGCTGCTCGTGGTAGCCCACCCAGCAGGCTTTCTCCAGTACCATGTCGATGCCCAGTTTTTCCAGTTCCAGCTCCAGCGGATTGCCGATGCGCAGCAGCGCCAGTCTGACGTGGTTATAGAGCGCGGCATCCAGCGCATAGGGAATACTGCGTAGCGGCGGGATGTCGCGCAGGAAATTCATGATTGCACCCTCGTCGTTGTGCGTTCCATGACCATGCCCAGACAAGCCGGGCGCGTGCTATTTTTTATCCGCTTCGTCGAACACGCGGCTGACCATGATGTCCTCGGCCTCTATCGTGATCAGGTCGTTCCGCGTCAGGTTCCTGCCCTTGGTGGCGAACAGGCGGTTGGCCTGGCGCAGCCGCGAACGGTCCAGCGCGTTGCGTACCGAGCGGGCATTGGCAAAATGATCCATCTTCATGCGCAGCGGGATATATTCCGCAAAGGCTTTTTCGCCTTCCGCGCTGAAGCGGTAGTTCTGCTGGGCCAGCATCAGCTTGGCGATGGCGAGCAGTTCATTCGGGCTGTAGTCGGGGAAATCGATGTGGTGCGCGATACGCGAGCGCATGCCGGGATTGCTGTGAAAGAACTTGTCCATGCGATCCTTGTATCCTGCCAGGATCACGACCAGGTCGTCGCGGTTGTTTTCCATCACCTGCAGCAAGATCTCGATCGATTCCGCGCCGTAGTCGCGCTCGTTCTCCGGTTTGTACAGATAATAAGCCTCGTCGATGAACAGCACGCCGCCCATCGCCTTCTTGATGACTTCCTTGGTCTTGGGCGCGGTGTGGCCGATGTATTGGCCGACCAGGTCGTCGCGCGTGACCGAGACCAGATGTCCTTCGCGCACGTAGCCCAGGCGGTGCAATATCTCCGCCATGCGCAATGCGACGGTGGTTTTCCCGGTGCCGGGATTGCCGGTAAAATTCATGTGCAGCGTGGGTGTCTCCGAACTCAGCGCGAATTTCTTGCGCAAGCGGTCCACCAGCAGCAGCGCCGCGATCTCGCGGATGCGCGTCTTGACCGGCTTGAGGCCGATCAGCTCACGATCCAGTTGGTCGAGCACCTCTTGTACATTAGACGATTTTAATTCTGCTTCGAGGTCTACCGGCGCGTCGTCCGGCAGTGTCGTTTCAGCTTGCTTTGCTTCGCTCATTTACAGCTCCGATGTCTGTGTGTCTGGGTTCGATATTTCCCGGTTTGAAAAATGGCGGGCCGCTGTGTGACCCGCCATCGAAGTTACACGACTGTGTTAATAACGCTCGCCCTCCGGTTTGTCGGTGGCGTAGGAATGGATGGTGTAACGGATGCTGCGTCCATCCACTTCCTGCCGTGACAAGCCGAACCCCGGTTCCTTCTTGGGGCGGTTGACCAGATAGGACATGGTCGGGCTTTCCACACCGCGACTGGAATTGAATGCTGTCACGCGGATGTAGTAATTGGGAAAGGTTTTGCGGCAGTTGTTGATCTCCAGCATGATCCCGGCGGGATCCTTGAGGTCGAACATCGGCATGCCGAACATTTCCCAATAGGTGTTGCGCGGGTGCGGGTCGTCGGTGTATTCGACGCTCACCGCCCAGCCGTTCTTCAGCGCATATTTTATTTGTGCGGCAATTTGCGCATCGGTCAGGTCAGGCAGAAAAGAAAACTGTCCTTGCGTGAGGCGATTGCCCGGATTGGTCATCATGATTTGTTTCTCCTTAATGTTTGGTGATTGGAGGGAATAATGATTAGAAGCTGGCAGTGGTGGATGGGACAAAGTCAGCAGTGTCGGTGGAATCGTAGTTGAAGGTGATATCCTTCCACGTATCCAGCGCGGCCTTGAGCGGAGAACACCACTTGGCGGCATCCTGCAAAATCTGCGGACCTTCATTCCAGATATCGCGACCTTCGTTACGTGCCAGCACCATCGATTCGAGCGCCACACGGTTGGCGACAGCGCCGGCCTGTATGCCCTGCGGATGGCCGATGGTTCCGCCGCCGAATTGCAGCACCACATCATCACCCAGATAAGTCAACAACTGGTGCATCTGGCCGGCATGGATACCGCCGGAGGCAACCGGCATCACCTTGTTCAGCGAAGCCCAATCCTGCTCGAAGAACAAACCTTTTTCGAGTTGTACCGGGGTATGGGTATCCAGCAGCGTGTCGTAAAAACCACGAATCATCAGCGGATCGCCTTCCAGCTTGCCGACCACGGTGCCGGCATGGATGTGGTCCACGCCCGCCATGCGCATCCACTTGCAGATCACGCGGAAATTCATGCCGTGATTCTTCTGGCGCGAATAAGTGGAGTTACCGGCACGGTGCAGATGCAGGATCATGTCGTTCTTGCGCGCCCATTTGGCCATCGACTGGATCGCGGTGTAGCCGATCACCAGGTCGATCATGATGATGATGGAGCCCAGCGATTTGGCAAATTCTGCACGCTCGTACATCTCTTCCATGGTGCCGGCAGTGACGTTGAGGTAATGACCCTTGACTTCGCCTGTTGCAGCAGAGGCCTTGTTGACCGCATCCATGCAATACAGGAAGCGGTCGCGCCAGTGCATGAACGGCTGAGAGTTGATGTTCTCATCGTCTTTCATGAAATCCAGACCGCCCTTGAGGCCTTCGTACACCACGCGGCCGTAGTTCCGGCCGGACAGGCCAAGTTTTGGTTTGGTGGTCGCGCCCAACAGCGGCCGGCCAAATTTATCCATGCGCTCGCGCTCAACCACCACGCCTGTTGCCGGGCCCTGGAAGGTCTTGAGATAGGCGACCGGGATGCGCATGTCTTCGAGGCGCAGCGCCTTCACCGCCTTGAAACCGAACACGTTGCCGATGATGGATGCGGTGAGGTTGGCGATTGAACCCGGCTCGAACAAGTCGAGATCGTAGGCAATGTAGGCGAAATACTGCGCTTCGTTCTTGGTGCCCGGACCGGTATTCGGTACCAGTTCACTCTTGAAAGCCTTGGCGCGATACAGTTCGCAGGCGGTCAGGCGGTCGGTCCACACCACGGTCCAGGTGGCGGTGGACGATTCGCCGGCCACCGCTGCAGCAGCTTCTTCGTGGTCGACACCGGGTTGCGGCGTGATGCGAAACAGCGCGACGACATCGGTCTCCTTGACCTTGTAGTCAGGCTCCCAGTAACCCATCTTCTTGTACGGTAATACGCCGGATTTGTAGCGTTCCTTCCCTTCCTTGAGTGTTTCAGATGCCATGATGATCTCCATAGGTTGATAAACACGCGCCGGGCCCGGCCGGTATTCGGGACTGCAGGTTCCGAAAGCCGGGACAGGTTTGCATGTCAGCGCGTGGACGAAATCATGCAAAAAAATAACAATCAATAACAGTCGATTGTTTCTATGAACACGATAGATTATTATTTATACATAAGGAGGGAGTTGCCATGCGTCACAGCACATTGCGCCAGCTCGAATTGTTCGAGGCCATTGCCCGTCTGGGCAGTTTTACGCGCGCCGCCGAGGAATTGTTTTTGACCCAGCCCACGGTGTCGATGCAGATCAAGAAACTGTCGGATACGATCGGGATGCCGCTGTTCGAGCAGGTCGGGAAAAAAATCTATCTCACCGATATCGGGCATGAACTGCACCGGGCCTGCCGCGGAATATCCGAGCACCTGGACAATTTTGAAATGGTAGCTGCGGACATGAAAGGGCTCAAGAAGGGGAAACTCAGGCTTGCGGTCGTAACTACGGCAAAATATTTTGCCCCGCGTTTGCTGGGCACATTTTTCCAGAAGTATCCGGGTGTGGATGTGTCACTCATGGTATCCAATCGCGAGCGTGTGCTGGAAAGATTGGCCGGCAACCAGGACGACCTTTACATATTGGGCCAGCCACCGGTGGATGCGGATGTCGTGGCAGAGGCCTTCCTCGAAAACCTCCTGGTGGTGATCGCGCCGGCCAATCATCCCCTCGCAAAAAAGAAAAAGATTCCGCTTGAGCGCCTATCCCAGGAACCGTTCCTGCTGCGCGAACCGGGATCGGGGACGCGCATGGCGACAGAGCGGAAGTTCGGCGAAGCGGGTCTCAAGTTTAATATGCGCATGGAGCTGGGCAGCAACGAAGCAATCAAACAGGCTGTGATCGGCGGCCTGGGTGTTTCGGTGTTGTCCCGTCATACCCTTGAATCGGATACGCCTACCAAACGTTTCGTGGTGCTGGATGTGCAGGGTTTTCCGATCAAGCGTCACTGGTATTTTGTGTACCCCTCGGGCAAGCAACTGTCCATCATAGCCAGGACGTTTGCCGATTACCTGAGGCAGGCAGGCCGGGACAGTGTTTTGTAAATCTTCGCAGTGACCTCAAGCGAGCGCAGGCAGCGGGTATCTGGCCGGCGGCGAAGCTGGATTATTCCGGGCAGGTCGTCAGGGCAGGTCGTCCGGGTCGGAGCCCGATCACTTTTACGAAAAGAATGCGCCACCGTCTCGATGTTGTTGAGCCGGGTGGCGTACGCTGTTATCCCGATGCGGCCGGGCAGCCGCCGTGACAGCGGGCCGGTGCGCAGCGGAATGAGCAAGCGTGCTGCAGGCACAGAACCGGGCCCTGATTCCGGCCCCCTTGATTCAACCGATTAAATTGCGCCGGCCTCTTCGATTTTCTCGTCTGAGAAATTCCTGACTGGCACAGGGGTTGCCAAAGCGGCTTTCCTGGCGGCGGCCTCGGCTTTTTTTGCGCTGCCGCAGCCTTGCGCGCCGCTGTCTCTTCCTGTGCAATCAGCTTCGCCTGGGCGGCTGCCGCTTTGCGTGCTTCAACTTCCATTTTCCTGGCAGCGGCCAGTTCCTGTGCGGCCAATTTGGCCTGCTCTGTTGCCAGCTTTTTTGCCGCTGCGGCTTCTTGCGCGGCAATCTTTTTAGCCTCGGCTTCGGCTTTTTTGATCAAGGCTTCTTCCAGCGCGGCCAGTTTTCTGGCTTCGGCTTCGGCTTTTTTCCCGGCAGCGGCTTGCTGTGCTGCAATCTTGCGGGCTTCAGCCTCGGCCTTCCTGATGGCCGCCGCTTCTTGTGCGGCTTGCTTCATGGCTTCGGCTTCTGCTTTTCTGGCAGCGGCGGCTTGTTGCGCAACCAGCCTGCGTGCCTCTGCTTCCAATTTTTTCAGCGCTGCGGCTTCTGCGGCTGCCTGTTTCTTGGCTTCAGCCTCGGCTTTCCTGGCAGCTACTGCCTGTTGCGCGGCAAGCTTCGCGGCCTCCGCTTCAGCTCTCTTGATGGCAGCCGCTTCTTCTGCCGCTTTTTTCCTGGCGACTGTCCGGGCTAATTTGGCAGCGGCCGCATCCTGCGCACGCTGCCTTGCCTGTTCCAGGGCCAATTTTTTTGCAGCCGCGGCTTCCTGTGCGGCAATTATTCCGGCGAGCCTGTCCGCCTCAGCCTGCACGCGTACCTTTGCGCCGGCTTCCTTTGCAGCGATTGATTCCTGTTCGGCTGCCGCATTACTTTCAACAGCCATCTTGTAATCTGCACGTGCCTTGTTCGCAGCATCTTCTTTTTGGGCAGCGATGATCTGCTTGGCTTCCAGTGCCTGTTTGGCCTCTGCCGCAGCCTGATTCGCTGCGAGCATCAATTTATTGGCGAGGGTTAAAGTTTTTTCAGCTGCCGCTGCATTCCTGGCAGTGCGAATCTCGTCGGGAGTCAATTTAACCTTCTTCACTTCTGACATCTAAATCTCCTAAATTAAAACGTTAACCAGATCAGGAACACTTCATGGCGGGACAGTTGAATCCATCTTCCCGCGATGATGATGCGCGCTACGAGTGACACCCCGGCAAAGATACAGAACGAACGTTCTTGTGTCAATTCCGGGTAATTTAGCCGGGCAACTTATTGAAAAAGCCTGGGGCCAGGCCCGGAACTGGCCGGGTCGGCAGCGCATTACTATTCAGCCGCCAGCCCCTCCCGCCTCCACCGAAAACCGCATATGGCATTCAGATGGGATAATGCCTCATGAAAAACAATCCACGGTGTGCAGTCATCGCAGCAGCAAAGCCCGGCTTGCATCCGCGCAACCCGCATCTGGGGCGTTATGACTTCAAGCAGCTGATCAAGGCGAGTCCCGGGTTGGCTGGATTTGTCGCAGCCAATGCGTATGGTGATGAGTCGATAGATTTCGCCGATCCGGCTGCGGTACGGGCGCTTAACCGTGCTTTGCTGGTCGATAGCTATGGTGTGGCGGGATGGGATATTCCGGCGCAATACCTGTGCCCGCCCATTCCGGGCCGGGCGGATTATCTGCACTATCTTGCCGATCTGCTGGCCGCCGGCAACGGCGGGGTCATTCCGCGCGGGGCGTCGGTCCGGGTGCTGGATATCGGCACGGGTGCGAACTGTATCTATCCGCTGATAGGCACCCGTTCTTACGGGTGGCAGTTCGTCGCCAGCGATATCGATCCGGCAGCGATAGCCAGCGCACAGGCTATCCTGGATGCGAACCCCGGCTTGGGGGAAACCATCGGGCTGCGCTTGCAACCCTCGCGCGAGGCGATCTTTACCGGTGTGATCAAGACCGGTGAGCACTTTGATCTCACGCTATGCAATCCGCCTTTTCATGCTTCACTTGCGGAGGCCAACGCGGGCACGCAGCGCAAGTGGAAGAATCTGGGCAAACCGGCAACCGGAAGTCCGGCGCTTAATTTTGGCGGACAGGGAGCGGAGCTTTGGTGCAAGGGCGGTGAGGAGGCATTCGTGCGCCGCATGATAGAGGAGAGCACGCAGTTTCGCGGCCAGTGTTCATGGTTCACCACGCTGGTCTCGAAGTCGGCCAGCCTGCCCGGCGTTTATCGCGCGCTGAAAAAAGCGGGCGTGCAGGATCACCGGACGATAGAGATGGCGCAAGGGCAGAAGAAAAGCCGGTTCGTGGCGTGGGCCTATTCAGGATGAGAGATGGCGAATTTAACCGGCCGGCTTCCCATTGATTCGTCACCGGGCGGATCGACTTGTGCGCGTGATGCACGGCGCAAGGAAAAAGTTGAACTTATGCCTCGCCGGGTGATAGATTGCGGGAATTGAAAAGCAATTCGACACCGTCACATATCGCATACTGTATCCCCAGCCCCTGTCAAAATATCAAGGCACATAATGATTAACGCAAGCGGTGCGTCTCACCCCGGACGGATTCGGAAGTATTCAGCCATATTGCTCGCAGTTGCGCTGCTTGCCTGCGCCGCCTTCCTGGTCTCGCAGTCCTGGCGGGAAGCCGAATCCGACCAGGTCAACCGACTGGAGACGATTGCCGACCTGGACGGGATCGCGATCGATACTTATTTTACCCAGCTGGAAATCGGCATGCAGAGCCTCGGCGCGGATATTGCCGACACGCAAAACAATCTCACGCATAAAAAGCCCGATCTCGACCGCGCATTCAGGCTGGTCAGCCGGTTTCAAAGACTGCACACCGAGCTGGGCAACGTCATGCTGATGAGCGGTGACGGCCGGATATTATTGACCGGAAAAATTCCCAACAGCCGGGATATGCCCACGCTCGCCGATGATCCCTCTTTCATAAAATTTCGCGGCGAACTGCTACGGGGCCCCGCCTTCGCTATCGGCCGGCCGGTGATGGGCACGATAGACAAGAGCTGGGTCACCGCCGCACGCTATGCCGTTACCGACCAGGCCGGCAAGCTGGTCTATATCCTCGGCGCCAATTTGCCGGCCAGCATGCTGCAACGCTACTGGATAGACACGACTGCCCCCAGGATCACCGCGCTGGGATTGGTGCGCGATGACGGATACCTGGCAAGCCGCTACCCCGAACCGGACGCGGCAAGCAGGGATGACATGTTTGGCAAGCCGGCCGGGGACGCCATGATCGGGTACCTGAGCGCAAACAACCACCCGCAGCTCGGCCTTATCGAAATGCCCGGCAGCGATGGCAAGACTGCGTACTTGCGCGCGATGCGCCGCCTGCAGCACTATCCGCTCACGCTGTTTGTTGAAATGACGGCGTCGGAAATCAGGGCGGCATGGTGGGGAAACATGTATGGACCCTATTTCCTGATGGCGCTGTTTCTGGCGAGCATGTTCGCTTTCCATGTCATGACGCTCCGTCACCGTCGGGCATGGAGCATGGAACAACGGCGCGAAGAGCTCAGGCGCAACCACGAACATGCCCTCCGGGAACGGAGCCCGAACGAAATCCTCATGTTCGATGCCGATACCTTGCAAGTCACCTACGCAAACGATTATGCGCTGAAAAATACCGGCTACACGCTCGAGCAATTGCAAAATAAAAACATACTTTCTCTGCAACCGGAGCTGGGCATCGAAACCTTTGCGGCTATGGTCGAACCGCTGCGCCGCGGCGAGCAGGAGGCTGTCAAATACCAGACAGTCCAGGCGCGCGTGAATGGCAGCACCTATCCTGTGGAGGTCAACCTGCAGTTGATGAAAACGGACGCCGGCGGTGAAGGATTCATGGCAATCGTCAATGACATCACCGCACTCAGGCAAGCCGAGGAAAATATCAGGGCATTCAATTCCCCTGTTGGGCGACGCGCCTCAGATCGCAAGGAACGATGATCGCGGAGAAATTTCCGGGGCTCCGGTTTGCATTGCCGCGAATCACCCCGGGTGTCGTCCTACTTGCCGCGCCGCCAGAAAAGTCCCATCAACGGCTTGACACTG
>LSLI01000055.1 GCA_001577345.1 Candidatus Gallionella acididurans
CTTCCGTCCAAAGATCGTCCGCCTCCGGGGAGTCCCATGTTGGCATGTGGACGCCATTGGTCACATATCCGACCGGGACCTCTGCATGCGGCCAGCGCGCAAAAAGCGGCTCGAACAGATGTCGGCTCACGCGCCCGTGCAAACGACTCACACCGTTTACCGCGCCGCTGCCGCGTATCGCCAGATAGGCCATGTTGAACGGTTCTGATGCGTCGCCCGGGTTCTGGCGGCCCAGCGCCAGCAAATCGTGGAGTGATATGCCGAGCTTCTGTACGGCGTAAGTGCCGAGGTATTGTTCGATGAGCGCCGGAGAAAAACGGTCAAATCCGGCAGCGACCGCCGTGTGGGTGGTAAACAAGTTTCCCGCGCGGGTAACGGCCAGCGCCGCATCAAAAGACTGCCCCGTTTCTTCCATGAAATGGAGCGCGCGTTCCAGCACGGCGAAAGCGGCATGACCTTCATTCAGGTGACAGACTTCCGGCCGGAGACCCAGCTCGTGAAGCAGGCGCCAGCCGCCGATTCCGAGCACCAGCTCCTGTTTCAACCGCAACTCCGGCCCGCCGCCGTACAGCTCGCTGGTGATGCCGCGATGCGCGGGGTAATTCGCCACGTCGTTGCTGTCCAGCAAGTACAGTTTCACGCGACCGACCTGAACCTGCCAGGTGCGCAGCCAGACCGTGTAGCCGGGTAGCGCGACTTCCAATCGCAACCACTCCCCATTCGGTTTGCGCAAAGGAATGACCGGCAATTGGCCCGGATCGTTATACGGATACAGCGCCTGCTGCGCGCCATCCTTGTCGATGATCTGGCGAAAATATCCCTGCTGGTAGAGTAGCCCGACGCCGATTACCGGCACACCCATATCGCTGGCGGCCTTGAGCTGATCGCCCGCCACATTGCCCAACCCGCCCGAGTATATGGGCAACGCTTCGCTCAGCATGAATTCCATGCTGAAATACGCGACACAGTTCAGCGGCGATTTCGGGTGGGCTTGCTGGAACCACGCTGGCGCGTCTTCCGCCTGCTTCTTGGATAGCAGCAGGTCATCTATTTTTTTGCGAAATGCCGGATCGGCAAGCGCACCCCTGATTTTCTCCCGCGAGACCGTTTGCAACACATCGCATGGGTGATGCGTCTGATCCCACAACACCGGATCAAGCTGCCGCCATACCTCGTCTGTGGAATGGTTCCACGACCAGCGCATATCCATAGCCAGATCGACCAGGGAATCGAACCCCTCGATGTCGGCGGGGTGCAGGCTGTATAGCGGGTGGCTTGTTCGTTTTTGTTCGCTCATAATCTCGTCTCCTTCTGATTCTTCAGTGGTAAGTGGTTGGCACCGGCTTGCATCGCCTTTCGCACTCGTTCGGTATCCCCTGGATAACAGTGGCGGATCGGTTTCATATCCACATCCAGTTCATACACCAGCGGGATACCGGCAGGAATATTCATCTCGACAATATCGGCATCCGGGACGCCATCCAGATACAGGATCAGCGCACTGTAACGCGGGTCGTGCCGGGGATTTGGCCAGGGCCTGCCTTCCGGCGCCAGTTTGTTCGGCCCGTGGAAGACGAGCGCCTTCGTTGTGGTGATATTGTTTTTGTCATCGGCAGAATCGGTCATTATTTCTCCTCTGGTTAAGTGGGCTGATTTAGGCGAGCTGATTCAGACGAGTTGATTTATCTGGGCCATCGACCGGCCCGCAATGCGCAGCGCTTCGGGACAATCCAGACGGCCGGTGTGAATTTCAATGAATACCAGACTGTCCGCCGTGGCGGCTTTATCCAGCGCATCTTCAAGTTCACCTTCAGTGTGAACATCAAGCCCCAGCCCGCCGCCGAACACTTCCACCAGCTTGTGATAGAGCCACGGTTGAATGTCGTTGTAGGGACGATCAACGATCACCCTCTCGATGGTGTAGCCGTCATTGTTGAGCAGGAAAATGATGGGTTTGTGGCCGTAGCGGATCATGGTCGAGAGGTCCTGGCAGGTCACTTGAAAAGCGCCATCCCCCACAAACAAAACGACACGCCGGTTCGGCGCAGCCGTGGCAGCGCCCAGCGTGGCACCGATCGTATATCCGATTGACCCGTAAAAAGTCTGCCCGATGAAAGTCGCGCCTTGCGGCATGAGCATCTCGGCGGCGCTGAACAAGGACACGCCTGTTTCGGCGATGACTATCGAATCGTTCTCGACAAAATGACTCATGCGGTCGAAGAAGCGCTTTACGGTTAATGCTTGTTGAGGATCAGGCCGGTACCGCTCGGTATGCCGGTGTACGCAGCCCTCGACGGCGCGTTGAATCTCCAGCGTTGGAACATCGCGCCGAGCCAGCTTTGCCGTCAGCCCGAGAATGAAATCGCGCAGATAAACATTCTCGAAAAAATGGTGTTTGATCCTGATGGTACGGATGTTGGCACTGATCGTTTTTGAATCGTCGAGCCTGGTGGTGAAACCGCCCGTATTGAAGTCGGTCATCAATTCCCCGAGTTGCAGGATGCAGTCAGCCGACTCGACCCGCTCGCGCACATAGTCCCGGCTCCGATCACCTTCAAACAGGCCGATGAATTGCGGGTGCTGCTCCGACAGAACTGTCTTTCCCAGCATCATGGTCACAAACGGGAAGCCGGTCTTGTCGAGCAGGCCCGCGAATTCCTTTTGCAGCTTGAAGCGTATCAGCTCCACGCCGCCGATCACTACCGGCCTCCGCGCGTTGTCCAGCATGGCCAGCGTTTCATTGATCGCCTCATCGAGCGCATCCGGATCGCTGGGTGCATGTACCGGGAAGGAAAAAGCGCCAGGCCGATTGCATTTCATCATCACCACATCAGACGGGATACTGATGTAAACCGGCTGCTGGTAATAAAGGCACGCCGACAACACCCGGTCGATCTCGTCCGGCGCGATTGCTCCCGAAGCGAGCTGGGTGGAGGCGGCGGTGATCTTCTCGTACATCCTCAGTGGAATCTGGTAATCGCCCAGGGTGTGGTGCAACAGGGGGCGAGTGCAGAAATTGATCGTCGCGGGCGAGCCGGTTACCACCACCACCGGCACTCTTTCTGCGTATGCTCCCGCCACGCCATTGATGGCGCTCAGTTCTCCGACGCCGAAGGTGGTGGCAAAAGCACCTATACCCCGGATGCGCGCGTAACCGTCAGCGGCATAGGCCGCGTTGAGTTCGTTGCATGTGCCGACATATTTCACCTCGCTGTTCAGTACCTGATTGAAGAAACCAAGGACAAAGTCGCCCGGCACGCCGAACAGGTGATCCACCCCTATCTGTTTCAGGCGAATCAGCAGATATTCGGCGATGGTGATCTTTGAACTTGTCATATAGCTGTATTCCTTGACACCTGCATTGAGGATGGGTGCGCCTCAGAATTTGTTTTGAGCAGGGTCTGCTGAAGTTTCAGTTAGGATTTCCCTCGTAACGCCACTCTTCCTTGGCTTCGTTTACAGTCTGCTGATGAAGCACTGGCGACGTGCGGTCTTTGTCCGGCGACGCACCCAAAGCATCGCTGACTATTGCCTGTGCTTCTTCCAAAATGCGGCGCAGATGATCCGCCCCACGGAAACTCTCGGCATAGATCTTGTAGATGTCTTCGGTGCCGGACGGGCGAGCAGCGAACCATCCGCTTTCGGCTATCACCTTCAAACCGCCGATGGGCGCATCGTTGCCCGGCGCGCGGGTGAGAATGCCCTGGATTTTTTCGCCCGCCAGTTGAGTGGACTTTATCTGCTGTGGTGAGAGCTTCGCCAACAGTTGTTTTTGCTCCGGAGTCGCCGGTGCTTCGACACGATCGTAAACAGGTTCGCCGAATTCGCGCGCAAGATCACGGTAGATTTCGCCGGGATCGCGGCCCATGCGCGCGGTGATCTCCGCCGACAGCAAAGCCGGTACGATGCCGTCTTTGTCCGTCGTCCAGACGCTGCCATCCAGTCGGGAGAAAGAGGCGCCCGCGCTCTCTTCCCCGCCGAAGCCCAGCGAACCGTCGAGCAGTCCGCCCACGAACCACTTGAAGCCGACCGGCACCTCGTAGAGCTTGCGGCCAAGCTTCTCCGCAACGCGAGCTATCATCTGGCTGCTGACCACGGTCTTGCCTACCGCCGCATCCTTGCGCCATTTCGGACGATGCTGGAACAGATAATGGATGGCGACCGCAAGGTAGTGGTTGGGCGGCAGCAGGCCCGCATTTTTGGTGACAATTCCATGCCGGTCATGGTCGGTGTCGCAGGCGAAGGCAATGTCGTAGCTATCCTTGAGACCGATCAGGCTCTGCATCGCATAGGACGAGGACGGATCCATGCGAATTTTGCCGTCCCAATCGGCCGTCATGAAGCGGAAGGTCGGATCGACGACTTCATTCACCACCGTGAGATTCAAACCATAGCGCTCCGCAATCGGTCCCCAGTAGTGAACGCCGGCGCCGCCCAGCGGATCCACGCCCATGCGGATATTCGCGCCGCGAATCGCATCCATATCGAGCACACCGCCGAGATCGCTGACATAAGCGTTGAGAAAGTCGTGCCGGTGCGTAGTAGCCGCTCGCAGCGCCTTCCCGAACGAAATTCTTTTCACGCCCTTCAGGCTGTTTTCCAGCAACGCATTGGCCCTGGCTTCGATCCATCCTGTGATGTCTTTATCCGCCGGTCCGCCGTTGGGCGGGTTGTACTTGAAACCGCCGTTGTCGGGCGGATTGTGCGAAGGCGTGATGACTATACCGTCGGCAAGTCCCGTTTTGCGTCCGTGGTTGTAGGTAAGGATCGCGTGGGAAATCACCGGAGTGGGCGTGTATTCGTCATTGTCCGCGATCATGACGTCCACGCCGTTGGCCGCCAGCACCTCGAGCGCGCTGGCACATGCCGGCTCCGAAAGCGCGTGCGTGTCAATACCGATGAACAGCGGGCCGCCTGTGCCCTGCCGCTTGCGGTAGTCACAAATGGCCTGGCTGATGGCAAGCACATGCCATTCGTTGAAGCTGGTTTCGAACGCGGAACCACGATGGCCCGAAGTGCCGAACGCGACCCTTTGCGCGGGTATCGCAGCATCGGGCATATTGCTGTAGTAGGCCGTGATGAGTCTCGGTACATTGACCAGCATTGCTGGTGTGGCGGGCTTGCCTGCCAGAGGGCTTATTTTCATGTTTACTTTTTTGCTCTGTTAGTTCGGTCCCGGCATAAGCGCGCAAATTGTCAGCAAGATCGCATCGCTATCCATGAAATTTTCTAAATTGGTATCTTTGAATCACTGGAAAAATATCCCTTGCACGCAAAATGTGTTACGCCAGAAAAAGAACATTCAATACAATTGCAGGGCATGCCGGTTCTTTGAGCCGAAGGGTTCGACATTCCGGATTTACCATTCTTGCGGCAATTGGTATTTGTCCGGCAATAAATTGATGATTTCCCTTTGCACCAGAATATTGTGCTCTTCATAGAGCGGGTTGCCGTTTAACAGCAGCACTTCATCAAAATTCTCCAGAACTTTTTCTCCCCGCCACACCCAGTCGACAGGCAAGCAGATCCCAAGATTGCTTTCGGTTGGGTAGTCCGACAGCACAACACCAATGGCCTTGATATGCAGACTGGATAGTGGTGCGCAGTGTTTGATGAAAACGATATCTTCATTCTTGATGGGCGAAACGATACTGTGCAAGTCCGTTTTGCCATCCGGTGAGCGCGGGAGGCATACAATATTTTTTTCGAGAAAACCTTGCGCATTGTGTTCTTCAATTCCAAAATATGCAGTCATCGTTTTCTCCATTTTTTCGTTTGTCTATCATCACCATGAAATCACGGTCTAAGCAATTTCAGCCAGTCGAAAGTCTGTCCAAATGGGAACCATGAATTACCCGCCTAGAGTCTGGTCCTGATTTTTAAACCAAGCGAGTGCGTGTTCAAAATGCTGCGGCTCAAAATCCGGCCAATATTCATCCCTGACATAGAAATCCGCATAAACCGATTGCACCGGAAGAAAACCGCTCAATCGGCGCCCTCCTCCCCAGCGCACGATCAAATCCAGGCGTGAAATTTCATCTGAACGCAGACCGCCGTTTTTAAGGCCGTCCAGATCCCACTTCCAGCCATAGTTGACAAGCAGATTAACTTTCATTCCGACACCCCGACGCTGCCGGAATTCTTTTAACGGCTGGGGGAATTGCGTCGATGTCTCATCGCCGACAACAAGCAAAGCCGCCCCACGGCGTGCAATTTCGAAAGCGAATGCAACGGTGGCCTTGCTGAATGCCTGTTTCTGAATGGAAGGTCGCTTGGTGTTGTCCTGTGTGAAACAGTAAATGGAAATTTCTTCCATTTCGCATTCTTTGCATTTTTCGTACAGCAGCAATCCCGGGGCGATTCCAAAAGCATATCCGTCCTCTTTGGGCAGGTTGTGATCCACGGCCCAGCGACGATTTCCATCGGGAATAAAACCGACGTGGCGCGGGATATTATTTTTTGCCAAGTTCATAACCGGAAATTCAAGCGAAATTCTTTGCCGCAAAATCCCAGTTCGCCAAATGGTTGATGAAGTTCTCAACGAACTTGGCGCGCAGGTTGCGGTAGTCGATGTAATAGGCATGTTCCCACACGTCCACACACAACAGAGGCTTGTCACCCGTGGTGAGCGGCGTGCCGGCAGCGCCCATGTTGACGATATCCACCGAACCATCGGCCTTCTTCACCAGCCAGGTCCAGCCGGAACCGAAGTTGCCCACGGCGGAGGTCGCGAATGCCTTCTTGAATTCGTCGTGGCTGCCCCACTTCTTGTCGATGGCACCGGCCAGCGCCCCGATTGGAGCCGTGCCGCCTTTCGGTTTCATGCAGCTCCAGAAAAAAGTGTGGTTCCACACTTGCGCGGCGTTGTTGTAAATACCACCGGAAGATTTCCTGATGATGTCTTCCAGCGCAGCGCTCTCAAATTCGGTGCCCTTGATCAGCTTGTTAAGACTGGTCACGTAGGCCTGATGATGCTTGCCGTAGTGGTACTCGAATGTTTCCTTTGAAATATGGGGTTGCAGCGCGTCCATCGCGTAAGGCAGTGCGGGTAAGGTATGTTCCATTTTTTTCTCCGGGATAAAAATTTAAAGGGGTTGTGAGTTGCAGCAAAACTTGCGGCTGCAAATTTAATCACCATGCGCATAGTCTGCTGCACGCAAGGTGCTGTATGTGCGCTGGCGTACGCAAGATGGAAAAGCATGCATTATTCCCGCGAATTCGGGGAATCCAGAATGCCTCGTCATTGCAACAAGGCTTCAGCTGCAAGCGAAGCACGGCAGAGGCGAAGCCGACGCGGCAATCCGGTAATGCTGTCATTGCCAGAAGGCGTAGCCGACGTGGCAATCCAGGTGGTTTAAAAAAATGCATCTTGGTCTTGCTGGGTTGCTTCACTTCGTTCGCAATGACGGCAAGGGCGTCGTGAATTATGGAAGTATCAATAATGTGCGGAAACGCACAGATGCAAACGACAAGCTCCCATAAAGTTAAAGTAATTACATACGGTGCTTGGTGAATCAATGGCAACGTCTCGTTTCTTGTTTTCCGACGTTGTTTTCGATCAGCACAATGAGACAGGCAAACCTCAATAACTGCACGTTTAAAGGGTACTACTCATGCGGCATGATGGAGCTCAGGCAGAGAAGTTTTTGCGAATTCCGCATTAACTGCGCGGATGCGGGTAAATATTGCGGACACCCGAGTATCAAATATACCGAAACAATAAATCCGGTATTAATTGAAATGAGTGATCAAGAGCAGGCTATGGATTCGGCAGCAATAATGTAGCCGCTTGGCACTTCACATAAACCAATCCGTTAAGGCGCACCATGGATCAAGCTGAAATTATTGAAAAAATTGCAAAGGAGTTGAGCATATCCAACGCCCAATCGCAGCGCTTGCTGAAGGCAACACTGCGGGAGATTCGTGACCTGCTCCGGGTCGGGCACGCGGTAACCATCCCGCACCTGGGCACCTTCGACACGGCGACGTACGAGGAGCACCGCGGTTATCGGCCAGCCACTCATGACTTTGTGATTTTCCCAAAACGGCGCGTGCCGGTGTTTCGCACAGGCACATTGCTGCGTGAAGAAGTTTACGATATCGAATCAAACGTAGCAGGTGCGCCGACATGAGCGACGACAACAAGATAGCGCTTCACACCTTTGCGGAGCTGGTGGCCAGGCGAGCCAAGGTCAGCAGTGTCGAAGCAGACACCTTTATCCACACATTCGCGAAAAGCATAAGTGAAGAATTGGAGAAGGGCGGCGACATTCATCTGTATCACTTTGGCCGTTTCCATACGACCCATGTCGATCAACAGGCGGGGCACAATCCCAACTCCGGCGCACCTTTGACAATTCCCGAGCACTCGCGTGTCCACTTTCATCCCTACGGCGCATTGCGCTTGGCTGTCAACGCACCTTTCAGTCATCTGCGCATCAGGGAACTCACTCCGGACAAAACAGCATGGCGTACCAGACCCGGCGTCTGGATATTGCTGGCCCTGCTGGTATTGCTACTGATCATGCTTGGCATCAGGGAAAAAAGTTGGTTATCCACTCAGGATGCGCCCGAGATGTCATCCGATAAAGCTGTGGTACTGCACACCGAGCCAACTCCCGCTACCTTCGCACCCGTAACCGTCCCCGCTGCTCCCGTAAAAGCAGAAACCACCCCAACGGCAATCGCTGCGGCGACAGGGGTTGTCGTGTCACCCGGTGATACCTTGTGGGCGATTGCTGCGAGCAGATTGGGCGATCCCTATTGGTGGCCGGTTATCTATGCGGAGAACAGACCAGAGTTATCCCGCCGAAACCCGGACCTGATCGATAGCGGCATCACACTGCGGATACCGGCTCTGGCTGGCAGCGTGAACAGCCCCAATGTCGCGGACCTTCGTCTGAAAACGAACGGTTACCAGATGGTGGCCGACGATTACCGGAAAATCGGCAATCCTCGAGCCGCAGCGTATGAGAATGAAGTAGCCCGCTTGCCTAAAGAATAATCGGGTAGCGTAGATCAGCCTTGTGATTGCCCTCCCTCATTAAACCAAACATTCCCGGCGAACTAATTTCGTATGGCAATTCATCGGCCTTATGTGAAGCTTCACATAAGGCCGAAAAGCGATCCTTCACTGAAGTTTCATGACGAGCATATCTGTGTCGTTGGTGGTCAGTAAAGACTACGGCTTTACATTCAATCCCGGCTCTGCTTCTGTTCCAAAACCAGCAGTGCTTTTGCCCGCGCGCAGACGTTGTCGACGGTGAAACCGTATTCGCGCAGCACGACTGCGGCTGGTGCTGATGCTCCGAAGCGTTCCACGCCCAGCATGTCGCCGCGCGCACCGACATAACGATCCCAGCCTTGCGGCACACCCAATTCGACCGCGAGCCGCGCGCCGACAGAGGTCGGCAGCACCGCATCGCGTTCGGCTTGCGGCAATGCCTCGAACAGCTCCCAGCTCGGCATCGACACGCAGCGCACGGCGATGCCTTGCTGTTGCAAACGTCCCGCCGCCGCCACGATCAGACTGACTTCAGAACCGCTGGCGATCAGGATCAGCTCGGGTTTGCCGTCAGGCGTATCGCTCAACACATAGGCGCCACGGCGCAATCCGTCCGCTGCGGCGTAACGACTGCGGTCAAGCGTGGGCAGCTCCTGCCGGCTCAACACCAGCATCACCGGCCGGTCGCGCGTTTCCAGCGCGACGCGCCAGGCGACCGCTGTTTCGTTGGCATCGCCGGGGCGGATCACGATCAGGTTCGGAATTGCGCGCAGGCTCGCAAGTTGCTCCACCGGCTGATGCGTGGGCCCATCCTCGCCGACGGCGATGCTGTCGTGCGTGAACACGTGCACGACGTGCAGCCCCATCAGCGCCGCCAGCCGGATAGCCGGGCGCATGTAGTCGGAGAAGATCAGAAAGGTCGAACCGTAAGGAATAAAACCGCCGTGCGCGGCGAGGCCGTTGACGATGGCACCCATCGCATGTTCGCGCACGCCAAAGTGCAGGTTGCGTCCGGCATAGCTCCAGCCGGCGCTATCGGAACCCTGCAGGTCAGTGTTATTTTCCGGCGGCGGATTGAAATCACCCATGCCTTTCAATGCGGTTTTCGTCGACGGGTCGAGGTCGGCCGAGCCGCCGGTGAGCGCCGGCAGTTTGGGCGCAATGGCGTTCATCACTTTGCCGGATGCGTCGCGCGTGGCGAGGCCCTTGGCATCTGTTTGAAATACCGGGATGTCCGCATCCCACCCCGGCGGCAATTCGTCGTGCACTCGGTATTCAAGTTCCGCTGCCAACTCCGGAAACGCCTTGGTGTAGGCACTACTGCGCTCGCTCCACGCGGTCTCGTCCTGCGCACCGCGCTCCACCGCCTCGCGGAAATGCGCCAGCGCCTCGTCCGGTATCAGGAACTCCGGCTCGGTCGGCCAGCCCAGTGTCTGCTTGGTCTTGCGCACATCATCCACGCCGAGCGGGGAGCCGTGCGCCTTGAAACTGTCCTGCTCGGGCGATCCGTAGCCGATATGGGTACGCACCAGGATCAGCGACGGCCGTGCGGTTTCAGCGCGTGCAGCGGCCAGCGCGGCGCCGATTGCTTTGATGTCGTTGCCGTCCGCCACCGACACGGTGTGCCAGCCGTAAGCCTCGAAGCGCAATGCGCGATTTTCCGAGAAGGTGATGCCGGTGCCTGCGGCCAGAGTGACATAGTTGTCGTCGTACAGGCAAGTGAGCTTGCCGAGCTTGAGATGACCGGCCAGCGAGGCCGCTTCGGAAGCCACGCCCTCCATCAGATCGCCATCGCTGACGATAGCATAGGTATGGTGATCGATCAGCGCGTGGCCGGGCCGGTTGTAGCGGGCCGCGAGTTGCGCCTCCGCAATCGCCATGCCGACCGCGTTGCCGAAGCCTTGTCCCAGCGGGCCGGTGGTGGTTTCCACACCGGGCGTGTGTCCGCGCTCGGGATGCCCCGGCGCCTTGCTGCCCCATTGGCGAAACTGCTTGATGTCGTCCAGCGAGAGGTCGTAACCGGTCAGGTGCAACAGACTGTAGAGCAGCGCCGAGCCGTGTCCGGCCGAGAGCACGAAGCGGTCACGATTGATCCATTGCGGATTTTTCGGGTTGTGCCTGAGCCAGCGGGTCCACAGCACATAGGCCATAGTCGCGGCACCGAGCGGCAGACCCGGATGCCCGCTGTCGGCTTTCTGCACCATGTCCACCGACAAGAAACGAATGGTGTTGATGCATTGCTGATCGAGTTCGACGGGCATGACTGTCTCCTGATTGAATGCATTGCGCGTGAATTGCGGGCGCGGATTACCCGGTCACTCGACCGGATTCATCTGTGCCTTGCCGGTTTGCCCGAGCCAGTCCCACGCTGCTTCCTCGCGCACGAAATCGAAGTGCTGCACCTGCGCATGGACGAAATGTTTTGCAATGTTCGGCATGATATTCGCCAAAGCACCGTCCGCGACGACCGCAACTTTCTCGATCTTCATAATATGCTCCCTGAGAAACTTCAAGTGAGCAAGCATCGCGGCAAAGTCTTTCCAGCCGGGAAATGATTTTGCGTGTATCAATACTCCATGCAGCTTCCCGTGCCCCGCCAGATAAGTATCGACCTGGCTCGTTATTGAAATAAAATCTGCCTCTTCAAGCGGCCCTTCCGGATGCAGCACGAGTATGCCTTCGTCGTGTTGCAATTCGTAGTTGAGCATTGGGTATCCTCCATTAGGTAATGGCGCGAACATTTCCCGGACGGCAAACATGCACAGGATCATCTTTAGCCGTGCGCAGGTTAAGGAGCATGCCCGCTCCGGAGGAACGGGTCTGTTCGTTACCGCACTTGGGACGCAACGGGAAGCCTGGACTGTGCCCGCTGCAGAGCATCAATTGAAAGTGAGCGCTGCTATCGATGCACAACTGATCGAGCTGCGCTGCGACTGTCATGGCTATTTTCCGCCCGGAGGGTTCTGCGTCAGCGCGGCGCTTTTTGACGCGATGCATGCAATCAGATCGTTCCAGGATTTTGCGAAAGATTCGGTGCCCTCGCGCTGGAGGTCGGCGGCAAGCGCCTCATCGTTGATGCCCTCGCGGGTGAATTCCGCGATCACCGCCTCCACCGTTTCAGCATTGTCCTCACCAACCGGCAGTACGTCCTTTACTTTGCCGTGCGCGGCGAAGGCGAGCAGTGTCTGTTCGGGAATGGTGTCGATCGTGTCAGGCGCAGCGAGCGCTTCGACGTAAAGGGTGTCCGGGGCTGCGGGATCCTTGCTGCCGGTACTGGCCCACAGCAGGCGTTGCGGACTGGCCCCGGCGGCGGCCAGTTTCTGCCAGCGCTTTGATGCCAGCAGATCGCGGTAGGCTTTGTAGGTGCGCATCGCAATCGCGATGCCCAGGCGGTTGTTGCGGAACTCGCCCTGAACCTTGTCCTTGACCGCAACGTCCCAGCGGCTGATAAAGATCGAAGCCACGGAACCGATGTTTGGATCCAGGCCGGCGGCGATGCGCCGCTCGATGCCGCGCATATATGCTTCGGCCGCCGCGAGGTAGTGCTCGCGCGAGAACAGCAGAGTGACGTTCACCGGCACGCCGGCGAAGATCGCTTCCTCGATCGCCGGAATACCGGCCGGGGTGCCCGGAATCTTGATGAAAAGATTGGGGCGTTGCGCGCGCTTGTGCAGTTGCACAGCCGCCTTTATCGTGCCGGCGGTGTCGTCGGCGAGCAACGGTGATACTTCCAGCGAGACCCAGCCGTCGATACCGCCGGTGGCATTGTGAACCGGGCGAAAAAGATCTGCGGCCCGGGTCAAATCTTCCAATGCAAGTTCAAAGAATAATTCCTCGCCAGACTTGCCCGCCAGCGTTTTTTGCCGGATCGCATCATCGTAGAAATCACCGTTCTGGATGGCATGGTCGAAGATCGTCGGATTGGAGGTCAGGCCAGTCACCGAAAGCTCGCCGATATAGCGGGCCAGCGTGCCGCTGGTCAGCAGTTCGCGCGTGATGTTGTCCAGCCAGAGACTTTGGCCGAGATCGTGCAGTTGTTTTGTGGCTTTCATTTTTTCTCCTTCTCCAGTATCGGGTTGTGCCAGCTTCCATCTGCCGCGATCAGCGCATCGGCTTGTTTCGGCCCCCAACTGCCGGGCTTGTAGGGGTAAATAGGGCGCGGTATGTCCAGTACCGGATCGAGCACCGCCCAGGCGGCCTCGACCGCATCCTCCCGGGTGAACAGCGCGCCGTCACCGGCCATTGCATCGCTCAACAGCCGCTCATAGGGTGACTGTTCCCCGGACTGCTCATCCAGCAGGTAGAGCTCGTGCTGGTCGCCGACGAATTCCTTGCCGGCGCGCTTGACACGGGCGGCAATGGCTACGGCCGAACTGGGAGAGAGGCGGAAACGCAGGTAATTGGCTCGGCCGTGCACCGGCGCAGAATCGTCGAACAGCCTTTGCGGCGGCGGCTTCAGTTCCACCAGGACTTCGGCCGCCGTCGCCGCCATGCATTTGCCGGCGCGCAGATACCACGGCACGCCTTCCCAGCGCCACGAATCGATGAACAATCGCAGCGCACAGAAGGTCTCAACGTCGGATTTTTTCGCCACACCGGTCTCGTTGCGGTAACCGGCGTACTGGCCGCATACCATGTCATCCGGCCGCACCGGGCGCATCGCCTGGAACACCTTGGCCTTCTCGTTGTGCACGGCGGCATAGCCCTGAAACGCGGGCGGCTCCATCGCCAGCAGCGCGATGATCTGAAACAGGTGGTTCTGGATGACGTCGCGCAGGCAGCCTGCGTTTTCGTAGAATGCACCGCGGCCGTTCACGCCGAAATCCTCGGCCAGCGTGATCTGCACGCTGGCAACACTGTTGCGGTTCCAGATCGGTTCAAGAAAGGAGTTGGCGAAACGGAAATAGAGGATATTCATGATCGCCTCCTTTCCGAGATAATGGTCGATGCGGAAGATCGCGTCCTCCGCAAATGCCGACAGCGCGATGCGGTTCAGCTCGCGCGCCGAGGCCAGGTCGCGCCCGAACGGTTTTTCGACGATGACGCGCGCCTGGTCGGTCAAACCTTCGGCAGCCAACCCTTTGATGACCGTCGCAAACAGCGCGGGCGGAATGGCGAGGTAGTGCGCCGGCCGGCCGGCATCGGCCAGCGTCTGTCTGAGCGCCGTGAAAGTAGCCGGGTCATTGTAATCACCGGCCACATAACGGAACAGCGAAAGCAGGTGGTCCAGCGCGTCGCGGTCATCGATCTTGCCGGCCTGTTTGATACTGTCCCTCGCGCGTTTGCGCAGTTGCGCCAGGCTCCACTTTGATGAAGCGACTCCCACAATCGGCACGTTGAGGTTGCCGCGCTTGACCATCGCGTAGAGCGCCGGGAAGATCATCTTGTGGGCGAGGTCGCCGGTCACGCCGAAGATCACCAGCGCATCGGCCGGCGTGGCGAGGTTATGGGTAGCACCCATTTTATTAATGTCGCTTATTTTTTTCATCATCCCGGAGGCAGCGTTTTCGTTCTGTGTGATGCATCGCTCAGTACTCTCCACCCAGTACATGCAGGCGCGCCCGCAACGTCTTGATCTCGTCGAGCAGTTCCAGCGCCAAGGCCGCGCCGGCAAGGTCGATGTCCAGATCATGCTGCAGGCGCAACGCCCCGCGGGCGCGGTGCAGGCTGGCACCGCCGAAGATCCAGCGCGCCGGTTCCCGGCCCTGGGGTTCCAGCACGCCAACATCCACGAGCTCGATGATCCGTTCCGCATGGACGGCACAGGCACGGCACAGGTCGGCCAGCGTCAGCCGGGTTTGTTCCTCGAATATGCAAACCGCAAATTGCGACAAGCTGTTTTCAGTATTCATTTCCCATACTCCTATTTTGGCACTTCCAGTTTGGCGCGCGGATTGAAGTTCAACTCCTGTGCCATTTTCCGGTACAGGTCCCGGGCTGCCTCTGTATCGGCGGGCGGCAGCGCAATCGCCAGGATCGCATAGCAATCGCCCGGCGGATCGCCGGGTATGCCGCGTCCCTTCAGCCGCAGTTTGCGCCCGGATACCGAGCCTTCCGCTATCTTGAGTTCCACGATGCCGCCCAGCGTAGGCACCTTGACGGTAGCACCCAGTGCCGCCTCCCAAGGAGATATCGGCAAATCGAGATAGAGGTCGCGGCCTTCGACCCGATATAGCGGATGTGCGCGGAATTCAATCTCGAGATACAGATCCCCGGCCTGGCTTTCCCCGATCCCGGCGCTGCCCTGGCCGCTGAGGCGTATATGCTGGCCTGCGCGGATGCCCTTGGGGATGGTTACGTTGAGCACCCGTTCGCTGGTAATGACATGGCCCCGCGCATCCACGCCGGGAACCCGCAACGTGATGGTGCGGGTTGCGCCATGGTAAGTATCTTCCAGATCAATCAGCACCCTGGCGTGGTGGTCCTCGCCTTTTGCATGGGCTGGACGGCGTCCTGCTGCACCGCGGAATTCCCTGCCAAACAGGGAAGCGAAAAAATCGCTGTAGTCCCCGGCATCCCCGCCGGTGTAACCGCCGCCGCTGAATTCGAAGCCGGTATTCCAGTCCGGCGGCGGACGGAACTCCTGCCCGCCTTTATAGTTGGCCCCGAGCTGGTCATAGGCCGCGCGCTTCTCGGCGTCCTTCAGCACCTCATGAGCCTCGCCCAGTTCCTTGAAGCGGGCCTCGGCATCGGCCTCCTTGCTGACATCCGGGTGATACTTGCGCGCCAGCTTGCGGTAGGCGCGCTTGATCTCATCCTGGGTCGCGTCCCGCGCGACCCCCATGATCTTGTAGTAGTCCTTGAACTCCATCTGGCTTGGCCTTCCTGCAAAGAAACCACGATTTTCCCGCCTGCCATCCAGGCTAATCACCGCTGATGGTGGATCAACGCACTGCCGCCCGCCGGTAAAACAACACCAGTTGCCTGTATACAGCGGGACAGCAATCTTTCAGAATATCCGGCGCGGTAAAGAAATACTCGCTCGCCACCGCAAAGAACTCCGCCGGGCTGGTCGCCGCATATGGATTGATGTATGCCCTTTCTCCTCTTGCCACCTGCAGGCACAGTCTGTCGTAAGCCTCGCTCAGCGACTCGGCCCAGACCTCCCGGTCCATGCCGCGACGCAATGGCGGCATGCCGTTGGTCACCCCGTTCAGGCCATCCAGCTTGTGCGCGAACTCGTGCAACACCACATTGTGACCGGCCCGCGGATGGTAACTGTCCCGCTCCACATCTTCCCATGACAAAATCACCGGGCCGCGCAACCATGACTCGCCGCTCAGGGCATTTGCGTCGTCATGAACCAGGCCTATCGCATCCACCTGCGAGTGACGGACCCGGAACGCGGCGGGATAGAGAATGACCTCGACCCAGTTGGCAAAGTAATCGATATCCAGGTTCAGGATCAGCAGACAGGCCTGGACTGACACCGCGACACGCATGGCCGTCGTCACCTCCAGACCCTGCACCCCGTTGATCGCCTTGCTGTGCAGGAACCACGTCGCCAGTTCGCGCAGATGCGCCATCTGCACCGCGTCCAGCCCGCGCAGCAGCACGATCTCCCGCGTCACGCTGCGCCAGACATGGTGCGGGATCGGGTCGCGCCGCAGCATCCGGCGCATACTCCAGCGCCGCAGCCTGGTGCCCATCGTACTCACGGTTTATCTGTTTGTCCGAATGCTTCATTTCCACATGACATTGGTGTTTTCCTTTGCCGCGGCGGTAAGCAGGTTGATCAGCGGCATCGCTCGATGAGCCATGCTCACCGTTGCTTCTTTCGCGTTATCGTTGTGAGCCGGTGGTGCAGCGCTTTCCGCATTGATAGCACTGTTCAACTGGCTTAGCGCGCGGGGGATATCTGCCGCCAAAATGACGCTAGGCACAGTTGCGCTGTGCCCCATCATTTTCAGCAACGCAAGCGCGACATCGCCAAACATCGTGATGTCGGCATAGGCTTTGGTTGTAAATGTTACCAGCATGCAGTTCCCTCAAATGAATAATTATCTAACGTCCAATTAAGTTAAATAAAAAACTTGATACAAGATTCGTACTCCATGATATTTCGCTTCATCATCTGGTTCAGGCCGGTCATTTCGGTTTTCCCGGTGCGCGATCAAGACTGCAGTGCTGTTGTGAACTTTCCTGCTTTGATCGCGCTTCTTAAACAAATACTGTGTTTTGCTATGCTGATGCGGCCCGATAATATTGTCTGAATGTACTAGCCAGCGTGGATGCTTGCTGCGATTTTATAAATTCAATTTAAGCGCTGGCCCGGCTTGCGTCAGTGCGTTGGCGTACAGAGGCAATCTCGCAGTCATGCCACTCGCGCAGCCAATCCGCGTCATCCGGCTATCCACGCAGCGCAGCCTTTAATCAGACTGAAGTCTCCGCCACTCGCCTCGATCTCAAGTATTCGGCTGCTGAAGTATCAGATAGAATACGCGCCTCGAATATTAATTATTATTTAAGGACTCATCATGTATCAAATCGCCCCGAGCATCCTCTCCGCCAATTTCGCCAGACTGGGAGAGGAAGTCGACAACGTTCTCGCCTCCGGCGCGGACATCGTGCACTTCGACGTGATGGACAACCATTACGTGCCCAACCTGACGATAGGCCCGCTGGTCTGCGAAGCGCTGCGCAAGCATGGCGTGACCGCGCCTATAGACGTGCACCTGATGGTCAAGCCGGTGGATCGCATCATTCCCGACTTCGCCAAGGCGGGCGCGACCTACATCACCTTTCACCCGGAAGCTTCCGAGCACATCGACCGCACCATAGGCCTGATCAAGGAAAGCGGCTGCAAGGCCGGCCTGGTGTTCAACCCGGCCACACCGCTGGAGATCCTGGAATACACCCTGCCCAAGCTCGACATGGTGTTGCTGATGTCGGTGAACCCCGGCTTCGGCGGGCAGAAATTCATCCCTTACGTGCTGGACAAGGCGCGCGCGGTGCGCAAGCTGATTACCGCAGGCGGCTACAACTGCCGCCTCGAGATCGACGGCGGCGTGGGCCCGGCAAATATTCGCGAGGTGGCTGAAGCGGGCGTGGATACTTTCGTCGCCGGCTCCGCGATATTCAGCAAGCGCAACGAAAAGGACAAGAACCGCTATGACACAGTTGTCGCCGAAATGCGCGCCGAACTCGCGAAGGTAAAGAAGTGATGAAGCCGGTACATTTTCAGCTTGATATCTCCGCAATCGTCATCGACCTCGACGGCACGCTGCTGCACACCGCGCCCGAGCTTTCCGAGGCCGCCAACCGCATGCTGCGCGAAATGGACTACGCGCCCGTGTCGCCGGAATTGCTGGCCAGCTACATCGGCAACGGCATCAGCTGGCTGGTGAAACGCGCGCTGACCGGCGATATGCACGCCACGCCCGATGCCGCTCTGTTCGACCACGCCCTGCCGATCTTCGAAAAGCACTACACCGAGCTGCTGCTGCAAAGCAGGCCTTTCGACGGCGTGATCGAAGGCCTGGATGCGATGCAGGCGGCAGGCTTCCGGCTGGGCTGCGTCACCAACAAATTGGCGCGCTACACCGACCCCCTTCTGCAGGGTGTCGGTCTGGCCAAATATTTCGAGATCGTGATCTCCGGCGACACGCTGGCGGAGAAGAAACCGCATCCCATGCAGCTGCTGCATGCCGCAAAGTTCTTCGGCGTGCCTGTCGAAAAACTGCTGCTGATCGGCGATTCGCTGAGCGACACCCTCGCGGCACGCGCCGCCGGCTGCCCGGTGTTCTGCGTACCCTACGGCTACAACCACGGCGAACCGGCCGAGACGCTGGACCAGGACGCGGTGATCAAAAATCTTGCCGCCGCATTGCCGCTGATCAAACGCACTTGATTATGAACAACCTCCGCTATCTGAAAGAAGCCGCCTGCTGGCGATGGTGAATTGTAGGGGCGTAATGTATTACGCCCTCACCTTCACCAGGGGCGTATGCCATACGCCTCTATGCCACTATCAAACTCCGGAGGTTTTTCATGCTGCACCCGATCACAGAACAGGAATTCAACGCACTTGCCCAACAAGGTTACAACCGCATCCCGCTGGTAAGCGAGACCTTTGCCGATCTGGACACGCCGCTGTCGCTGTATCTCAAGCTTGCCAACCGGCCATTTTCCTATCTGCTGGAATCCGTGCAGGGCGGCGAACGCTTCGGGCGCTATTCCTTCATCGGCCTGCCCGCCGACACGCGCATCACGGTGCGCGGCAAGCTGGTGACGCTGACTCACAAGGATAGCGTAACCACCCACGAAGTCGACAACCCGCTGGACTTCATCCGCGAATACCAGACGCGCTTCAAGGTAGCCGCGCTGCCCGATCTGCCGCGCTTCTGTGGCGGGCTGGCGGGTTATTTCGGCTACGAAACGATACGCTATATAGAGCCGCGTCTGGCCAAGGTTCACAAACCCGACGCGATCGGCACGCCGGACATCCTGCTGATGCTCACCGAGCAACTGGCGGTGGTGGACAACCTCAGCGGCAAACTCTCCTTCATCGTTTACGCCAACCCGGAGCAGGCTGGCGCGTATGCGCTGGCTAAGCAACGCCTGCTTGAACTGACCGCGCGGCTGCGTCAATCTGTAAATATCCCGCACGCACCGGCTATACATGGCGGAACGGCAAAATCAGAATTCGGCGCAGAAGCTTTCAAGAGCGCGGTGGTCAAGGCCAAGCAATATATTTTCGACGGCGACATCATGCAGGTGGTGCTGTCGCAACGCATGGCGCAACCCTTCCCCGCCTCGCCGCTGTCGCTGTATCGCGCGTTGCGCAGCGTGAATCCGTCGCCGTACATGTTCTATTACGACATGGACGATCACAATGTGGTCGGCGCGTCGCCGGAGATACTGGTGCGGTTGGAAGGGAATGAGGTCACCGTGCGCCCAATTGCAGGAACCCGCCCGCGCGGCAAGACGCCACAGCAGGATGCCGAGCTCGCGCAGGAATTGTTGGCCGACCCGAAAGAGTTGGCCGAGCACCTGATGCTGATCGACCTGGGCCGCAATGATATCGGACGCGTCGCGCAAAACGGCACTGTTAAGCTTACCGAGAAAATGATCATCGAGCGTTATTCACATGTAATGCACATCGTGTCCAACGTCGAGGCTGCCCTGAAGCCGGGCTTGAACGCGATGGATGTGCTCAGGGCCACCTTCCCTGCCGGCACGGTAAGCGGCGCGGCGAAAGTGCGCGCAATGGAAATCATCGACGAACTGGAACCTTCCAAGCGCGGCATTTACGCCGGGGCGGTTGGCTACCTCGGCTTCAACGGCGACATGGACCTGGCTATCGCACTGCGTACCGCCGTGGTGAAGGACAACATGCTGTATGTGCAAGCCGGTGCGGGCATCGTCGCCGACTCTGTTCCAGACAGCGAATGGCAGGAAACGCTGAACAAGGCAC
>LSLI01000056.1 GCA_001577345.1 Candidatus Gallionella acididurans
TACCTTGTTCCGAAACGGTTTCAGCAGTCCGATCATGGCTTGGCTGACCGCCTGTGCGGTCTTGCGCTCGACCTTTCGAATCAGTGTCATTCCCGTCTTCCGCTCAACGATACTCACAATGGCCTGACGATGATTCTTGCCAATAATGGTATCCGCCTCCCAGTCACCAATCCGCTTGCGCGTTTCGACAATGGTCGGCCTATCTTCAATGAACAGCCGGTTGGGTATCTGGCCGCGTCGCTCTGTCTTTCCGTACCGCTTCCGCCGTTTCTTCTGCCATCGCAGGTTCTTCCATAAGAGACCGCCTGACCGCTTATCTGCATAGACGCGCTGGTAGACCGTTTCCGGACTGATGTTGGCATGCCCGCTGATCTGCTCAGGACTCCATTGCTGCAAGAGCATTTCCTGTGCAAACCGCCATGCTTGCTCGTCTACTCGGCGAGCATTGATCGCACGACGTCCGACAGCCTTGCTGTGCGCTTGCTTAGGACGGTAACCGCGTCGCCCACAATTGCGTTTCAATTCCCTGCTGATCGTTGATTCGCTTCGGTCCAGCACACTGGCAATATCGCTTTGTGTGTGTCCCATCTTCTTTAGTACGTAAATCTGGTATCGTTCTTCTCGGGTGAGGTGTGTGTAGTTCATCTTCGCAATTTCGACTGGCCGGTCAAAAAGGCATGGATGCTACCGCATCCCGCCCACCTGACCTGCGTTAGTTAAAATTGCACTTCATTCCTGAATTCGCCTATTAACGGAGTGCAGGAAATTCAAAACTGGTCTGCATCGATTATCAATTCAACTTCCGCATTTTTTCAGTGTAGCTTAAGCGATTTGTACATTCAATCTGATCGCTGCCCCAGAGCAGGCGAAGGCCAAGCCGGCCGGAAGGTTTGGACTATACCCGCATTCGCAGACACTCTTCAGTTCCCATAACCGGCGTGCCTTAACGCGAGCGGGTTGATGCGCCTTTAAGCCTGTAATTGAGAATTCTCCTGGTGTGGCCGACGTAAAGTCCTTTCAGGCCAAGAGCGCGCCGCTCAAGCAGGTGCCATGAAAGCGCAGCCAAAACGAGGGTTGCGGAAACCGAGATTAGCAGCATAGACAGGACAGAAACCCCCGGAATCAAGGCTGCAACAGATTGCTGTACAGGAAAGGCATATATGTAAACACCATATGAGTAATCCCCTGCGAGATTGTATTTCCTGATCAGGCCGGAAGGAACGTACGCAATATAAAATAAAACATAGGATATTGTCAGCACATAGACAATGAAGAATTCGTGCTGGATGACTGTCGCCGACAATATCAGGGCAAACACAAATGCCCAGAAACACAAACTAGATAGCCTTATATGTTCTTTTAAAACATAAAATGCCGCCCCTGAAAAAAACATGAAAAAAAGTGTTGAAAAAGAATTTTCAGTTGCACGGTGGAAATGATAAGCAACAACAAAAACCCCCGATACAACGGCGCACGTGACAACAAACACTTCAAATGCCCTTAATCCAAACCTCTTGGTTATCCGCAATGCAACCCAGCCGATAGTCAAAATGGCGTACATTTTTATTTCAATCGGCAGGGTCCAAAGCGAACCATTGACTACGCTCTTGTAGGGGTTGTCGTTAAAGACGCCTGGCAGGTAACCCGCTACACCCGTGATCAGGGTTGAGCATTTGACTAAATAGATATAGGTCTGGGAGTCGGTGAGGTAGGTTTGCAGGGGCAATGTCGTAAAGAAAATCCCCATTCCGAATACTGTCAGTAGCATCATCATCAGCAGAGCCGGAAATATCCGGAGGGCTCTGGCCCAAATAAATTCAATAGTGCTTTGCCTGGTTAACAAACTCGCGGTGACAAGAAAGCCGCTTGTTATGAAGAAGACATCAACCGCGATTGAACCTATGCTCATGCCTATACTTTTACGTATTGGCTCGGCATCCCCTGTTCCTATTGCCACTGCGAAGCTATGGGTTATCAATACTGCGAGCGCCGCGGCGATACGAATGAGGTTGAAATTATTTTCCCTGCCCGGGGTTAAATCCGATAGTTTCATTTAAAAGCTCACTCCTGTGGACATTCTGCAACCTGGCCTTGTTTGCTGATATCGCAGTCAACTAAATTAATTTTTTTGGTGAAGCCACATTCATGCCGTCAAAAGTTGTGCACTGATCAAGGGGTTTCAGGTAAGCATTCCTGCCGAGCGAGTTCATTAACTTGTTCATGAATTTATTTGAAAACCTGTTTGTCGTGAGGTGATAAAAGTTTTCATAGCCCAGTTTTTCCAGCAAGCCCCTGGATTGGTCAACTGTATCCTTATTAAAAGCTTCCCAATAGACGATTGGTTTATGGAAGGCTATGGTTTTTTTCAACCCCATAATCACTTCCGGTTCCAGACCCTCGACATCGATTTTTATCATTAATATCGGGGAGGTAAAATTTAACCTCCCAAGCTCCTCATCACCAATGACGACATCAACCCTGTTTTCACCCGGTGTTTCTGATGGATTGTTTCTGGATAGCCTGTCGTTGGTATTTTCAGGATCATTACGGAAAAACAATTTCTCGTTGGCATTTCCCAAGCCTTTTTCAACCAAATGAACATTATTGATCTGGTTCAGATGCAGATTGGCCTTTAATACCCAGCAGTTTCTTGGCACCGGTTCGAAAGAAATAACTTTCTCAAATACCCTTGAAAAAAAGACCGTATGGTTGCCTATATTGGCTCCGATATCCAATACCGTGCCTGATTTATTCTGAACCAGTTTGCTCATGCCCATGAGCAACTCCTTTTCATAATAACCATTCAACAGGATTTCCCGGCAAATGGTGTCATGGGGCATGGTCCAGAACGCCGGGTAATCGCCCCTCTTGTTGAGTAATTTTAAGGCCGGCTTCAGGACGAGATTTTTGTATTGGGTATCCAAAAAGGATTTGATTGGATTTTTGTATAATATTTTTATGGAAGTCATTTTGAATATTTCCGGTGAATAAACCAGCGCGGTATTCTCTCCGTTCAAGCAGCACGGGAACTATAAATACATGAACAAAACCCGACAGCAAAACTCACCTTCCGCCGCAGTGGAGTATATCAAGGCTGTCGAGATGGCCGCGTGTAGCTCAGAGAAACTGACAACCCATTCCGAAGGTTTCGGCGGTTCAATACCGCTACCGAACGACCGCACCGGGAAAAGTGCCCGTCAACCGCGCTGGATGCACTCATGCGCCAAAGCGATAATCCGGCGTGTGGCGGCTTCGGTAGTATAGGCGGAAGGGGTTCCGGAGTCGCGCAGATCATCGCGCATCCAGCGCGCTTGCAATTGTTCGAGTGCCGATGCAATCAAATCCGGGTCATCTGCCTTTACCGCCCAATGCCCCAATTCGCGCAGCATGCGTTCCATTTGCGGGTTGTGCCAGACCAGCGCAAGGATTGGGCGCTGCGTCCACAGATACTCGTACATTTTCGAGGGGATGTACTCTTCACAGAAAGGCACGGTGCCATGCAGCAGCAACAGGCAATCGGCCGCGTTCATGCGCTTGAGGACTTGATCCCTGCCGCTCTCGCCGGTTTTCGGGTCGGTCTCAAGGCGGCCAAACAGCTCGATCATCCCGGGGTGGGGGAAATCCCTCAGGGCACGCGCGGAAACAGGATCGATACCGCCTCCGTAAAGATGCAGGCGGATATGTTCCGCCCACTGCGGATTTATTTCCAGCACGCTGCGCAAACCCAGTAAAAAGATTTCCAGGTTGCGGGTTTCAGCCAATGAACCGAAATGTGCTATGACCAGATGCTTGCCGCGGCGATAAGGCGCACGTAAAAAATTCGGCGCATTCGCACCCGGGATAATGCAATGCCCGCGGTCGCCGAGTTCCGGATGCCGCGCCCTGGCGCGAGCCAGCGCCTCTTCGGTAAACCACCAGACCACATCCGCATGCTTGCAGATCTTTCCTTCCAGCCAGCCCGAAAAGCGTATGCGCATCCCGCTTTTGGTCAGGCCGGGAAAAATCATCGGGTCATGAATTTCCGCTATCCAGGGCAGGCCGAACCTGAGCCTCAGCCAATAGCCCGCCAGATGGGCGGTATAGGCTCCGCCTGTCGAATAGACAAGCACGGGCTTGCGTTTACCAATGATGCGCGCAGCGGTGAAATAGACGGTAATTGCCCACGACCAATGTGTTTCGATTCGTATGAAAAGTTTTTCAACCAGCATGAACGGCAACAGCAGCAATGAAATCACAGTCATCAGGACACGGTACCGGAACCGCGATGAAATTCGTTGCTTCAGGTAATGGCGCAAATCGAAACGCAGAGCTACCGGCCCCGCCGGCAGGACCTGGTGATGCTCTATCACTTCATCTTTTCTTCCGGTGATTGCGCTTATCACAATTGGCTCTATGCCCTGATCGAGCAAGTGCGGAATTTTGTCCGTAATGGTCTGGCTGGCCGCGCGCCCGTCCATGTTAAAGCCGTGGGACAGTACCAGCCAAACCTGTTTGTTTCTGTCACTCATAGCGGTGCCGCGTGATGCGGTGAAACAGTAACATTCAAGAAATTAATAGAATTCATCGACTCGATACAATAATCTGTTACGCTATTTTACAGTTAATCACGGCGGGATGACGCGATGGCGATTTACGCGGTGGGCGATGTTCAGGGTTGCCATGCAGAACTGGTGCAACTGCTCGACCGAATCGGATTCGATCCGGCGGCGGACCGGCTCTGGCTGGTCGGCGACCTGGTCAATCGCGGGCCTGGATCATTGGAAGTGCTGCGGCTGGTCAAGTCGCTGGGCGACAGCGCAATCACCGTGCTCGGCAACCATGACCTGCACCTGCTCGCCGTCGCGGAAGGTGTGGCGAAACTGAATCGCAACGACACGCTGGATGAAATACTCGGCGCCCCGGATCGCGGCGAACTGCTGCTCTGGTTGCGCAACCAGCGCCTGCTGCATGCACAGGACGGTTACGTGCTGGTCCATGCGGGGCTTTTGCCGCAATGGAGCGTGGCCCGGGCCGGGAGCCTGGCACGCGAAGTCGAAACCGCGCTGCGCGGCGATGACTATGTCACTTTCCTCGGGCGCATGTACGGCAATGCGCCCAACAATTGGGACGACGACCTTACCGGCTACAAACGGCTGCGCGTGATCGTCAACGCCTTCACGCGCATGCGCATCTGCACTGAAAAGGGCGAGATGGAATACAACTTCAAGGGCGAAGTGGAAAACATCCCCCCAGGCTATATGCCATGGTTTGATGTGCCCAATCGCGCCAGCCGCGACGCCACAGCCATAGTCGGCCACTGGTCGGCGCTTGGCCTGTTGATACGGAAAAATATTGTCGCGCTGGATACCGGCTGCCTGTGGGGCGGCCCGATGACTGCAATCCGGCTGGAAGACCGGGAGTTATTTCAGGTGAGTTGCAGGAATCCAGTGGCGAAGCACTGGTGATCCTAAAATCCATAGTCAGCCTTTTCGCATGCCATGGAGATATGCGTGATGATTTATTCTCGCGCGATTCATGTGATTCTCCCTTGGGATTGTAGGAGCGGGCCATGCCCGCGAACCATATATGTCTCTGTCGTGGACATGTCCCGCTCCCACGTATGCTGTTTTCCCCTGGATGGTTGGATGCATCGAAATTGACCGGCACCTTTAATATGTATAGACTGACGTTTATACATTTTGTATATGGAGCAAATCATGGCCGAAGCAATCCTTGATATCAAACAGTGGGGCAACAATCTGGGCGTCCGATTGCCCGCAGCAGTGGCACGGGAGGCACATTTGCATGTCGATCAGCGCGTGCGTGTAACCGTAGAAGGCGATCAGGTCGTCATCACGCCGGTCGATGCTACGCGACATACTCTGGAACAACGTCTGGCAGCCTACGATCCCAAGCGCCACGGCGGGGAGCAGATGACCAAGACACAAACGCTGGGAGCCGAGCGTTGGTAATTGGCAAAAATACAGCAACCGGGCAAACGGCAGGGGGCAAACCCAAACCAAAATCCTGGACACCGGATCGTCAGGAGATCATCTGGATAGACTGCAACCCGCAGGTCGGGCGGGAGATGCGCGATGTCCACCCTTTTTTAGTGCTTTCACCGCGCATCTTCAACGAGAAGACCTCGCTGGTTATCGGTTTGCCGATGACCACAGCGGAATATAACGCGGACAATCCGTTCGCGGTTGCGGTGGGGAAAACTTCAGGAAGAAAGACTGGACAAACCAGCTACGTGCTTTGTCACCAGCCCAAGTCATTCGATTGGCGCTTGCGCAAGGCTAAAGCGCACCCGCTCGGCGTTCTATCCAACACCTTGTTTGCTCAAGTCTGCGAACGGCTCAACCAGATTATCCAGGTGAGCTGAGCCAACGGTATTCACATAACCGCTCGTCCTGAGATGTCGAAGGGCCAACGGAATTTTTATGAATAGTATTGGATTAAATCTGCTGTCACTGCTTGTCTGTGGGGCAACCCTGTGTGCGTGATCTGGCTCGATGACCGGCAACTCTTTAGCCAGCCATCGACAGCAACCTTTGCATCATCTGTTCCGCCTGCCTGGCATAGCCGCCGGCGAACAGGTTGGCGTGGTTGAGGATGTGATACAGGTTGTACAAGTCGCGGCGCGTGGCGTAACCGTCATCCAGCGGATAGGCAGCGCGATAGGCGGCATAAAAATCCGCAGGGTAGCCGCCGAACAGTTCCGTCATGGCCAGGTCGCATTCACGGTCGCCGTAATAAACCGCGGGGTCGAAGATCGCCGGCGTGCCATCCGCAAGGTAGGCTTGGTTGCCGCTCCACAAGTCGCCGTGCAGCAGGGAGGGTTGCGGCGTGTAGCCGGCAAGGAATGCGGGCAGCACGTCCAGCAGCTTTTCGCCAAGGCGTTGTAGCTGGCCGCCGTAGCCGTTCTGTGCCGCAAGGCGCAACTGGAAACCCAGGCGTTGTTCGCGCCAGAATGTTACCCAATTATTTGTCCAGGTATTGGGCTGCGGGGTGGTGCCGATGAAGTTGTCCTGCGCGTAGCCGAAATTATTTGATGTGCGGTCATGACACGGCGTTGCGGAGCATCCGGGGCGGGAATGACCGCTATTCACCTCCTCCGCTGCTTGTGAATTCCCATTTGCTCCATCGGAGGAGAAGCGATGCAGTGCAGCAAGCCGTTCGCCGAGCAGCTGTGCATCCCCGTGCGAACCCAGTTCCAGATATTCCAGCACCAGAAAGCTTTGATCGCCTGTGCTGCCGTGCGCGATGGTGCGCGGCACGCTTATCGTATTCGTCGCGGCGATCGCAGCCAGCCCGGCTGCTTCGGCGACGAACATCGGGTAATGTTGGGCGTCGTTGAGCTTGAGGAAATAGCGCGAGCCGTCCATGCCCTCCAGTCGATATGCTTCATTGATGCTGCCGCCCCCGACGGGTGTGGAGGTGCGCAGTGTGAATGGGCGATGCGACGCATCACAGATGGCAGTAGAAAGGTGAGTGAGGAGTTTGAGGTTCATGGGATGAATCACTCACTTCCAAAATAAATCCGTTCGGGCTGATGCTTCGACAAACTCAGCACAGGGTGCATCCGTTCGTGGTGAGGTATCGAACCATAACGGATGTATCGAAGCTCCGTGTACTCTGAGATGCCCTTCGATACGCTCTGCGTACCCTGTGCTGAGCGCGTCGAAGCATCAGGGCGAACGGCTTACTATTTAATAGCCGACTCTTATAGAAGTTACAGCTTGATGCTGTGCCCGAAGTGCTGCTCGTACAAACCCGCCAGTTCACCGCGCGTGAATTTGTGGTTCTGTCCGCCGCGGTAGGCGATCTTGAGCGACCCCATCAGCGAGGCGAGGCGTCCGGTGGTCTGCCAATCCCAACCCTGCTGGATGCCGTGCAGCAGGCCGGCTCGATAGGCGTCGCCGCAGCCAGTGGGGTCGACGATGGCCTTTGGTTTGGGCGTGGGTATCGCAATTTGCTTGCCGTCGGCGTAGATCAGCGAACCGTCCGCACCAAGCGTGACAATCAACGCCTTGACGCGTTGCGCAATCTGGTCCAGCGTTTTGCCGGTCTTGTCCTGCAGCAGCTTGGCTTCGTAATCGTTGACGGTGACGTAAGTTGCCTGTTCGATGAACGCCAGCAGCTCCGCGCCGGAAAACATCGGCATGCCCTGGCCCGGATCGAATACAAAGGGGATGTCCAGTTCCGCGAATTCCCGGGCATGCTGGATCATGCCATCACGACCGTCCGGTGCGACGATGCCCAGTGTGGCTTGCGGGGCCATCGCGACGCTGTTCAGGTGAGACATGCCCATTGCCCCCGGATGAAACGCGGTGATCTGGTTGTCGTCGAGGTCGGTGGTGATGAAGGCCTGACCGGTGAAATGGCCGGGCACATGGCGGACATGGGCCTGGGCCAGGCCGAGATTTTCCAGTCGTGCAGCGTACGGCGCAAAGTCGTCTCCCACCGTTGCCATGATCAGGGGATGGCCCCCCAGCATTTGCAGGCTGTAGGCGATGTTGCCCGCGCAACCTCCGTATTCGCGGCGCATCTCGGGTACCAGAAATGCGACGTTGAGGATGTGTATCTGCTCCGGAAGGATGTGATTTTTGAATTGGTCCTTGAACACCATGATGGTGTCGTAAGCCATCGAACCGCAAATCAGAGTGTGCATCGCCCAACCTTAACTGTATTGAAAGGCGCGAATTGTAACAGGCCGGCACTTGTTTGGTATGCACGGCAATTGTTGGCAAAGAAGATTGCAGGTTGCTTAGCAGTTTGAAATCCCCGATAATTTGCGCGTTGTGGACGCACTACGCCAGACTAAATTGTCTAGGGGCAAAGTCCTTTCTAAATTCAACCCCGAGTTATCGGCACAACCACCGGCGACACTATCCAGATGAACATAAATTTCCAGCGCGCGGTTGACCGGTATGTGGGCGTGCCGGTTTGCGCATTGCTTTCCCTGGTGAACCGGGTTTTGTCCAATGAACCCGAAGGCACCCCGCCAAAAAAGATACTGGTCATCCTGTTGTCCGAAATGGGCAGCCTGGTGCTGGCGCACCCGATGTTCATGCGCCTCAAGCAGCAATACCCGGAGGCCGATATCCACGTACTGATGTTTGCCAAGAACCGCGAGGTGCTAGACCTGCTCGACGTGATTCCCCGCGAGAATGTGTTGACCCTGGATGACAGTTCGCTGAAGGGATTGGTCGGGGACAGCCTTAAGGCGATACGCGCAATGCGCAAACTCGGGATCGACGCGGCGATCGATTGCGAACTGTTCGCACGCATCAGCAGCATATTCTCTTACCTGTCCGGCGCGTCATTGCGCATCGGTTTCCATCGCCACACCCAGGAAGGCCTGTATCGCGGCTCTTTCATCAGCCGCCCGGTGCTGTACAACCCCTATCGGCACTTGACCCAGCAATTTCTGACGCTGGCGGCGGCAATCGAATCCACCACCGACCCGGTTGCAAAGCTGCTGCCCGCACCCTATACCGGAAAGACGCCTGTACTCGAATTCCCCCATGATGAGCTGGAGCAAATCCACAGAGAACTGCACAATTTCTTTCCGGCGATCAAGGACAAAAAGCTGGTGCTGATCTACCCGAGCGGCGGCATCCTGCCGATACGCGCCTGGCCCCTGCAGAGCTATTTCCAATTGAGCAGGACTTTGCTGGAAGAAGGCTATGCGGTGGGTGTGATCGGCATGAAGGGTGACAGGGAGATCGCGCAGGCCGTGGTGGATCACTGCAAGAATCCCGGCTGTGTCAATCTGGCCGGCTATACCAAATCGGTGCGCCATCTGCTGGCGGTGTTTCATCGCGCATCCCTGCTGGTCACCAACGATGGCGGGCCGGGACAATTTGCCGCGCTCACGCCGCAGCTTCCGGCGATCATCTTCTTCGGCCCTGAAACACCGGTGTTGTACAAATCGCTGGGCGACAATGCCTGGTGCTTCCACCGCCAGCTGCCCTGCTCGCCCTGCCTGACAGCCTACAACCACCGAACTTCACCCTGCGATGGCGACAACCAGTGCCTGAAGCAGATCACGGTCGAACAGGTGCTGGCAAAAGCGCATGAGATGCTTGCCGCGACAAACAACGTTGCGGCACCGGGCCGGCAAATCGCATGAGGCGCATCACACAACACCCGTTGACGCTCTGGGTATTCAAAAAACGCTTCATGAAATTCGGCATGGTGGGGGCCACGGGCGTGGTGGTCAATCTGGGTGTGCTGTATTTCTGCCAGGAATTCCTGTTCACCGGGATACAGTCTCCAGGCATGCGGCTGAATGTGTCGCTGGCAGTGGCGATTTTTTTCGCGACGGTCAATAATTTTTTCTGGAACCGCGCCTGGACCTGGAGCGATCGCAAACATCATCCCGACAAACACCTGATTTTGCATTTCGGCCAGTATGCGCTGGCATGCTGGGTGGGCATCGTGTTGCAGGTGCTGTTGACCAAATTGCTGGTGATCTATTTGCACTATCTCGTCGCAAACGCGCTGGCCATCGTGTTTGCCAGCGTGTTCAATTTTCTGGTGAACAATTTCTGGACGTTCCGCAGCCACAAACCCGTGGATGAAATCGCGCTGCCCAATATTCCGGAGCCGGAAATAAAACAGGATACCGGCAACAAGTGAAAACAAACCGGCCGACTTTGCGCCTGGTGTGGTATTCATTGGCGACTCTGCTGGCGGTATTCACCTATTTCTACGGCTTGGACAGCCAGCATATTCCCAAGAACGGCGACGAATATCCTTACGAGCATATTACCCGTCTGACCGCGGACAGCGGGAAACTGCTGCCGCTGCAATCGCAGCTGTACCACATGCGCAACACCAAGCCGCCGCTGCTGTTCTGGCAGGGCATCGCATCCACCGATTGGGGCAGGAACTGGACGCTGTGGAACCTGCGCTACCCCAGCGTCATTTACACGCTGCTGACGGCGGCTATGCTGTTCATGCTCGGCTGGAAACTGCCAGGCCATACAAAAACGGGAACGCCTGAAACGGGCTTCATCGCGGCGCTCACATTCCTCGCTTTTTTCACCACCTATCGTTTCGGCCGGCCTTTCCTGACCAATCCGCCGGAGGTGTTCTGGATATTCCTGCCGTTCTTTGTGCTGTTGTACTGGCGGCAGGCATACGCTTCGCGCTGGCAGGTTCCGCTGCTGCTCGGCATAGCCATCGGCATCGGATTTTTGTACAAATCATTCGCGCTGGGCCTGCCGGTCACGCTGGGCCTGGGCGGCTGGTATCTGCACCGGCGCCAGTACCGCGTGGCAGAGTTCCTGAAACAGGATGCGCCGAAAGTGCTGATCGCCATTGCGGTTGCAGTTGCGATGTTTGCGCTGTGGTTCGTGTTCGACCCCGATCCGCATGCGGTGTGGAAAGAATTCGTCATTGGCGAGAATGCCGGCAAGTTCGACCCGCATGGGCCGGGGTATTTGTCGAAACTGTTTTGGGGTGGCTCCAGCATCTGGAGTTATGCGCTGGCGTTTCTGACCAACCCGGGCCTGCTGACGTTTCCGGTGGTTGCGCTGTTTTTTGTCGCATACCAACGGCGCAGCCGTTTGAGCAACGAAGAGAAATTATTGTGGATATGGATTGCCGCGCTGTTCCTGAGTTTCGCTTTGCCGAGCCAGCGCTCGGGGCGCTATCTGCTCGCGGCGATGCCAGCGGTGGCGTTGCTGTGCGCGCTCAACTGGCAACAGATCAGCCGCAAGGCCTTCGTGGCCAGCCTCGTTTTTGCCGGTGTGCTCATTGCCGGGATCGCCTACCTGGCCGTGCGCCTGCAGTCGGATATGCCCGGAACACAGTTATATCCGCCGACATTCTGGCTGCTGATCGCGGGAGCGGGAGTATTGGCACTGCTGGCTGTCGCGATACCGGCGCTCACCCGTCCCGTCGTCAACGTCGTCGCGTTGTTGGTGCTGCTGTGCTTTGCGGTGTTCCTGCGCCCGTTCGACGGTGCCCTGGGTAATTACAGCGCGCAAGCCCTGCAATATGCCGGCGGCAAGGAAGTCTGGGTGCCGTGCAACTTCAGGGCCATGGACGAAGGCTATCGCTTCATGCTGCCGGGCGCGCTGATACATGGATATGACCAGGATCAGAATTTTTCCGCCGGCAAACTGGCGGCGCGCTACCCCTTGTTTGCGGTGCAACAGGCGCTGAACGACGACACCCCAAACGCCGGTTGTGCGGATTGCACGGTCATCGGCCAGCGACTGGATATCCGCGGCCGCCAGAGTTCGTCCGAGCTGAAGGAAATGTTTCTGCAGGGCAGGGTATTTCAGCATCTTTTCGTCAGGGAAATATTGCTGGCATCTCCCGCGGGCGGCCAAATCACGCCGGAACTAAGCCCGGCGCAGGAGTGCCGCTGATGTTCAAGCCCTGCGTTTGCAAACAGGGTTCGCGCACGCTGGTTCTAGTTCTGGTGTTGATCGCCTTTGGCGCGGCGTTTTATAAAGTTGCGCATCGACCGCCGCCGGCACTGTTTCGATTGCCTGCCATCACCCGGACCGGCAACGCCGCAGCGGAATTTCACACTCATTTCGTTTCTGCACAACAGAATATCGCCACACATGCGGCGTCGCTGGTCGAATTGAAAGACGGGCGGATACGTGCCTTCTGGTTTGCCGGCAGCCGCGAAGGCGCGCAAGACGTGGAAATACGCAGCGCGGTATTCGACCCGCAGAAAAATCTGTGGGGACCGGAATCCGCCATTGCCGATCGCGCAGACACCCAGCGGGCGCTGCTGCGCTACGTGAAAAAACTCGGCAATCCGGTGGCGCAGCGCGCGGCGGATGGAACGTTGTGGCTGTTTTACGTGACCGTATCGCTGGGAGGATGGGCGGGCAGCTCGATCACGGCGATCACTTCGGGCGACGACGGCGCAAGCTGGGGTCCGGCGCGGCGCCTGATCACCTCGCCTTTCATCAATATCAGCACCCTGGTCAAGGGCACGCCCTATCTGTACAGCGATGGCACGATGGGCTTGCCGGTTTATCACGAGTTCATCGGAAAATTCGGTGAACTGCTGCGCATTAATAGCAACGGAGAGATCATCGACAAGCAACGGCTGAGTTCCGGCAAGACCACGCTGCAGCCGATCGTGCTGATCAGGAATCCGCAACAGGCTCTGGTGCTGATGCGCCGTTCCGGTTCCAGCCCCAAACGGGTGATTGCAACCAGAACCGGCGATGCGGGGCAGCACTGGAGCCTGCCTGCTGCAACTGTTCTGGCCAATCCTGATGCGGCGATTTCGGGCGTGGTATTGCCGGACGGACGGATGCTGCTTGCGCTGAACGACATCGAGGAAGGGCGCGACTCACTGTCGCTGGTGGCCTCTACGGACGGCGGAACCACCTGGGAAACGGTTTACCAGCTTGAAGACCAGCGCCGCGGCCCGGTTGACCTGCAGCACTATGTGCAAACCGCCGCTGTGCTGGCCAGGGCTACCGAGCCGGATATCACCGATCCGGACGCTTACGCCAAGTCCGCGCAACGGAACAAATGCGAGGGGCAAAGCTGCCTCTACGAATTTTCATACCCATACATGATACAGGCGAAGAACGGCGATATTCATCTGGTCTACACCTGGAACAGAAGTTTCATCAAGCATGTCGAGTTCACGCCGGCATGGCTGGATCAACAAATCGGAAAAACCGGCAATGGCGAACCTCACTGACCTGACCGGGCTGGCGGGCGTGGCCAGCGCGATAGCGGCTGCTGCGCTGCTGCTGCCATGGACCATACGGTTAACCCAACCACGCTTGGCGGCAGTACTTGGTACAGTGTTCGTGCTGTCGTTAATCCCTTTCGGCGCCCTGTCCGCCGCCGCCTATGTGCGCGGCATCACCGGAGACTTGAGCATCACTACGCTGGTGCTGTTGTGGTGCGCGTTGCTGAGGCCGTGGTGCGGTTGTGCCGCAAGCGGGACTGAACATCGCCGGGTGCTGCTGGTCCTGATCGCGCTTTGCGCACTTGCGTTTTATCCCATGGCTCTGGGTGCCGGCTCATTTGATCCGTATCGCCTGGGCTACGGCAACCCGCTGCTCATTGTCGTGCTGCTGCTGATTGCGCTTGCTGCGTGGTTCCGCAAGTTCACCCTGGTCGCGTTGTGCATCGCGCTCGCTACCCTCGCCTGGGCAGGCGGCTGGTATGAATCAAGCAATCTCTGGGATTATCTGCTAGACCCTTTCGTGGCTATCTATGCGCTGGCAGCCATGATGATATTTGGCGTGAAGAGGTTGTCAAAATCGCGGCTCCGGAACCAATTATTGAGCATTCCATAATTAGCGACAAACCTGCCGTTCGGGCTGAGGTATCGAAGCCCAGTCACTAGGCGGTCTACACCCTTCGATACCCCAGGGCGAACGGTGTAATGAATAACGGAAAGATCAATAGCACAGTGATGATGTGCAAATAACCAGCCCCCATACCGCCAGCGCGTTCACGATGCTTAAAAGAACCGCCGCACTGGCGATGTCCTTCGCGCGTTTTGCCAGCGGGTGTTGTTCCAGCGAGGTGTGATCCACTGCGGATTCGAGCGCGGAGTTGAGCAACTCGACGATCAGCACCAGCAGGATGCTTGAAATCATCAAGGCCTTACCCGGCGGGCTTGCCGGCAGCCACAGCGCGACCGGTATCGCGACTGCGGCGATCAGCACTTCCTGGCGGAATGCATCTTCATGCCGCCACGCGGCGCGCAATCCCTGCAATGCTATGCCTGTTGCGCGCCAGGCGTGCAGCAGGCCACGCGGGTGTTTGTTGGGGTCTTCCACTATCGTCTCCCTGCCACAGATATTTGCCGGTAACGTTCGTGACGCACGCTACAACACGGGACACTCATAGGACTCGATCGGCGGACAGGAGCAGATCAGGTTCTTGTCGCCGTAAACGTTATCCACCCGCGCGACGCTGGGCCAGAATTTGTTGCCGCGCACCCATGGCAACGGGTATGCGGCCTTCTCGCGCGAGTAGCCGTGCTTCCAGTCGCCGGACACTACCGCGCTGGCGGTATGCGGCGCATGCTTGAGGACGTTGTCCTTTTTGTCGGCCGTGCCAGCGATGATCTCGTCTATCTCGCCGCGGATGGCGATCATCGCGGCGCAGAAGCGGTCCAGCTCGGCCTTGGATTCGCTTTCGGTGGGTTCGACCATCAGCGTGTCGACCACAGGAAACGAGGTGGTGGGCGCATGGAAGCCATAGTCCATCAGGCGTTTGGCAATGTCGGAAACCTCGACGCCGACATCGCGCTTGAAGTCGGCACAGGCCAGGATCATCTCGTGCGCGCAGCGGCCGTTCTTGCCGCTGTACAGCGTGGGATAATGATCCTTCAATGACTCCTTGATGTAGTTGGCATTGAGTATCGCATTGCGCGTGGCTGCTGTCAGTCCTGCGCCCCCCATCATTTTGATATAGCCGTAGGAAACCAGCAGGATCAGCGCGCTACCGTAGGGTGCGGCAGATACCGCGTGTATGCCTTGCGCGCCGCCGGTCCTGATCAGCGGATGCCCGGGCAGGAACGGCGCGAGATGCTCAGCCACGCCTATCGGCCCCATGCCGGGTCCGCCGCCGCCGTGCGGTATCGCGAAAGTCTTGTGCAGATTCAGGTGGCACACATCCGCGCCGATATTGCCGGGACTGGTCAGGCCGACCTGGGCGTTCATGTTGGCGCCATCCATGTATACCTGGCCGCCGTTGTCGTGAATGATGCGGGTGATGTCCCTGATGCCTTCCTCGTACACACCGTGCGTGCTCGGGTAGGTGACCATCAGGCAGGACAGGTCATCCTTGTGCCGTTCGGCCTTCTCGCGCAGGTCGGTTATGTCGATGTTGCCGTTCCTGTCGCATTTCACGACGACGATATGCATGCCGTTCATCGCCGCGCTGGCCGGGTTGGTGCCGTGAGCCGAAGCGGGAATAAGCGCCACGTTGCGCTGTGCTTCGCCGCACGAACGGTGGTAGGCCTGTATCACCAGCAAGCCGGCATATTCGCCCTGCGCGCCGCTGTTGGGCTGAAAACTCATCTTTGCAAAACCGGTGATCTCGCAAAGTGCCGCATCCAGCCCGGCGATGATTTCCTGGTAGCCCCCGGCTTGTTCGAGCGGAACGAAAGGATGCATGTTGGCGAATGCTGGCCAGGTCAGCGGGATCAGTTCCGACGCGGCATTCAGCTTCATCGTGCAGGAACCCAGCGGGATCATGGAGTGTGTCAGCGAAAGATCCCTGTTCTCGAGCCGTTTGATGTAGCGCATCATCTCCGATTCGGAGTGATAGGCATTGAATACCGGATGACCCAGGATGGCCGACCCGCGCGGCTGTACGAGCATGGTCTGGGCAACTATCTGCGCCTGGGTGACGACAGGCGCGGTCTTGTCAGCGGTCTTGTCAGCGGCTTGGGCAAATACGCGCAAAATTGCATTCAATGCGCCGGCATCTGTGGTTTGGTCCAGTGCGATGGTCAGCCCGTCGTCGGTATAGCGGAAATTGATGCGCGCCGCTTCGGCCAGCGCGAGGATACTGGCATTGTCGGTACCGGTGAGCCTGACGGTGTCGAAGAATATTTCTTCGGCCACAGCGTAGCCGAGCTTTTTCAATTCGCCGGCCAGCGCCACAGCGGACAGGTGCACCTGCTGCGCGATGCCGCGCAGCCCCTCGGCGCCGTGATATACGCCGTACATGCCGGCCATGATCGCCAGCAAGGCCTGCGCGGTGCAGATGTTGGAAGTGGCCTTTTCGCGGCGGATGTGCTGTTCGCGCGTCTGCAGCGCCATGCGCAGCGCGGGGTTGCCGTCGGCATCAACCGACACGCCGATGATGCGTCCCGGCATGGAACGCTTGTGCGAGTCGCGGCAGGCGAAGTAAGCCGCGTGGGGTCCGCCGTAACCCATGGGCACGCCGAAGCGTTGCGTGGAACCGACCACGACGTCCGCGCCCCATTCACCGGGCGGCGCGAGCAGCACCAGGCTGAGGATATCGGCGGCCACAGCGATGGTCATGCCGTTGGCTTTGGCGCGCGCGGTGAAATCGGCATAGTCATGCACTGCGCCATCGGCAGTCGGATATTGCAGCAACGCGCCGAACAGTGAATCGTCAAGCGTGGCGGTCCTGAAATCGCCGATCACCAGTTTGATGCCTAGCGGTGCGGCGCGCGTCTTCAGCAGCTCTATGGTCTGCGGAAAACATTCGCCGGATACGAAGAAGCTGTCCCTGCCCTGCTCTGCAGCCTCGCGCGAACGCAGGCCATGCAGCATGGCCATCGCTTCGGCTGCCGCGGTGGCCTCATCGAGCAGGGATGCATTGGCGATTTCCATGCCGGTCAGGTCCATCACCATGGTCTGGAAATTCAGCAGCGCTTCCAGGCGGCCCTGCGAAATCTCGGCCTGGTAGGGCGTGTAGGCGGTGTACCAGCCCGGATTTTCCAGGATGTTGCGCTGGATCACCGGCGGCATGATGGTGTCGTGATAGCCCAGGCCGATATAGCTTTTGTACAGCTTGTTCTTTGCCGCGACGCCGCGCAGATGTTGCAGGTAAGCGTATTCGGACATGCCGTCCGGCAGGTTCAGCGGCTGCTTCAGGCGGATGGCCGGCGGGATGGTCTGGTCTACCAGTGCGTCCAGTGTAGGTGCGTTGATCTTGCGCAACATGGACTGTACTTCGGGTTCGGACGGGCCGTTGTGGCGGTTTACAAATTGGTCGGTCTTGAGCATGGCGAGAGTTCTGCAAAAGTCAGTAAGGTGTGTGAGCTGCCGGCCCGCAGCCTGTAGCCGGCAGTCAAGCGGTGCGTGCTCCGGCCCGGGTTGAGGCCGCAAGCAGGCGGTTATTCGCTGCCGGTTCTCAGTGTGCCTCGCTGTCGACTACAGCCTGATAGGCTTTCGCATCCGGCAAAGCAGTGATATCCGCGGCATTATCCGGCTTCATCCTGAATATCCACGCGCCATAAGGGTCGCTGTTGATGGCTTCCGGCGTGTGCTCAAGATCGCCATTCACCGCTGTCACCACCCCGCTTACCGGCGCGTACACATCGGAGGCGGCTTTGACCGATTCGACAACGGTGCATTCCTCCCTGGCGGCAAGTTTGCGTCCTACCTTTGGTGCCTCGACAAACACCATGTCGCCCAGCAGTTCCTGCGCGTGCTGGGTGATACCGATGCTGATGGTGCCGTCGGCTTCGGTTTTGACCCACTCGTGCGAGGAGGTGTATTTCAGGTTTTCCGGGTTGCTCATTTAAAACTCCTTGGGTCGATAGTAACGGGTCGTTGGCCGGGAACGTCTAAAGATTGCAAACTGCTTTTCCATTGCGCGCGAAAGGATATCTTACAGTTTTCGCATTCAGCAATTTGTCGCGAATTTCAATTTGCACGTTGTCACCGATCTTTACAGCGTCGGGCACGCGCGCCAGTGCGATGGATTTTCCCAGCGTGGGTGAAAAGCTCCCGCTCGTGATCTCGCCTGGGCCAAATGCGGTATGCACTTGCTGGTGGCCACGCAACACGCCGCGATCCTCCAGCACCAGGCCGACCAGTTTGCGTGTCGGCGGCCTGGCCAGCAGCGCAGCCTTGCCGATGAAATCGCGTTCGCTCTTCAAGTCCACAGTCCAGGCCAGTCCCGCTTCCAGCGGATTGATGGATTCATCCATGTCCTGACCGTACAGGTTCATGCCCGCCTCAAGGCGCAATGTGTCGCGCGCGCCGAGGCCGACAGGCTTGACGCCCTTTTCTGCCAAAGAAGCCCACAGGTACGGCGCGGCCCTGGCAGGAATCATGATCTCGAAACCGTCTTCGCCGGTGTAGCCGGTGCGCGCGATGAACATCGTGCCCATCTCTACTGCACTGAACGGGATCAGGCCCTCGGTCAAGCCCTGGCTGCCGGGTAATGCCGCCCAGACTTTTTCGCGCGCATGCGGGCCTTGCACGGCAATCATCGCCAGTTCGGGATGGTCGGCGATAGCCAGATCGGGCACCGCCTTATCCAAAGCTTCCTGGCTTTGCTTTCCCGCGGTTGAAGAAGCAAGGGGAGCCGCCGCAACTGCCGGCGGGACATGCACATTGAATTCCCCGGCCTGCTGTTTCATCCACGCGATGTCCTTGTCGGCGGTGCCTGCGTTCACGACGATACGGAACCATGCCTCGCTCATGAAATACACGATCAGGTCGTCTATCACGCCGCCGTTGTCCAGCAGCATGCAGGAATACAGCGCCTTGCCCGGCTGCGTAAGCTTGTCCACATTGTTCGCCAGCAGATAGCGCAGAAATTCACGCGCGCTGGCACCTTTGATATCCACCACGCGCATGTGCGACACGTCGAACATGCCGCAGTCATTGCGCACCTGATGGTGTTCGTCGATCTGGGAGCCGTAGTTCACCGGCATTTCCCATCCGCCAAAATCGACCATTCTGGCGCCCATCGCGCGGTGTGCTGCATTGAGCGGAGTTTGCTTGAGTGCCGTCATATTTGCTTTCTGGAAACAAAGTTTGCAAGCTTGCGCCTGTCGGCGCAGGGCCCGCATAATTCACTTCAGTGAAGACGCACCGTTGGGTTAGCCATAACAAAAATGAAAAAAGCGCAGCACGAAACCGTGCTGCGCCCCATCTGTCCTTGATACCTGAGAGATTACAACTCGCGTTGCGTGCCCCTTCGGTGGTTGGCTGAGCCAACGCTCTCCAGATTTGCCTGTGCCAACGGTTCTTGAGCCTGAGCGGTTACGGGTGTTGCGCCTTCGGCGGTGTCGCAGCCATATTGCAAGGGTGCTGGCTGACACGCTCTCCCATTGGTCTGAACGGCAGGACGAAATATACCGGAAAGCGCGGGCGCTGACAAACCGGCGCAGGTGTTGCACGACGACCCTGAAAACTATTGGTCCGTTTTGTCTGCCGAGGATGGATGATCAGCCAATGCCACTTGATTGCGTCCGGCATGCTTGGCTTGGTAAAGCGCCTTGTCTGCCGCATCGCATAGCCTGGCTGCATCCGGGAATTCAGATATGTCCGCGACCCCGCAGCTGAAAGTAACCCGGAACTCATTTTCGTCGGCCAGATGGCGCAACCGGGAAAAGTCGTTGCGTATCGTATCCAATACCTTCATTGCGGCGGCAGCATCGGCATCGACCAGTACAACCGCAAACTCTTCTCC
>LSLI01000057.1 GCA_001577345.1 Candidatus Gallionella acididurans
CCCTAAGTAAGTGGAACGCGGCCAAGAAAGATGACTTGGAATTTACGCTGTATCGTATGGTGTGCAGGAATGAGATTTCCCCTGCCGAGGCGCAGCATGAGATGGCTACGAATTGAATAGAAGCTTGGAAACGATATGTCCATGCTAATGGGAAGGGGCGTGGGTGAACACTGAGGCACGACGAGTTTGCTTTTTTGACTAATGCGACATAGCATATCCTCTCCGCCTTCTCCACACCCAATCAAATGAGAATTAATACCATAATCGTTGCAAGTTTATTGACTTTGCTGGTTGGCTGTAGCTCAACTCAAAAAACAGATAAAGCGCAAACTCCGGTAAGCGTGGCTACAGCTACTGGGTCAAATGCACGAATAGTGAAATCTAAAGACGGGAAGATTGACGGGGAGGTCATTGGTAGTCCTGCAAGCGGTAGCAAATTCGCTAAGTTAGAGATTGGCATGTCAAGCACTGCGGTCGTAATGCTGATTGGGGTGCCAGACGATCAAATCAGCCATATAACAGGGAAGGCATTTATACCCTTTTACTTTGGTTCAGGCACAGCTGAAATGGAATACTTTTACACGCATTCAGGACGATTAACATTTGGCAACGAGGGCGGCGAATACACACTAATCAGGATCGAGAATAACCCTCAAGCTGAGGGTTTGTAGCGCTAGCAAGGAGGGTGTCCCGAATTTTGTGTAAACGGAATTTCATTACTGCTGTGGCATCCGGTCTTCGAACTGGATAGTAAACCGATTTAACGCAGCTTTCCAATCCCGTATCGGCATCGTCCATTTCTTGCTGATGTTGTTCAGCGCCAGGTAAAACAGCTTGGTCACCACCTCGTCGGTCGGGAATGAACTGCGAGTTTTGATGACTTTGCGCAGGCTCATGTTCACCGACTCGATCGCATTGGTGGTGTAAATCACTTTCCTGATTTCTGGCGGATAGGCAAAGAACGGGATGATACGAATCCAGTTGCGCCGCCAGGATTGAATGATCGACGGATAGCTGATATTAACTTTCGGATCGAATATCCGGATGCCTGGCTGAAGTTTCGAAATTGCCTTTTTCAGTCATCCGGCCCAGCCGAACGAAGGATCACTGGAGTATGGAGGTGGAGGTACTCCCGCCAATCGAGATCCTTGACTCACCGGACCTTTCGGGAATAACTCATAAAGGTATCGGCGCCCACCTTCATCGACAAAATCCTTTTCCAGAATACGAATGATTTCTCGTGCACTTGCGGAACGTCCCCTCTCCCTATACAGGTTTCGCAAAGCATAGATCACATGCCAATGAGCATCTAATAATTCCTCTATGCCCTCTTCTAGGGCCAGTTGTTTTACGGCAAGCGGGGACCAATGTTCCAAGCCAAGCATATTGCCGTCTGGATCATGGTGATGAAGTGCTTCATCGAAAATGCTGTTATTGATGTCCAACATGGCGGTTCCTTTATTAAATGAAGTGCAGTCTTCCAAGATAAACGTTCGCCCCAATACGTCTCTGTGCGGTATCACACAAATTCCCACATATGGATTGGCTGCACCTTTTCACTATATGTTCTGCAAATGGGTTGCAATCCAGGATTTTTCACACCAGCAGATATTGGCAGATAGTAGCCCCTCAAACAGACCACATTGAATCGACCCCGAAACACTAGACACCTTTCAGCCTAAAATTAGGGCTACAAAGGAGGTGCCATGAGCAGCAAACGTTATCCGGAAGAATTCAAGATCGAAGCAGTAAAGCAAATCAGCGACAAACGCTATCCGATCTCGGAAGTGGCAAGTCGGCTGACCGACGCCTGAACGGCCTCATCAAGCAATCGTGGCTGGAGAGTGGCGGCGTCTATGGTTACCGCAAAGTAACTGATGATCTGCACGATCTGGGCGAGCGGTGTGGGAAGAACCGCGTTTACCGACTGATGCACGCTGAAGGACTGCGTTCGCAGACCGGCTATCACCGTCGACCAGGCAAACGCTATGGCCGTCCCTCAGTGGTTGCACCGAATCATCTGCAACAACAGTTTGATGTCAACGAACCCAACAAGGTGTGGGTAACCGACATCACCTATATTCGCACCCATGAGGGCTGGCTGTACCTGTCCGTGGTGATTGACCTGTTCTCACGCCAGGTGATTGGCTGGTCCATGCAATCACGTATCGACAGGGGACTGGCGCTCAATGCATTGCTGATGGCAATGTGGCGCAGACAGCCAGGACAGGAAGTGATCGTCCATTCTGACCAAGGCAGCCAGTTCAGTAGTTATGACTGGCAGGATTTTCTGAAGGCTCACAACTTGGTGGGCAGCATGAGCCGCCGGGGAAACTGCTACGACAACGCAGTGGCCGAAAGCTTCTTCCAATTGCTCAAACGTGAACGTATCAAGCGCAAGATATATATTGACCGTGAAGAAGCCAGGTCGGATGTGTTCGATTACATCGAGATGTTCTACAACCCAAAATGGCGTCACGGTTACAATGATCGGCTGTCTCCCATCGAATTCGAGAGACGGCATTTCGAGAGGCTGGGGAGTGTCTAGTAAATCGGGGTCGATTCATGGAGCCATGTCAGCTGATTTGGCCAAACGTTTGGTATTTAGGCCAACATTATTGTCGGGATTGGTGTATACGTTAACGTGTGCCCAATTTAAATATTGGGTATTGGCGGATTCGTGGGTACTTGGTTCCTGTTTGAGTTGGTAAAACCTGCCAATCCGTATCTTATCCGGTAGGCGTAAGTCCGATACTCAATTGCTTGGTTTGCCTGTGCGCTTTTTGCTGCTGCCGCGTGAACCGTCTCCAGGCAATCATGCTATTCGTAAGGAAATTAAGCCATGCTCGATAAAATCTTCAATCTCGCCAATCGCAAATCTGCTATAGGCTCAACGGTAAATATCAACGAGGATCTGCGCCAGGACACCCTGCTTAATACCGGGGCTTTGCAGAACGCGATCTTCAACAGCGCCAACTTTTCCAGCATAGCCACCGACGCCAAGGGCGTGATCCAGATCTTCAACGTCGGCGCCGAGCGCATGCTGGGCTACGCGGCCGCCGACGTGCTGAACAAGATCACGCCGGCCGACATCTCCGACCCCCAGGAAGTGATCGCGCGCGCGCAGGCCCTGAGCGCCGAGCTTGGCACCCAGATCACCCCGGGCTTCGAGGCACTGGTATTCAAGGCCTCGCGGGGCATCGAGGACATCTACGAGCTGACCTACATCCGCCGTGACGGCAGCCGCTTTCCGGCGGTGGTGTCGGTCACCGCGCTGCGCGACGCGCAGAACACCATCATCGGCTACCTGCTGATCGGCACCGACAACACCGCGCGCAAGCAGGTCGAGGCCGAGCGGCAGCGTTTGCTCGAGATTCAGGAAGAAACACACAAACAACTGCAGCGGACCAACCTCACCCTGCAAGTCAGCGAGGAAAAGCTGGCTGTTACGCTCAATTCCATCGGCGACGCCGTGATTGCCACCGATGCCGAGGCGCGCGTGACACTGCTCAACCCCCTTGCCCAGAAACTCACCGGCTGGACGCAGGCGGAATCCGCCGGTCGCCCGGTGGACGAGATCTTCCACATCATAAACAAGGAAACCCGTTTGCACTCGGTTATCCCGGTCATGGCAACCCTGGCGCATGGCACGGTACAGGGCCTGGCCAACCATACCGTGCTGGTTGCACGCGATGGGGGGGAGTGCGATATCGCCGACAGTTGCGCACCGATACGCGACCGAGACGGTGAAGTGATCGGCGCCGTGCTGGTGTTCCGCGATGTCACCGGGGAATATGCAGCGCAGCAGGCCCTGAGCGACCAGCAGTTCTACACTCGTTCCCTGATTGAATCCAACATAGATGCGCTGATGACTACCGATCCGTTCGGCATTATCACCGACGTCAACAGGCAGATGGAGGCGCTCACCGGTTGCACGCGCGACGAGTTGATAGGTGCGCCATTCAAGAACAATTTTACCGATCCGGAGCGGGCCGAGGCGGCCATCAAGCTGGTGTTGGGCGAGAAGAAGGTCACGAATTATGAACTTACCGCGCGCGCCAGGGACGGCAAGGAAACGGTGGTGTCCTACAACGCGACCACCTTCTTCGACCGCAACGGGAAGCTGCAGGGCGTGTTCGCAGCCGCGCGCGACATCACCGAGCGCATAATCCTGGACAAGGTGCTGCAGGATAACAATGCCGAGCTGGAAAGCGCAAAGTTCATGGCGGAAAAGGCCAACCTCGCCAAATCGAATTTCCTTTCCAATATGAGCCATGAGCTGCGCACCCCGCTCAATGCGATCCTCGGATTTACCCAGTTGCTTGAGGGTGGGAAACCGCCGCCAACCCCATCACAGGTTGTGAGGCTGCAACAGATTATCAAGGCGGGATGGTATCTGCTGGAACTGATTAACCAAATCCTCGATCTCGCGTTGATCGAGTCCGGCAGGCTATCGCTGTCGCGCGAACCGGTGTCGCTAACTGATGTCCTGCACGAGTGCCAGGGCATGATCGAATCCCAGGCGCAACAGCGTGGTATCAAACTGGCGTTTCCGCACTTCGACACCCCTTGTTTTGTCAGTGCCGATCGAACACGGGTCAAACAGGTGCTGGTCAACCTGCTCACCAATGCAATCAAATACAACAGCAAACAGGGTACGGTCGAGGTGAAATGCACCGGCACTCCGGAACGCATACGCATCACCATCAGGGACAGCGGTGCGGGCTTGCCTCCGGAAAAACTGCTGCAGCTATTCCAGCCGTTCAATCGTCTCGGACAGGAGAAGGGCAGCGAGGAAGGGACGGGCATCGGCCTGGTGGTGGCAAAGCAACTGGTTGAACTGATGGGCGGCGCAATCGGCGTGAGCAGTACCGTCGGAGTGGGCAGCGAATTCTGGATCGAACTGATCCGGGATATGACGCCGCAGCTTGACGCCGTGAATGCCTTGACCACGGATTTTCTGCTGCAAGCCAAGGGGGACGCGGCGATGCACACCCTGCTTTATGTGGAGGATAATCCAGCCAATTTGATGCTGGTCGAGCAAATTATTGCGGAACAACCGCATGTGCATATGCTGAGCGCGCGCGACGGCAGCCTTGGCATCGCGCTTGCGCGCGCCCGTCTCCCGGATTTGATCCTGATGGATATCAACCTGCCCGGTATCAGCGGAATCGAGGCCATGAATATTCTGCGCAATGACCCGGCAACGATGCACATCCCGGTGATTGCCATCAGCGCCAATGCGATGTTGCGCGATATCGAGAAAGGGCTGGAGGCCGGGTTCTTCCGGTACCTCACCAAGCCGATCAAGATCAATGAATTATTGAGCGCACTGGACGACGCATTGAAAATCGCAGGCAATGTTCATTAACAGAAACCCGGTGTCAAAGCGGCATCCTTTCTCTGCGCTCCAAACCGGGAAGCGTACGGTATTACTATCGATCACGATAGTATTCGAATCAAGCGGTGGTGAAGTGGCTGTTTACGAGACACGGGCCTGAAAAAAAGACAATTGCCGTGGCCGTATATATTCCAGCCGGATGTGCGGGTATTTCAAGGCGAACATCCGGGCCGGGGCTTGCCTGAAACAGTTAAAACTCCTTGTGCACGCGGAGACCGAAAATCGAGACCGGCCCGCGATCCTGGTTGTAAGCGGGATTGACGATGTACTGGTAATCCACAGTAAGCATCAGATGATCAACCGCGCGCACGGAATAGGAATAATAACTTTCCATGATCTTCTCCAAACCGTAATGCGGAAGCTGTCCATCGCCTATCAATACACCCAGCCCCCCGGCTGCAAAATAGTTGCGCGCGGCGCCGGACAGGCCGTTGGCGACTGCGGCGAAGCCGAATGTGTCATCTCGGCGTCCCCATTGGCTGCCCCGCAGGGATAGGCCTGCGGATACCGATTTATTGATATCGGTGAATTCATAAGTCTCTTTGTTGCCCTGATTCATGCTGGCCCGGCTGAATACGCCCAGGTTTGAAGTCACCTCCTGCTCAAGGTTTGCCGCGAAACCCGACTGGGAACTGCCGTGCCTGACGAGTGAAGTATCCGGCGTATTGCTGGTTTGCTGCGCGAGTTGTACCGCGCTCGCGTAACTTCCCATCCTGCCCTGGTTGATATAACCCAGCAGTTTTACCTTGCCCGGGTGTTCCTGCAACTGGTGCCTTTCCTCGAGTTCCGCTACCCATTCGTGCTGGCTGAATGAGGTATCCAGTGTCGTGCCGTTCGGAACCCGAGAAAGAGCGAAGAAGCCGCTGCGCAGCGTCCACCGGGATTGTGTCCATTCAAGCGATGCACCGTCGGTGTAGCCCCACGCATCAGCCGCATAGTCGAATGCTCCCGATTCCACAATCGACCAGTTCAGGAAGTCGGAGCGGGGATCATGCGCGTAAGTGTTGGTATCGAAGACATCGACAACGGAAAATTTGCCTAGCGTCAGGATCACGTTGTCGCTGGATTGTACGCCTCCCAGGTAGTTGGCAGCCGAATTTATGACCTGCTCGCTACCGTCCAAATTGACGGTTTGCCGGTAGAACAGCCGGGGCAGCCGGAGATACGGTGCATTTGCACCCACCTTGTAGGCTTCACCGCTCGGGAAGCCGGCCACGCCGGTGGTATTGTTCAGCCCAAACCCTTGGTCGATCTCCGGATTGATCCAGAGTTCTGCATTACTCGAGACGCGCGCCCCGGCAAACAGGGTCAGGTCGGTCGTTTCGCTGCCGTGGCTATTGGGATTCAAACTGTTCTGGCCAGCGTAGGGTGACCTGAAGGCAGGATTCATTTGGGTGACGTTCGTGAATTGACCGAGCACGTTCCAGGGCTCCTGTGCGACTGGAGAAATGCTTGCAATTTGAGCGGTTGGTGTGACAGCGATTGCAGCGTAATTGTTGTTCGCAGGGGTTGTGCCTTGCACCTCTGCAGTCTGTGCCTGCGCAACATTGATAGAACAGCAATAAAGGCCCGCCAGCAAAGCTGCCAGGATTTTCCGTGCAATCGAAGTGCTAATGTCTCCTGCCATCGCAGATATCAAATCAGGCAAGCCTGAATAATATGAACATAGTGTTGCCCCAATATTGCTGTTCCCGTCATGGAGCTCGGCATGGAGATATATTTTTCCCTGCAGGCGTGATCGCGGGGAAGTCGGTTTGCGATGAGAGTTCGGATTGAGCCATGCCGGCACAGCACAGACGCGACGCGATGCGCCGGATGAGTTCCCTGCATCTCCCTGCGTGACTCTGGAATTTTCGCCAGAATGTGTCTGGTTTTGAACTGGGCCCATTTTCCTTGCTTTGCCCCGGATGCAGGCAAAACGGCCTTGTTTGTTTTTTATCCGGCAAATGAACAGCATGGTGCACCTCCTCGAGGCTATGAAATTATAGCTTGGGGCGGAAACGGCCATTATCGGAGACGCTTGCCGCCAGGATGGCGGCGCATTGCAAGGGGATGAAACGCGCTACCTCGTTCCTGTATCAACGAGGTGGCGGCAAGAGGTTAACTCAGGACGTGCCCGTCGATTCAGGTTTTGATCGACTGCAAGTGTCCATGGCCAACTCCTGAAAATGAGAGGTGCGCACTTTACCCGCACGGATTTGTTGCCGCAAGCAGAATTTCGGTAAAGCATTCGTGCTTTGTGTTTGCCGGGAGTGCAGATAAACGCCGGGCTGCTCCCGTGTCATGATATTTTCTTGCGGAACAGATCGGCCCGGATCGGCATGAAAAAATCCGCCCCGTCGGGAGTCATGTGCCGGTTGAATTTCAGGCGCACTTCTTCGTAAAGCTCCGGCGATAGCTTGTGCTCGGTATGAGTCACCCCGAGTACCTGCTCGTCGAACTGCCTGAAGTCGGCGAAATGCATGGGGGTAAGAAAAAACTTCTGCGTGACCAGGGCCAGCCGGTGCAGGGATACCGCGCGCATTTCGGCCGCAAATGCGGCTTCTCTCACCACCTTTTCGTCATGGAACAGACGGAGAATTTCGTTGAAGTCTCCCGCATAGACCGGTTCAGAAATATAAACCAGTCCTCCGGGTTTCAATACGCGCTGAATTTCAGCGAACGCGTTGTCCATCAGTTCGACCGGCACATGATGCAAGGATTTGAACATCAGAACGATATCGAAGTCCGCGTCGGCTGCGGGTATCTTTTCGGCGCCGCCATAGCCGAAGCTGACGTTTGGCAGTTCCGCGAGTTGCCTGTTCCTGGCGAGCTGGATTTTGTCCACTTCCAGCGCAACAACCCGGGCGGCCTTTTGGGCAATGATGCGGGTCTTCTCCGCCTTTCCGCAGCCGAGTTCCAGCACACTGGCGCCTGCCAGTTGCAAAAGTTCATCGATTACATCTTCTTCCCCGGCGATCAGGTCGGCCCCGGGATTGGCGATATGCATTTTGTTCACATTCATTTTGATTCCTTTGGCTTGATGTGGGCGGGTAAATGGAATAGCCGGGCATTTGATCAATGCGGCCAGCCGGAAAGTTCTGTGCCGGTACCCTGTCGGCGATCGTGTTTAATGCGGTCATCAAGGTCGAGCCCCCGGCAGCAGCGCGGGCCGCATAAATTTATGCGCTATATTCAGCGCGGCTGACGAATGATTAATTTACAATGACAGGATGCTTGAATTCGGTTGCCTTGACGTTTGACCGACAAACAGCCAAGTTTTATTTATGGCACGTTAACACACTACCGGAATTATTCTGATGCCACCACTCCCTGCCGCCAATCACCTGGAACACACACACAGATTCGACGAAGGAAACCCGCTCGCCGAAAAGAGCACGCTGCGCGTGGCGATCCTTACCGCGTTGATGATGTTGATCGAGATTGCCGGCGGCTGGCATTACAACTCGATGGCCCTGTTGGCCGACGGCTGGCATATGAGTTCGCATACAGTGGCCTTGGGACTTTCCCTGCTGGCTTATGTATTTGCAAGAAAATATGCCCATGATCCGCGCTTTTCATTCGGTACCTGGAAGATCGAGGTGCTGGGCGGATATACCAGCGCGATCTTTCTGGTGATGGTGGCCGGCTTGATGATCTATCAATCGCTCGAAAGACTGATTGCGCCCAGCCAGATACATTACGACCAGGCCATTGCCATCGCAATAGTCGGCCTGCTGGTCAACCTTGCGTCTGCGTGGATGCTCAAGGGCGGGCATCACCACGATCACGCGCATGGTGCCCATGACCATCACGGCCACCATGACTTGAACCTGCGCTCGGCTTACATGCATGTGCTGGCCGATGCGGCGACGTCCGTGCTGGCGATCATCGCGTTATTTGGCGGCAAGCTGTGGGGTGCAAGCTGGCTGGACCCGGTGATGGGCCTGGCAGGCGCAGTGCTGGTTGCGGTGTGGGCCTACAGCCTGCTGCGCGATACCGGCCGCGTGTTGCTGGATGCCGAGATGAACGCCCCGATAGTGGCTGAAATTCGCGAGGCCATTGCCGCATCGCCGATCAAGGCCAGGCTCAGTGACTTGCATGTCTGGCGCGTGGGCAAGGGAAAGTACGCTTGCATTCTGAGTCTCGCGACGGATAATGAGGCATCGCCGGAATATTTCAAGCAGCAGCTAAGTATCCACGAAGAGTTGGTGCATATCAGTATCGAGATCAACCAGATCGGCTGAAAATAACTAACAAGGGGTTTGCATGGCTGAATTATCGCGGGGTAAACACAATACTGCTTTGCGCTACCTGCCATGGCTGGCGGGAGTGGTTTTGCTGGCGGTTGCGGTTTGGTACTTTACGCGTCCCGCACCCCTGGTCGTGCGGTTGGACAGGGTCGAGCGCGGAACGGTAGAGGCGACAGTGAGCAACACCCGCGCGGGAACCATCAAGGCGTGCCGCCGCGCCAAGCTGGCCCCTCCGGCGGGCGGCCAGATCGCGCATCTGCTGGTAAAAAAGGGGCAGCGCGTAAAGGCCAACCAGATATTGCTGGAGTTGTGGAACAACGACCTGGAAGCTCAGCGGCGTTTGGCGCAGGAGCAACTGGGAACGTCTCAGACCCAGGCACATCAGGCTTGCGTGCAGGCCGAACTGGCTGAAAAAGAAGCCGCGCGCTCGCAGCTGCTCATGGAGAAGGGATTCATCTCGGCCGAGGGGCTGGACCAGAAAGTCTCGGCAGCCAAAGTCAGCCGCGCCGGTTGCGAAGTCGCGCGCAGTCAAATTGACCAGAGCTATTCCCGGATTGCGGTGGCGAATGCCGGCTTGCAGCGCATGGTGTTGCGTGCGCCGTTTGCAGGTGTCGTGGCCGACATCAGCGGTGAGCTGGGGGAATACGCGACTGCTTCGCCTCCCGGCATTCCAACCCTGCCGGCTATCGATTTGATCGACGATAGCTGCATGTTCGTCAGCGCGCCTATCGATGAAGTGGACGCGGCTGATATCAAGACGGGGCAGGAGGCCCGCATCACTCTGGATGCGATCAAGGGCAAGTCTTTTGCCGGCACGGTCAAACGCGTCGCGCCCTATGTGCTGGAGATCGAGAAGCAGGCGCGCACCGTGGAAGTGGAAGTTGAATTCATCGAGCCGCCCAAGAATGAAAATCTGTTGGTGGGTTACAGCGCCGATGTGGAGATCGTCCATGCCGTGCATCAAAATGTGCTGCGCATCCCCACCCAGGCATTGCTGGAAGGCAAGCATGTGCTGCTTTACCGCGCCGATGGCGTGCTTGAAGAGCGCGCCGTGACCACGGGCCTGGCAAACTGGGACTATACCGAAATCATTTCCGGCCTGAACCGGGGCGACCGGATCGTGATGTCGCTCGATCAGGCGGGTATCAAGGCCGGGGTGCGCGTGCGCCCGGAAGAGCAAAAGCCTGTCCAATGATCCTGCTGGATAAAGTCAGCCGCAGCTTCACGGTCGGCGATCAGCAGGTTACCGCGTTGCGCGACATCGACCTGAATATCGCCGCGGGTGATTATGTTTCCATCATGGGGCCGTCCGGTTCCGGCAAATCCACCCTGCTCAATCTGATCGGTCTGCTGGACAGGCCGAGTTCCGGAACCTACAAGCTGGATGGCGGTAACGTCACCGATTTGAGCGATGAGCAGCAAGCCAAGGTGCGCAGCGAAAAGGTCGGCTTCGTGTTCCAGTCGTTTCATCTGGTGCCGCGCCTGACTGCCGCGATGAACATCGAATTGCCGCTGATTCTTGCCGGCATAACTCCTGACCGGCGCAAAGCGCGCGTGCAGCAGTTGCTGGAAGATTATGGTTTGACGGACCGTGCCGGTCACAAACCCGATCAACTCTCCGGCGGACAGCGGCAGCGTGTGGCGATCGCACGGGCGACCGGCATGCACCCGGCCGTGCTGCTTGCCGATGAGCCGACCGGAAATCTCGACCAGGCCACCGGCAGAGAGGTGATGAATCTGCTCGAGCAGTTGGTCGCGCAACACGTTGCACTTATCGTCGTCACCCATGATCCGGTGATCGGCAGCCGCGCGTCGCGCCAGATACACATGGTGGATGGCCGGATCATCAGCGAGAATAAGGCGCCGGCGGACGCATCAGATTCAACCACTGATACACGATGATGCAAAATGCATAACAAGGGTTGATTCCATTCCGGTTTTGTTTCGCCTGTTCCGTGTGTCCGATGCTGTGGGTTTTGGGGTATTCAAGGTATGAAGCTGATTGATGTCATGCGGTTTTCGTCCGGCAGTTTGCTCGGAAGCAGCGCACGCACTTTGTTGATGATGCTGGCGATGTCCATTGGCGTCGCGGCGGTGGTGGTATTGACCGGCCTGGGCGAAGGCGCGCGCCGTTATGTTGTCAACCAATTTTCGTCGCTGGGCACCAATCTGGTCATCGTGCTGCCCGGACGCACCGAAACCGCGGGCATAGGGCCGGGGATGTTGCTCGGGCAGATCCCGCGCGAGCTGACGCTGGACGATGCGCAAGCCCTGTTGCGCAGCACTGCCATCGGCCGCGTTGCCCCGCTGACTATTGGCTCGTCGCAAATTTCCCAGGGCGCACTCAACCGCGATGTGGTGATTCTCGGTTCAACCGGCGATTTGCTGGAGGTGCGCCACATGAGTCTGGGGCAGGGGCAATTCCTGCCGACCGGCGACATGAATTCCAGCGAGTCGGTGTGTGTGCTGGGCGCAAAAATCAGGCGCGAATTGTTCGGCCAGGAGCGGGCCATCGGCGCCTGGGTGCGTCTGGGAGATCGTCGCTTCCGCGTGATTGGCGTGCTGGCGAGCCAGGGTGAATCGATGGGTTTCAACACCGACGAAATCGTCATCGTGCCGGTCGCCTCGGCGCACTTGCTGTTCAATACTTCCGGCCTGTTTCGCATCCTGGTGGAAGCCAAAAGCCGCGATGCCATTGCGCAAGCCCAGCGTGATGCCGAACAGATTTTATTGCGCCGCCACAACGGCGAGCGCGACGTGACCGTGATCACCCAGGATGCCGTGCTGGCCACCTTTGACCGCATCCTGACCGCGTTGACGCTGGCGGTGGGCGGCATCGCCGCGATCAGCCTGGCAGTGGCGGGCATTCTGATCATGAACGTGATGCTGATCGCCGTTTCCCAGCGCATCAGGGAAATCGGTCTGCTCAAAGCGCTGGGTGCGACCGCCGCGCAAATCAGGAATTTATTCTTTGCCGAAGCGATCCTGCTCTCGGGTATCGGCAGTGTGGTTGGCTTGATTCTGGGTGAAGCCGGGGTGCTGGCGATAGGAAAAATCTATCCATCCCTGCCTGTGGTTGCGCCCTGGTGGGCGGTGCTGGCCGCCCTTGGAACGGCCATGGGCACGGGCATCATGTTCAGCGTGTGGCCGGCACGCCGTGCAGCCCGGCTCGACCCGGTGATGGCTTTGTCGCGTTCTTGATTGATAATTCAATTTTTTCAATAAGTTGATTAAGCCCGCAGGTTCGGTCTTTGCTGCCTGATCGGGGCGCAGGCAGGGTAATTTAACCGGAGGGCAGGGCTTGGTCGTTTTGTACATCGCAGGGAGTATAATGGGAGCTTGCGGGCCGTATGGTCCGGCATTAACTTGCAGAGAATAAAACATTGAATACGATTGGTTTTGCAGATTTAAAGCTGGCTCCTGAAATCCTCAGGGCGCTCACCGAATCCGGTTACTCCACACCCACACCCATACAAGCCCAGGCCATACCGCTGGTTCTGGAAGGTTGTGATCTGATGGCGGGCGCACAGACGGGTACCGGCAAGACTGCGGCATTTGCTTTGCCCATGCTGCAAAAACTATTGCCATTCGCCAGCACCAGCACTTCACCCGCGCGCCATTCGGTGCGCGCGCTGATCCTGGTGCCGACGCGTGAACTGGCGATACAGGTGGAAGAAAGCGTGAAGGCTTACGCAAAGTACAGTCACCTGCGGTCCCTGGTGGTGTTTGGCGGTGTGGATATCAAAACCCAGACACCTTATCTGAAAAGGGGTGTGGAGGTGCTGGTTGCGACACCGGGACGTTTGCTGGACCATATCGAGATGAAATCGGTGCTGTTGAACCAGGTGCAGATGCTGGTGCTCGATGAGGCGGACCGGATGCTGGATATGGGTTTCATGCCCGACCTGAAAAGGATACTTGCTTTGCTGCCCAGGCAACGCCAGAACCTGATGTTCTCGGCCACGTTTTCGAACGAGATCAAGAAACTGTCGGCAGAGTTTTTGAATAATCCAAAACTTATCGAAGTCGCGCGCAGCAACGCCACAGCCGAGAACGTCACACAGAAGGTCTATCTGGTCGAACAGGCGGACAAGCACGTGCTGCTCGCGCAACTTTTGCGCGGCAGCGATGCGTCGCAAGTGCTGGTGTTCACCAAAACCAAGCTCACAGCGGGACGCCTCGCAAAACAATTGCAGAAGGAGGGCGTTGCGGCCGATGCGATCCACGGCGACAAGACCCAACTGGAACGCATGCAGGCACTCGAAGCTTTCAAGCAGGGCACGGTCACCGTGCTGATCGGGACAGATGTTGCCGCGCGGGGCCTGGATATCGACCAGTTGCCTATGGTGATTAACTACGAGATTCCGCATGCCCCTGAAGATTACGTCCACCGCATCGGTCGTACCGGACGCGCGGGCGCATCCGGCAAGGCGATTTCGCTGGTGTCCCCGGAAGAAGAGAAGTATCTGAAGGAAATCGAGAAGCTGATCAAGAAAGAGATCGAAAAAGAGACTGCGGTCGTTTCGCATGCGGCCCAGAACAGGACCAGCAGGGCGCCGCGCGGCGAACATTCCGAGCGCAGCCAGGCACCTCGCGGTGAGCATGCTGAGCGCAGCCATGCGCGGCCTGCCGCGCCGAAAAAGCCCAGCCATGATCCGTGGTTCGACAAACCTTACGAGCCGAGCGCAAGCGCCACTACCGCAAAACAACCTGAGCAGCCGGACGGCAAGCCCAAAAAAGTAGTTGCTGCGCTGTTTGTGCGCAGGACAAGCTAACTCCAACCGGGCAGAAACCGGTCAGTCGCCGTTCAGGACGAACAGCTTACCTCGATCTGTTGCGCCCAATCCGGCGGCGCTGCGGCGTAACTCTCCATCTCCGGCTGTTCGTCGAACGGATGGGCAAGCAATTTCAGAAGACGGTCTATCTCGGAAAAGTCGTGTTGTTTTTCGGCTTTCTCGATCGCATTCTGCGCGAGGTAATTGCGCAGGATATACTTTGGATTGACCGCGGCCATGCGTGTTTTGCGCTCGCTGTCCGTGACCGGCGCTTGTTGCAGGCGCGCACGATAGGCCGCAGCCCAGGCATCGAACGCCGCGCGGTCGATGAACTGGCCGCGCAACTTTTCATTTGTTGCATCCGCCGATGAATTGAAATCACCCAGGCTGCGAAACAGGTTGGTGTAATCGATCCGGTTGGCGTGCATCAATGCCAGCAGCGACCCTATCAGATGGATGTCATCCCGCGCGGCGTTGATCAGCCCCAGTTTGGCTCCCATCAATTCCGCGTAGTGCCGGTGATAGGCCTGGGCATAGCCGTCCAGCACGTCACGGGCTTGTTCGGCAGGGATCAGTGGCGACAGGGCTTGTGCCAGACAGGCGAGATTCCACAGGCCGATCTGCGGTTGCTGATCGTAAGCGTAGCGCCCGCGCGGATCGGAGTGGTTGCAGATGTAGCCGGGGTCGTATCTTTCCATGAAGCCGAACGGGCCGTAGTCGAAAGTCAGTCCGAGTATCGACATATTGTCGGTGTTCATCACGCCATGCGAGAAGCCCGCCGCCTGCCAATGCGCCATCAGTCTGGCGGTGCGCAGGGTGACTTCATGAAAAAACAGTTGGTACCTGTCTGCATCGTCCACAAGATGCGGGAAGTGTCTGGCGATGACGTAATCGGCAAGTGTGGCGACCTGTTCATGCTGACCGCGATGGTAAAACACCTCGAACGAACCGAAGCGCACATGCGAAGGCGATAGCCGGGTCAGTACGGCGGCAGTTTCTATGGATTCACGATAGACCTCTTCATCGCTGCCGACAATGCACAGGGCGCGGCTGGTGGGAATGCCCAACCCGTGCATGGCTTCAGAGCACAGGTATTCGCGGATGCTGGAACGCAGTACCGCGCGGCCATCGCCCTGACGCGAATAGGGCGTGATGCCGGCACCCTTGAGCTGCACATCCCAAAGCTCGCCGCCGCGGTTGCGTACCTCGCCGAGCAATATCGCGCGCCCGTCGCCGAGTTGCGGCACGAAGTGGCCGAACTGGTGCCCGGCGTAGAGCATGGATAGCGGCTCGGATCCCGGCAGCAAATAATTCCCGGTAAAGTATCCGGCGAAATCGCTGCGCGATATTTCCTCGCTGTCCAGGTCGATCAACCGTGCGGCTTCAGCATTGAAGCTGACCAGATAAGGGTCGGGCAGAGGCGTGGGGTTCAGGCGGCTGTGAAAACTATCCGGCAAACGGGCGAAAGTGTTTTCGAAATTCAGTCGGTCAAGTTTGTTCATTGGGGGCGCGAGGGAACTCAGCAGTGCCCCGTTGAAAGGCACTGCGCGAGTATGCGTGAACGAGGGTCAAACGCAGCCGGTGGGTTTCGGCAGGCCGCCGTATTTGGTGATCGGCTTCATCGGGCCGGTCATCCACAGGTCAAAAACTTCCTTTTGGTCCTGTTCGATATATTTCACGAATTTACGGATCGGAGGAACAGTACCGAATTCTTCGTAGAATTCGCGGGCCTTCAAGATGTGCGCCCATTTCTGCTCATTCAATTCATAATTGTCGGCATCAGCCATGGCCTGGGCTATTTCAGGTGTCCAGTCACTCATGCTCTCGAGATAGCCGTCGCCGTCGCGTGTGGGGATTTCCATTTGTGAGTCTCCAGATAATTGTAATGGGGTAATGGTAATTAACCCGAGTTAACTGGTCAAGTAATATTTTGTGCCGGCGAGTGCATGGTTTAAGGAAATCGTCTGGCAAAGTCGCTGTGTATAAATTCCTGAGTAAAAAACAAGTCATGACCTTGATGCCTGGATGGATGCATTCCGCGGCCACTTGCCAATAGTGTGATTTTAAAATTACCTGTAAACTCGGCGCGGATTTTAGCGGATATGAACCGTCATTAATGCACCATCAGAATCGGAGGAGTCATGTTTTTGAAATTATCGGGAACGGTGTTTACACTTTCCACTGTCGTGTTTGCTGCGGGTTGCTCGTCAATGAGTGGCAACGGCATGGGGGGGTTCTTTACCGGTTCGGGAAATAACCCCATCAGGATTGAATCCGACCCGCCCGGGGCGACGGTCTACGTGATGGGTGAAGATCACGGCGTCACGCCGACCAAGATCAGCAACACGGATGTCTTTCCTAACCTCTATCCGAAAGAAAAGCTATCCCTGTACGGCAAAGTGACGCTCAAAAAGGCGGGATGCGCCGATGTCACCAAGGCGGTCAACGCGGACATCATCAACGCCGGGTTGCGCGTCAAGCTGGACTGCGGCGATCTGAATCCATCGCCGACGGTATCCAGGAATGCTCCGCACAGCAACGAAACCGTGGAGCAGCGCCTGGACAAAATCAAGGATCTGCTGAGCAAGGGCTTGATTACTGAAGATGAGGCAAAGAAGGCCAGGGAACGCATCATCAACGATCTTTGATGATGGTTTGAACCATCCTTCCGTATATAAATGGCAGCCAAGAATAAAGAAAATATAAGCGTTTTGTTTGTATGCATGGGAAATATCTGCCGCTCACCCACAGCGGAAACGGTGTTTCGTCATTACGTCGAGAGTGCCGGCGTGTCAGAGCACATATTGATCGATTCGGCGGGGACACATGCTTACCATGTCGGCGATCCGCCTGATTTGAGATCGCAGCGGGCGGCATTGCAGCGCGGTTATGACATGAGCAAGCTGCGCGGACGCCAGGTTTGCCGCGAGGATTTTCGCCGTTTCGATTATGTGCTCGCGATGGACAGTTCCAACCTCGGTATCTTGCAACGCTTGGCTACGCCCGACAGCAATGCCATGACGCGGCTGTTCCTTGAATATGCGCGTCATCATGCCGAGCGGGAAGTGCCTGACCCGTATTATGGAGGTGAGGATGGATTTGAACATGTGCTGGATATGGTCGAAGATGCCGCGCAGGGATTGCTGGAAGAGATACGCCGCCGGCATTTTTCGGGATAGGGCATTTGCAAATAAGAAAGCCGCACGATTTTCGTCGTGCGGCTTTCTATTTTTGAGGGACAAATTTACCCGGTATTACTCAGGGGTATGTTGTGTCTCGATTTGCACCAGCGGTTCATTCTCTACATATACTTCATGCTGGCGTATGCGGCGGCGCGGCGATTGCCTGTCCATGCGGGAAGCGGCAGGTTGCGTAACTGAGTTAAGTTTGACCGGATCGGTTTCGATCTGAACCAGATGATCATAACCATTGCCCCGTGTCGTGGTTACGGGTGCGGGTGGCGGTGCCTGTACAGGAAGAGCCGGTGCCACAACAGCCGGCAGGGCGGGGCTGAATGTCGATGGCAAGGCAACATACTCGCTGGGTTTGACGTATTCATCAGGGTAGGCGATATATTCTGTCGCTGCTGCATCCACCGGTGCGGCCTGAGCTGCAGCTTGTTGGACGCTGACGGGTGTATCGGAAGCGGCGTTCTGTGGGACGGCCTCGCGATTTTCACGTTCGCGGCGTCCACCGCGACGACCGCGACGGCGGGCACCCTCGCGTGGCTGATTGTTCTCGTCAACCTGTTCGATTGCGGCAGTTGATGTCTGATTCTCGAGCACGTGCTTCGCTTCGGCATTGCGCTGCGGGCGCGGCTGCTTGGGTTGGCGCGGTTCCTGAGGCTTGGCTGCGACATCGGCCTGGGCCGGTTTGGCGCGCGGTTCATTGCGGTCGCGATTATTGCCGCCTTCGCTGCGTTCACCGCGTTCGGGGCGTTCGCTGCGACCGCCGCGGTCACGGCGCTTGCTGCCGCTTTCGGGACGCTCGCCGCGTTCTGGGCGCTGGGCGTTGCGTGGCCTGCTGGCCGCCGGTCTGGCTTTGGGCTGATCTTCTTCACCCAAGGATTTGATCCAGGCGAAGAGCTTGCCGAACATCGAGGGTTGGGCTGCTTCGGCCTTCATCGGCGCCGGTTGCATCGGCGTGACGCCCTGCACCACGGCCTGCGCGCGAGTGGCTTTTTGCTGAACCTGGGCCGCAGTGAGCGGTTTTTCTTCGACCGGTTTTTCCACCAGCTTGTAGCTTGCCTGCAATACATCGCTGGTCATGTCATCCTGACGCAAACGGTTGATGCTGTAGTTGGGCGTTTCCATGTGCGGGTTGGGGATCAGCGTGATGCCGACTTTCAGGCGCGATTCGATGCGGAATATGTCGGCGCGCTTCTCGTTCAGCAGGAACGTTGCGACATCCACCGGCACTTGCACATGTATCGCAGCGCTGCTTTCCTTCATTGCTTCTTCCTGGATGATACGCAGGATATGCAGCGCTGAAGACTCGATGCCGCGGATGTGGCCGATGCCGCTGCAGCGCGGGCAGGCGATAGAGTTGCCTTCACCCAGGCTGGGCGCCAGACGCTGGCGGGACAGTTCCAGCAGGCCGAAGCGCGAGATTTTTGCGGTCTGCACGCGGGCGCGGTCATAGCGCAGCGAGTCGCGCAACCGGTCTTCCACGTCGCGCTGGTTGCGGGTGTTTTCCATGTCGATGAAGTCGATCACGATCAGGCCGCCCAAGTCGCGCAAGCGCAGCTGACGGGCAATCTCTTCCGCCGCCTCAAGGTTGGTGTTGAATGCGGTCGCTTCGATGTCCGAGCCTTTGGTGGCGCGTGCCGAGTTGATGTCGATCGCGGTCAGTGCTTCAGTATGGTCGATGACGATCACGCCGCCGGATGGCAGGCGTACTTCGCGCGCGTGGGCGGATTCGATCTGGTGCTCGATCTGGAAGCGCGAGAACAACGGCACGTCGTCTTCGTAGCGCTTGATGCGGCTGATATTGCTCGGCATCACCGTGCTCATGAAGGCTAATGCCTGCTGGTAGACTTCCTCGGTGTCGATCAGGATCTCGCTGATTTCGGGATTGAAGTAGTCGCGGATCGCACGCACCACCAGGCTGCTTTCCAGGTAGATCAGCGAAGGGGCTTTTTCGGATTGTGCCGCACCCTCGATCGCATCCCACAATTGCTTGAGGTAGTCGAGGTCCCACTGCAGTTCTTCTTCGTTGCGCCCGATGCCGGCGGTGCGCGCGATGATGCTCATGCCCTGCGGAACCGCGACGTTGGACAGCACTTCGCGCAACTCGTTGCGCTCCTCGCCCTCGATGCGGCGCGATACGCCACCGCCGCTCGGGTTGTTTGGCATCAGCACGATATAGCGGCCGGCCAGACTGATGTAAGTGGTCAGTGCCGCGCCCTTGTTGCCGCGCTCGTCTTTTTCCACCTGCACCAGCAATTCCTGGCCTTCGCGCAAGGCTTCCTTGATTGAGGGGCGGTTGCCGCTGCCGGATTGGTAATACTGCGGGGCTACTTCCTTGAATGGCAGGAAGCCGTGCCGGTTGCCGCCGTATTCGACGAAACAGGCTTCGAGGCTGGGCTCGAGGCGGGTGATGACTGCCTTGTAGATG